>CAYWVG010000205.1:0-1506 GCA_964461645.1 uncultured Sulfurimonas sp. | reverse complement strand
AAAAAGAATATGACGACTTTATGAAAGGTGTTAAGGGTTTTGAAAATGATCTTGTCCGTCAAGGCATCATACTTATAAAGCTCTACTACAGTGTAACAAAAGATGAGCAAGCTAGAAGGTTTGAGAGACGACAAAATGATCCACTTAGACAGTGGAAACTTAGCGAGATAGACCTCCAAGCTCAAGATAAATGGGATGAATTTACCGAGACAAAGTACAATATGATAAAACATACACATTCACACAATGCTCCATGGACAATTATTCGCTCAAAAGACAAACAACTTGCAAGATTAGAATCGATAAAAGTTATACTAAATAAAGTCAATTATGAAGGCAGAGATGAACATCTAAACTACTCTCCAAACCCAGAGGTTGTTATATCTGGTGCTAGAGAGATAGAAATAATGGATGCGCAGGTTACAAGTACTGGTAAATTTATAGGATAAAAGGGACACAAGAGTGCAAGAAAAAGAAAAAAGAAAAAGTAAAAACGATAGAAGAGAAAAAGACAGAAGAGAGAGTAAAAAAGTAGGTAAGGTTCAAGTATGGGTTAAAGAAGAGACTATCGCTTATGAAAAAGAGCTTTTAAAACTCCAAGTAGAACTATTAAAGCTGCAAAACCATATCAAAGCAAATGGTTTGAAAGTTATTATGATTTTTGAAGGTCGTGATGCTGCTGGAAAGGGCGGAACAATAAAAAGAATCACAGAGCATTTAAACCCTCGTGGCGCTAGAGTTGTAGCCCTAGAAAAGCCAAGTGAGATAGAAAAAACACAGTGGTATTTTCAAAGATATGTACAGCATCTACCAAGTGCTGGAGAGATAGTAATTTTTGATAGAAGTTGGTATAACCGTGCTATGGTAGAGCCTGTAATGGGCTTTTGTTCAGAGAGACAACATCATCAGTTTTTAAAAGATGCACCAAAGTTTGAAGATATGATAACAGAGGAGCAGATAAAAATCTTTAAGTTTTACTTCTCTGTCTCAAAAGATGAACAAGCAAAAAGATTTAAAGAAAGAGAGACAGACCCACTAAAACAGTATAAACTTTCAGAAGTTGACAAAGAGTCACAAAGGCTTTGGAATGAGTACTCACTTGCAAAGTATATGATGCTAAGTCAAACTCATACAGACTTTGCACCATGGACTATAGTAAAGAGTGATGACAAGAAAAAGGCGAGACTAAACTGCATCAAGCATATACTAAACTTTGTTGAGTATAAAGATCAAATACCAAATGAAGAGCTAAAAGTTGCCGATGAGATTATAGTATATGGAAGAGATGAAGCGATTGCTATGGAGAAAATGTTTCAGTATTCACTAAAAGAAGAAGTTAAGAGTTAAAACTTCTAAACCAGTCATCAGGTCTGTTTGCAAGAGGGTTTTGAGAGTAAAATTCATCTTTATCTAGTGAAAACCTATAGTTTTTCATATAGCTTTGTATGAGCTTATATGCTTCTGAAATCTCTTTAAACTTCTCATCGCTACCATCTGGCATATCTG
>CAYWVG010000204.1:0-1620 GCA_964461645.1 uncultured Sulfurimonas sp. | reverse complement strand
ATGTTATAGATGAAGATTTGAGTGAAGAGTTTAGCTCAAGTGATGCTAAAACACTTCTTTGCTGGGGAGATAAAGATACAGCTACGCCACTTAGCATCGCACATAAAATGCAAAAACTCCTAAAAGATTCAACTCTGAAAATCTATGATGGAGATCACTACTTTTTTATGAAACATGCTAAAGAAGTCTCTGCTGAGATAGAAAAAATTTTCTTAAAAACTTTGGAGCATAGATAATGGATTTTGAATTACTTTTAGCCTTTGTTACAAATGTTTTACTTGTTACAACTTTGGGTTGGTATCTTATTACAAACTTACAATGGTATGACTACAAACTCTTAAGAGTGGTACTAAAACATCACAAGCCTCATTGGCATATCATCTACTTTTTAGTCCCCTTGATGGCCTACTACACAACTGCAGGTTTTTTCCCAATCTTCTTTTACTTTGCACTTCTTCCTGCAACATTTGTATGGTACAAAAAGTTAGATAAAAAGCTTGTTCTTACATGGCGTGTAAAGAGATTTCTCATACTATTGGTATCTTTAACTCTTTTTCAAGATGTGCTTTGTACATTAAAAGATGCTTGTGAAATTTATGGAGTTTTCATGCCTATAGCGCTTGCTTATATTGGCAGTGTTGTGATAGAGAAGTTTCTTTTTGCGGCATTTTATAAAGAAGCTAAAAAGAAATTAAACTCTATAAAAGAGCTAGAAATTATCTGTATAACAGGAAGCTACGGTAAAACAAGCATAAAAAACTTTGTAGAGCAGATACTCTCACAAAAGTATAGAGTACATGCAACACCAAGGAGCGTAAATACCTTAGGTGGAATCATGCGTGATGTTAATGAATCGCTAAATGAAGATATAGAAGTTTATATCTGTGAAGCAGGGGCTAGAGAGAGTGGAGATATATACGATATAACAACTTTTTTAGAGCCTCAAGTTGTTGTTGTTGGTAAGGTTGGCGAGGCGCATATAGAGTACTTTAAATCTTTAAAAAATATCATAGCTGCAAAACTAGAAATCATGAAATCTCCAAGACTTAAAAAAGCTTTTATACATAGTTCTGTAACTGATGAACCACATGAAAGAGTGACTTTTTTTGGTGATGGAGTCTTTAATGTAGAAGCAACCCTTGATGGAACTACTTTTGAGATGAAGTTAGATGATGAAGTCTTAAAATTACATACAAATGTACTAGGTGCATTTCAAGCTAACAATATAGAAGCAGCTCTACATATAGCAAAAACTTTTGGACTAAGTAAAGAAGAGGCTATAAAAGCAGTCTCTAAACTAAATCCAGTAGAGCATAGATTGCAAAAGATTGTAGCAGGTGGGAAAATCATCTTAGATGATGGCTATAATGGCAACATTGATGGTATGAGAGAGAGCATCAGACTCTGTTCGCTTCATGATGGTAGAAAAGTTATAGTGACACCAGGACTCGTTGAGAGCAGTGAAGAGTTAAACTTAGAGCTTATCAAAGAGATAAATGCAGTCTTTGACATAGTCATAGTTACAGGCTCCCTAAACGCTAAACTCTTTGAGAAAAACATAAGTGTGAAAAATAAAATTATGTTGTCTGATAAATCAAAAATCCAAGATGTTTTAGCATC
>CAYWVG010000203.1:0-1621 GCA_964461645.1 uncultured Sulfurimonas sp. | reverse complement strand
AAACCTGACTCTGGGGATTTTTTAACAAAGTCACGAAAGAGTCCATAAAATTCATCCATATTCAGAACTCTCTCAGCCTCATCAACCATGCCAGCATAGATGTTTTTGAGTTTAAATGTCTCTTCTAAAACATCTATAAACTCATAAGTTGACTCTGTTGCAACTCTAGAGACTTCTTCAAGATTTTTAATAAAATCTTTTAAAGTCTTTGCATTTTTCTTTTTTACAAGTGCCTCAAGCTCAGCTAGTGATGCAGTTTTGATATACTCATAGATAGAAGAAGATGCAGAGTGAGCTGCTAGCTCTATCTTTTCTATACTAGCTTTTCCTAATCCTCGCTTTGGTTTGTTTGCAACTCTTTTAAAAGAGAAATCATCATGAAAATTTGTAATGATTCGTATGTAGCTTATAAGATCTTTTATCTCTGCTCTGTCATAAAATCTTAAACCACCAACTAATTTGTAAGCTATTCTTGAACGGTTAAGCCCTTCTTCTATGGAACGACTTAAAACATTGACACGGTAAAGTATCGCTATATCATTTGGCTTAACACCTGAGTCTAGAAGTTTTTTTATATTTGCAGCTATTTTTCTCGCTTCTTCATTTTCATCATAAGAGTTTAAAATAGTGACATCCTCGCCACCACCTCTTGTTGGAATGAGTTTTTTGCCAAGTCTTGAGCGGTTATGTTCTATAAGAGCATTTGCAACTTTTAAGATTGGCTCTTTTGAGCGGTAGTTATTTTCAAGTTTAAAGATTGAAGTACCAGTAAAATCTTCATGAAACTCCATGATATTTCGTATATGCGCACCACGCCAACCGTAAATGCTTTGATCATCATCTCCAACAACACAGATATTGTTATGAGAAGTACAAAGTTTTTGCAACAACTTTAATTGCAACTCATTTGTATCTTGATACTCATCTATCATGATGTAGTTGTATTTTTTTGAAGTTGCGATTGCTAGTTCTGGGTTTTCATCTAAGAGTCTATATGTAAGGGCTATTAAGTCATCAAAGTCAACTAAATTATTTTCTCTTAAGTAAGTTTCATACTCTTCATAAATCTTCGCAATCTGCTGATAGTTAAAAAATTCGGCTTGTTTATAAGCATCGTCTGGAGTAAGAAGTGAGTTTTTATATCTTGAGATCTCACTTGCTATTAGTGGAGTTGGAATCTCAGAGTTTATTTTTTTTATAATTCTTTTTTTGTCATCTGTATCTATTACTACAAAGTTGTTTTGCCTGTTTAAAAGGTGAATATGAAACTTTAAAAAAAGCAGTCCAAACTTATGAAAGGTACAAAGTAGAGGTGGATAAGATGCATCACCTATCATACTCAACGCTCTCTCTCTCATCTCTTTTGCAGCTTTGTTTGTAAAGGTAAGAGTTAGAGTGTTTGATGCTGGGATGCCTAAAACCTGTATAAGATAAGCAAGACGAGAAACTATAGTTGTAGTTTTCCCACTTCCAGCTCCTGCTAAAATAAGCACGGGACCCTCAGATTGTTTTACTGCTTGACTTTGTGATTCGTTAAGTTTTTCAAATATTTTTTGCATGTTTTTTTGCTCTAATTTATTGTTAATTTAGTTTATTATAACTAAATACTTATAAATTATAC
>CAYWVG010000202.1:0-1621 GCA_964461645.1 uncultured Sulfurimonas sp. | reverse complement strand
ACTCAAGCGTTTCACTTTTCTCAGAAGAGTACTCAACTTTTGAAGAAGATGAAGTATATAACCAAAAAGATGCTGAGGGCTTTATAAAGTTAAATGCTCTAAGATTTATCATCGAGGGAAAAGCTAGAAAAAATAGATAAATATAAAGGTGAAGTATGAGCATAATAAAGATAGATATAAACTCTGATGAATTTCAAGCTGAGTTAGAAAAAACTATAGACTTTACTGACAAAGTTTTATCTCAATTTGGATGGGAATATAACCCTGAAGCTGAAGTAAACGAGGGTGTACAACTAGGTCTTGCAAGAAATAAGATGATGCATGGCAAGAGATTTTGCCCATGTTTTATGGTTGAGTATAATGGCAATACACCAAGCAGTGTTGATGGTAGAGTCTGCCCTTGCAAGCCAGCCATAGAAAATGAAATACCAAAAGATGGTACATGTCATTGTGGAATTTTTTGCACACCAGAATATGCTTCAAACAAACGCCTTGAGATGCAAATGGAAGAAGTAGTACACACTCACTCTCGAGGTTTAACTAAAGATGAGTGTCAACTTCTAGTAAATAAAGCTGAACTTGATGGTGCTGAGCTACTTTTGCTCATAGAAGCGAGAGAGATAGGTCTCATAAAGTTTAAACTTGTAGATGTTCGCGAACATATGGAGTGGCAGATGGGCCACATAAGTGGAGCAGATGTGTTGGTTCCAACAAGTAGCTTTTTTCAAGTGCTAGATGATGCAAAACTATCTAAAAAAGAAAATATCATACTTTACTGTCATGTAGGAAGTCGTTCAGCTCACTGTGCTAGAATACTAGGCGATATGGGATATGAAAAAATAGGAAACCTAACTCGTGGAATAGTCGCTTATGATGGAGAGATTGTAAGATAAATAGATGCGGGTATAGAGGCTTAAGCTTGCTTAAGACAAGTGTGATTTTAAAGCTAGAAAGTCTCGAAAATGTTCAAGCTTTAAAAATATTTGAAAGTACTACTAAAGAGCAATAAGATTGCTGGAGCTTTGCGCTAAGCAAACACTCAGCGCGCACGACGGAGTACTCTTGGGGTATTAGCGTAGATAAAGGGATTTGTTCCTTTGGCGTAACAAATTGTAATAGGGAAAAAGTTCCCTTAAATTAAAGGAAAAATTATGAAAGTATTATTGATAAAAGATGTAAAAACTTTAGGTAAAAGAGGTGAAGTTAAAGAGGTTAAAGATGGTTATGGGAAAAATTTTTTAATTGCTAAAGGCTTTGCAAAACACGCTACTGAAGAAATCTTAGAACAACATAGAGCTGATGAAGCACAAAGAGCTGCTGATGAAGCTGCTGAAATTGCAAGTCTAAAAGAGATGGCTAAAAAGCTTGATAAGCTAGAAATTATTATAACTAAAAAAGTAGGTCAAAATGGTAGTCTCTTTGGTGCAATAACTAAAGATGAAGTTGCTCAGGCTCTTCTTGAGCAACACAATATTGAGATAGATAAAAAAAATATAATAGATAAAATTGCTATCAAAACTGTAGGTGAACATGAGCTTGACTTAAGATTAGGCCACGCTATACACGCAAAACTGCATGTGGATGTGCAGGGAGAGTAGATATGATAGCTTTAGCAAGAGGA
>CAYWVG010000201.1:0-1678 GCA_964461645.1 uncultured Sulfurimonas sp. | reverse complement strand
CCAAGCTTTAGTGCCACAGCGGCTAGCGTAGCAAGACGGACTTTGTTCGTTTTGCATGATATGTAAAACCCTCTGGTTCGCCAGAACCAAGCTTTAGTGCCACAGCGGCTAGCGTAGCAAGACGGACTTTGTTCGTTTTGCGTAATAAATTAATAAAAAGGAAAAAGATTGGCTTTTGAAAACAAACTTATACAGCAACGAATAGAAAAAGCGCAAATATTAAAAGATGCTGGATTTAATCCATATGCTAATGATAATGCTAGAAGTGCAACTATAAAAAAATACTTGTATGTAAACTCAGATATAGAAGAAAAAGAGAATAAAAGAGATGAAAAGCGTCACTACCGCATAAGTGGGAGAATAAAGTTTTTTAGAATGATGGGTAAAGCTAGTTTTATTAAAATTGAAGATGAAAGTGGAATGCTTCAAGTCTATGTAGCAAGAGACAATCTTCCTAATGATTTTTACAATGAATTTTTCAAAAAGCATTTTGAAGTTGGAGATATAGTTGAAGTTGGAGGTTTTCCTTTTATAACAGGCCAAGGTGAACTATCACTCCATGCTACTGAAGTAAAAATGTTAACTAAAGCTATCTCGCCACTGCCTGAAAAGTTTCACGGTGTAACAGATAAAGAGATTAGATATAGAAAGAGATATCTTGACCTTATAATGAATTGTGATGCTAGAAAAACATTTACAATTCGCTCTAAAGTTATCTCTTTAACTCGTCACTTTTTTGAAAATAAAGGCTTTTTAGAGGTAGAAACTCCTATGATGCATCCAATCCCTGGTGGAGCAAACGCTAAACCTTTTGTTACACATCATAATGCTTTAGGCATCGACAGATACCTAAGAATAGCTCCAGAACTCTACTTAAAAAGACTTATAGTTGGTGGTTTTGAAGCTGTTTTTGAGATAAATAGAAACTTTAGAAATGAAGGCATGGATGCTACACACAATCCTGAATTTACTTCTATAGAGTTTTATTGGGCTTATAAAAATTATAAAGACCTTATAGAGATTACAAAAGAGTACTTTCGCTATCTTTTTGAGCACTTAAATCTTCCTACTATTCTTCCATATGGAGATTTAGAAATAAACTTTAACAACTTTAGTGAGATTCCTCTCCTAGAGTCACTTGTAACTATTGGTGATGTTCCTCCAGAAATTACAAAAGATAAAGAAAAAATTGTGCAATATTTAAATGAAAGAAACTTTACTGCCAATGTTGAGATGACTCTAGGTCAACTTCAAGGTGAACTCTTTGATGCTTTTGTTGAGAAAAAACTTATCAACCCTACTTTCATAACAGAGTATCCAGTTGAGATATCTCCACTTGCAAGAAGATGTGATAAAAACTTAGATGTTACAGAGAGATTTGAGCTATTTATCGCTGGTCGTGAGATTTCAAATGCCTTTAGTGAGTTAAACGATCCTGTGGATCAATATGAGAGATTTAAGGCTCAAGTTGAAAACAAAGATGCTGGTGATGATGAGGCTCATGAAATGGATGAGGATTTTATCGAAGCACTTAGCTATGGAATGGCACCCTGTGCTGGGCAAGGTATAGGAATGGATAGACTTGTGATGCTTCTTACAAATGAGCACTCTATTAGAGATGTACTTCTCTTTCCAGCTATGAAACCTATAATCAATGAAGAAAAAGCTCCTGAGATAG
>CAYWVG010000200.1:0-1699 GCA_964461645.1 uncultured Sulfurimonas sp. | reverse complement strand
TATCAATCTTTATATCAGTAATTTTTGTTACAATTGTACCAAAAATTATAATGAAAAATATAAGTAAGGAATTTTTATGCGTTTAGAAAAAAAGGCTACAGTGGTTTCAACATCAGTTGCGGCTGTTTTAGTTTTAATGAAGATGACAGTAGGGATTTTAAGTGGCTCTATTGCTGTCTTAGCATCTGCAATTGATAGTTTTTTAGACCTTATAATCTCGCTCTTTAACTATTTCGCACTCAACACCGCAGAGAAAAATCCTGATGATAAGTTTAATTACGGAAGAAGTAAAATGGAGCCGCTTGCTGCGGTTGTTGAAGGAACTATCATATCCTTTTCGGCTATTTTCATACTCTATGAAGCTCTTGTAAAAATCGCACATCCTAGAGAGATGGCATTTATGCAAAGTAGCATCTGGGTAATGGCTGCTTCACTTGTAATAACTTTAGCACTTGTTTTATTCCTAAATTTTGTTGCAAAAAAAACAGATAACATGGTTATAAAAGCTGATGCGCTCCACTACAAAACGGACCTCTTCTCAAATGGTGCAGTTCTTTTGGCATTAGCTCTTATTGCATATACTGGTGAGCAGTTAATTGACCCTATCTTAGGTGTTCTTATAGCTTTTTATATGATTTATTCTGTCATTCCTATCATTAAAGATGGAATTTTAATGCTCTTAGATGTGGCACTTCCAGAAGAAGATATAAAAAAGATTCAAGAAGTCTTAGAGTCAGAAGAGTTAAACGACTATCACTATCTTCTTACTAGAGTCTCTGGCTCGCATATCTTCGTCTCAGTCCATGCTGTTTTTAACGTAAGCGTCTCTCTCTATGATGCGCATCTTGTAACTGATAGAGTTGAAGCGAAGATAAAGGCTCTTTTTGAAGATAAAACTGTACACACGCTAGTACATATGGATCCGTATGATGATTCTGAGATAAATGAGATGGAAGAAGGATATTAAATATATGAATTTTTACGCACTAATTATAGGAACTGAGATATTAAATGCTAGAAGAGAGGATAAACACTTCAAGTTTGTTCGTGATGAGTTACAAAAGTATGGTCACGACCTCTTTGCGTCGTTTATAATAAGAGATGAAGTAGAACTACTTCAAAACTGTTTTAAGCTAATTAAAGCAGATAAAAAGTCTATCATGTTCTCATTTGGTGGCATAGGTTGTACACCTGACGACCTCACAAGAGAGATTGCAGCTAAAATATTTACATCAGCGCCTCTTATAAGGCATAAAGAGTTTGAAAAAGATATCTTAGACAGATTTGGAGATAGAGCCTATCCAAACAGAGTTCATATGGCAGATTTGCCAGAGAATTCAAAGCTGCTTTTTAATCCTGTAAACAATATGTCAGGCTTCTCTTTAGAAGATAGATTTTTCTTTACGCCTGGCTTTCCTGAGATGGCACACCCCATGATAAAAGATGTCATCTCAAAACTATGCTCAAATAGCCCACTAAAACACAGAGTAACACTTATAGCTAACACAAGCGAAGAGACGCTTATATCTTTGATGAAAGCAGTCCCAGCTCATATAGAGCTCTCTTCACTTCCAATGTTTATAGATGAAAAACCAAATGTTGAGTTGTCTTTGAGTGGTTATGATAAAAATGAGGTTAGAGAGTATTTTAGCATGTTTGAAGATGAGCTAAAGAGACTCAGTATCGAGTATAGGCTACT
>CAYWVG010000199.1:0-1707 GCA_964461645.1 uncultured Sulfurimonas sp. | reverse complement strand
AGGCATGAATACTCATCATATAGATGCTCTCGCCCTCCACTTGGTCTTGCTCACTCTGAAGTGTTAACTCATTTAAAAACTCATCTAAACCAGACTCTGGAGACTTCTTAACAAAATCGCGAAAGAGTCCGTAAAACTCATCCATATTTAAGACTCTCTCAGCTTCATCGACCATTCCAGCGTAGATATCTTTTAGCTTAAATGTCTCTTCTAAAACATCTATAAACTCATAAGTTGACTCAGTAGCAACTCGTGAGACTTCTTCGAGATTTTTTATAAAATCTTTGAGAGTTTTTGCATTTTTCTTTTTCACAAGTGCTTCAAGTTCATCTAGCGATGCTGTTTTTATATACTCATAGATGGATGAAGATGCAGCGTGAGCTGCAAGTTCTATCTTATCTACACTAGCCTTTCCCAAACCTCTTTTTGGTTTATTCACAACTCTTTTAAAAGAAAAATCATCATGGAAGTTTGTAATTATTCTGATATAACTTATAAGATCTTTAATCTCGGCTCTATCGTAGAATCTCAAGCCACCAACTAATTTGTAAGCTATTCTTGCACGGTTTAGCCCTTCTTCTATAGAACGACTCAAAACATTGACACGATAAAGTATTGCTATATCGTTAGGCTTAACACCTGAATCTAATAGTTTTTTTATTATTGTAGCTATCTTTCTTGCTTCTTCATTTTCATCATAAGAGTTCAAAATAGTCACATCTTCACCAGTGCCTCTTGTTGCTATAAGCTTTTTACCTAGTCTTGAGCGATTATGCTCTATTAGCGCATTTGCAACTTTAAGGATTGGCTCTTTTGAGCGGTAATTCTCTTCTAGTTTAAATATTGAAGTTCCAGCAAAATCTTCATGAAACTCCATAATATTTCGTATATGTGCCCCACGCCAACCATAGATGCTTTGATCATCATCTCCAACTACGCAGATATTGTTATGCGAAGTACAAAGTTTTTGTAGCAACTTTAGCTGTAACTCATTTGTATCTTGATACTCATCTATCATGATATAATTATACTTTTTCGATGTAGCCTCTGCAAGCTCTGGATTTTCATCTAAGAGTCTATATGTAAGAGCGATAAGATCATCAAAGTCAACTAAGTTGTTTTCTCTTAAATAAGTTTCATACTCTTCATAAATCTTTGCAATCTGTTGATAGTTGAAAAATTCCGCTTGCTTATAAGCATCATCTGGAGTAAGAAGTGAGTTTTTATATCTTGAGATTTCACTCGCTATAAGAGGAGTTGGAATCTCTGAATTTATCTTTTTTATAATTCTTTTTTTATCATCTGTATCTATTACTACAAAGTTGTTTTGTCTGTTTAAAAGATGTATATGAAACTTTAAAAAAAGTAGTCCAAACTTGTGAAAAGTACATAGAAGTGGAGGATAAGAGGCATCTCCTATCATATTTAAAGCTCGCTCTCTCATCTCTTTTGCTGCTTTGTTTGTAAAGGTAAGTGTGAGAGTGTTCGATGCTGGAATACCCAAAACTTGGATAAGGTAAGCAAGGCGAGAGACTATAGTGGTAGTTTTTCCACTTCCAGCTCCCGCTAGTATTAGTACTGGACCTTCGGATTGTTTTACTGCCTGAGTCTGAGAGTCGTTAAGTTTTTCAAATATTTTTTGCATGTAGCTCTGCTCTAATTTATTGTTAATTTAGTTTATTATAACTAAATACTTATAAATTATAC
>CAYWVG010000198.1:0-1711 GCA_964461645.1 uncultured Sulfurimonas sp. | reverse complement strand
ATATCTACAAATTTACTAGCATGCTCGCGGCAAAGTTCTCTAACTTTAGATACCTCTAAAAGCTCTTTTTTCTGCTTTCCGCCTAGTTTTTTCTCAACCTGTTGCTCGATTGGAAGACCATGACAATCCCAACCCGGAGTAAAACGCACAGCTTTACCAGCAAAGTAGTGTTGCTTTACGATGATATCTTTTAAAACTTTGTTAAGAGCATGACCTATATGAGTATTTCCGTTTGCATATGGAGGGCCATCATGAAGAGTAAAGCTTGGTGCATCTTTGCGGTTAGCTTTCATCTTTTCATAGACTTTATTTGCATCCCAAGCAGCATATCTTAAAGGTTCATTATTTATTAGATTGCCTCTCATGGCAAAGTTTGTAGTAGGTAAAAGTAGTGTCTCTTTGTAGTCCATCTGTACCCCATATATAGGGCATCTCTAAAAATACCCTGTAGATTAAATTTTTTTGGATTATATCTTCTGTGTCTTTAAAAGCTTCTTTAAAGCAGATAATGGTGCTATAATAAGCCGAATTAAAATCTGATAAAAGGGCTATATTTAATGAAGCTGCATCTTATATTTATTGGCAATAAGTTTTTTTACAACACCTCACTCCAAGACTACATCATAAGAAAAGTCAGACAAAAGTGTGACTTTATAGACTCTATAACTTACTTCAAAGATACTGATAATTCACTTTTTTTGTATCTCGAACAAGAGATAAACACAAACAACAAGCTTCTTATCGTCACAACAAAGCAAAACTTTTCAACCATAGGAAAGCTTATCTGCACAGTTACGAGTGATAACCAGATACTAAAAGACAATATGCTCATCCCATCAAACACATCGGCATACGAAGACTTTAGCTATCTCTTAGAGTATAAAGATGCCATCATCAATGTGCTTCATATAGATGAGATGCAAAAGATGCCAGAGGTTTTGCTAACCACTCAAGAAAATAGTGCAGTTGTGCATATCTTTGAGAAGAGTAGGGACGAAGCAAACACCATACTCGCTCCAATAGCGAAAACATTTGATGTTAGCATCGATGTTATAACACTTATAGATGGCTGGCTTAGAGTGGATATAGTAAGTAAGAAGTATGGAGAGATATCAAAGTTTATAAACTCAGTAAAACAGCAATTGCCAGAGAATCTTATAGCCGCTTCAAATATGACTCACTACATCATAGAGACACTCTCAAGAAATCAAAAAACAGTTACTTTTGCAGAGAGCTGTACAGGTGGACTTCTCTCTTACTACTTTACAAGAGAAAATGGAGCTTCAAAAATCTTAAATGGCGCACTGATTACTTACTCAAACTCCATCAAAGAAAATTGGCTTGCAGTAGATGCAGATATTTTAGAAAAAAATGGAGCTGTAAGCTCTCAAGTAGTAAAAGAGATGTGCGAAGGCGCTCTAAATGTAAGTAGTGCAGACTATGCACTAGCAGTTAGTGGTATAGCAGGTGATACTGGAGGGACTGAGTATAAACCAGTTGGAACTGTTTATGTGGGAGTGAGTTCTAAGACTCATCACGCTCATATGCATCTAAGACTAGACGGAGATAGGAATTATGTGCAGAGGCAAAGTGCGCTTTTTGCGATAAAAATGCTTATTTTGATAGACAAAGAGATGTTTTTTTAAATTTCATCACAAATATCTTGACTTCTAAAATCTATTTGTCTATAATTTCGACCTCTTAACCATAA
>CAYWVG010000197.1:0-1815 GCA_964461645.1 uncultured Sulfurimonas sp. | reverse complement strand
TAAATCGAGCTCATTTGAGCTTTTATGGGCTATACCCAGTTCTTACTATCGGATGGATTTTACTACTATTTGCAAGTAGCTCGATGCTAGGAGGAAACGGTTTTTTAGCTGTTTATTTAGCAGGAATTGTTGCCAACACTAAAGAGTTTGTTCATAAAAAAAATCTGGTGGGATTTCACGATGGCATCTCATGGATTATGCAAATCACCGTCTTCTTGGTTCTAGGCTTACTTGTCTTTCCTTCTGAACTTCCAGATGTTGCATTGTCAGCTTTAGCCATTGCATTTTGGTTAATGTTTGTTGCAAGACCTTTGGGCGTATTTTTAAGTATGTCTTTTAGCAAGTTTCCTTTTAAAGATAAGCTTTTTATCTCATGGGTCGGGCTTAGGGGTGCTGTTCCTATTGTCTTAGCGACATACCCATTTGTTGAAAATTTTGAGCACTCTCGTTTGATTTTCAATCTAGTTTTTTTCGTTGTTTTGACATCTATTTTGATTCAAGGGACATCTTTACCATATGTTGCAAGGTGGCTAAAAGCAGAAGCTTATAAAAATGAAAAAGATGAGTCGGTAGTCTCTTCTCCACTTTTATATAAAACTTTAAGACAGTTTTATATAAAAAAAGGCTCTCCTGTCATCCATAAAAGCATCATAGAACTTAACTTGCCACTAGATTTTTTAATCCTTCTGATTAAGCGCAATAATGAGTATATTAAACCAACAGGTTCTACACTACTTGAAGAGGACGATATGTTGCTCATTCAGTGTAACTCACAAAAGCGATATAACAAGATTTTAGCACAGCTATAAGCTCTAACTTATAGCTGAGTAGTTAATATTTTAATTTACAGCTCATCATCTTCTCTACAAGAACCTTGCCAATCTCAAGTTTAGAGTCCACCACAACTGTAATATCCAAATCTTGCAATGCTTTTATCTCTTGAAGTGATGATACTTTTACTATAAGATTTATATTTTTTGTATGCTTTAATACAGCCTCGCAAATAGCGCGCTTCTTGTCTATATTGTCTAGAGTTACAATAACTGCTACAGAGCTCTCTGCATTTAGTGCTTCAAGCATTGAGAGTTTTGACATATCTCCCAGATAGGCCTCTTTTCCTGCTTTTAGAGCCTCTTGAACATGTTTTGGAGAGTTATCAATAACTACATGAGGCGCATCTATGGCTTCTAGTTCTTTTGCAACAAACTTACCTATGATGCTGTATCCACAAACTATAACATGGTCTTTTCTTCTAGCAAACTCTTTGGTATCTATCGCTAAGTGCTCTTCACGGGTAAAATAGTCAATAGATGTGCTAATTTTTGAGATAAAAAATGGTGTTACCATCATAGAAAATATCACAACAAGAACAAAAAGGGCCTCTAAGTCTTTTTCTAAAAGCCCACCATTAGATGCAACTGCAAAGATTACAAAAGAGAACTCTCCAACTTGAGAGAGTGCAAGAGCAGTCTTTAGTGAAGTGGCATGTTCACTTGTCAGACGAAGTAGGCTATACATGATAAGTGTTTTTACAATTAGCACAAGTATAAAGATGCCAAGTGTGAGCCAGAAATGGTTTACAAAGTACATAAAATCTATCTTCATTCCAACAATAATGAAAAAAGTTCCTAGTAAGATATCTTTAAATGGCGCTATATCAAACTCAACTTTATGATGGTACTTTGTCTCAGCTATAATCATCCCAGCTACAAAAGCACCAAGTGAGTAGGTAAAGCCAAAAAAAGATGCTAAAAGTGAGGCGCTAATAACTATAAAAAGTACCGAGCCCATAAAAAGTTCTTCTACTTCGCTTGA
>CAYWVG010000196.1:0-1915 GCA_964461645.1 uncultured Sulfurimonas sp. | reverse complement strand
TTAGTAGTTGAATTTTAGAGAGTTTTTTGTTAAAAGATGGTAAAAGTCTAGAGTTTAAAGCTTCTTTATAGAAGTATTGGCTAAAAATAGATAAAATCACTTCTTTAATAAAGAGGAAAATAGATGCAAAAAATAGTTTTAACAATTTTACTAGCTTTATCACTAGAAGCTAAAATGATAGATGGCGTGGCAGTTGTAGTCCAAGGCGACGCGATAACACTACAAGATATAAAAAAAGAGATGCAACTCTCAAAAGTTGATGCAACAGCAGCTACAGATGCTCTTATTAGAAAAACTCTGGAACTTCAAGAAGTATCTGAGAGAAAGATCACAGTTGATAGCACTGAAGTTTACGATGACATCAAAAAATCAGCTGCGAGAAACGGTCTAAATGTAAATGAATTTTATGAAGCCATCAGAGACGCAAACGGCTTAAGCTCTATAGAGTTAAAAGAAAAAGTTAAAGAGAAGCTTTTGTCTCAAAAACTATACTCTTCAATCGCATATAGTAATATCGTAGAGCCTACCGAAGATGAGATACAAAACTACTACAATCTTAATAAAAAATCGTTTGTTCATCCAAGTGGCTTTAATGTCGTCATTTACAATGCAAAAGACAAGCAAAGACTCCAAGAAAAAATAGACAATCCTATGTTTTACTCTCCTGATATTTCAAGCTCAGAGCAAAACCTCCCATATGATAGAATTGCTCCAGAGTTAGCACAGCTTTTAGAGAACACTCCGCTCAATAGTTTCACACCCATAGTCCCAAATGGGCAAGGTGCTTATGCGAGTTTTTATATCAAAGAGATAGAAGCTGCAAAAGAAGCAGATATAGAGAGTGTGAAAAACCAAGTCATAAATATGATGATGGCAGAACAAAGAGAACAAGTTTTAGGCAACTACTTTGCAAGACTTCGCCATAATGCTGATATAAAGATGATTAGAAATGTTGAGTGATGAAAATTTTATAAACATAGCAGTAGAGATTTCAACTGCTTCAAAATGTGTCTCAAAGCAAGTTGGTGCAGTTATTGTAAAAGATGGCAGGATTTTAAGCACTGGCTATAATGGAACTCCATCTGGTTTTATAAACTGTTGTGAGTATTGGAAAGATGAGTACACAAAAGAGCATCATGAGTGGTCAAAGACCTATGAGATCCACGCAGAGATGAACGCCATCATTTGGGCTGCAAGAAAAGGCATATCTATAGAAGATGCTACTATCTATGTGACGCTAGAGCCTTGTAGTGAGTGTAGTAAAAATCTTATTGCGAGTGGGATAAAAAGAATCGTTTATGCAAAAGAGTATGAGCATACTCACTCAGAAGTTATTTCAAAATTTTTAAAAGACAACGGAGTTAGTATAGAAAAACTCCCATCAACTATAGTAGAGGTTAAAGATGCAAGATAAAGAACAACAAGAACTAGAAGCTGAGATAGGTAGGCATATGCTCCAACCCCAAAATTATGGGGAGATGCCAGATGCTGACTGTATTGGTATTGGTATAGACAACGCTACTAAAACATACGCCATCATGTACTTAAAGCGAGATAGCTCTCGTATTATAGATGTGAAGTTTGGAACTAACTCAACGGGCCCAGATGCAACTACTCTAGGTTCACTCCTAAGCGAGATGATAAAGGGAGAGTCTATAGTAAATGTTTTAGTTACTGTTTTTGGGCTTGAAGAGGACTTAAAAGAGTCTTATGCAAACTTAGAGAAGCCAAAGGTAGATACAAGTAAACCAGAGGGTGAACAGGTTGAACATATCTCAACTGCACATCAAGATAGCGCAAACATTATCCTAACTGCTTTTCGCGCTGCTATGCGCCACTATGACAGAAAACAAGAGGGCATAGAAGAAGAACACTTTGAGATGAGCATAGTAAAGACTTGCCCATACTCAAGTGG
>CAYWVG010000195.1:0-1925 GCA_964461645.1 uncultured Sulfurimonas sp. | reverse complement strand
TAGAGTTTGCAGTAGCTATCTCAAATGCAGTAACTGCAAGATGGGGTATAGCAGACGATAGAAAGGTTATCCTAAATCTTCCAGCTACTGTAGAGATGTCAACTCCAAATGTCTATGCAGACCAAATAGAGTGGATGTCAAAACATTTAGATAACCGTAAAAATGTCATCATCTCAACTCATACACATAACGACAGAGGAACATCTGTAGCTGCAACAGAGTTAGCACTTTTAGCTGGCGCTGACAGAGTTGAGGGAACACTTTTAAGCAATGGCGAGAGAACAGGAAATGTTGACATCATAACTCTAGCATTAAATATGTTGACTCAAGGAATAGATCCTAAGTTAAACTTCTCAAACGTAGATGAAGTCTTAGAAATTGTTGAGAGATGTACAGAAATGCCAACTCATCCAAGACACCCTTATGTGGGAGAGTTAGTCTATACTGCATTTTCAGGCTCACATCAAGATGCGATCAACAAAGGTTTAGCGTATCAGAAAAATAGCCAAGATGCTTTTTGGGAAGTTCCATATTTACCAATTGACCCAAAAGATGTAGGCCGTTCTTATGAGTCCATCATCCGAATAAATTCGCAATCTGGAAAAGGTGGAGTAGCTTATATATTGGAGAAAAACTTTGGTTATCAGCTTCCAAAGGCTATGCACCCTGAGATTGGTAAAGTAGTTCAAGCTGTAACAGATGAAGAGGGAAGAGAACTAGAACCTGATGAGATATTAGACATCTTCAATAAGACATATTTTGAAGCAAAAGAGCATATTAGTTTTGTGGATGTGACAGTTGAGTCACTAAAAAAAGTATCAACTTGCACTCTAGTTTATGACTATAAAGGCAGAGAAATTGTAGCATCTGCACAAGGGAATGGTCCGATTGACGCTTGCAAAAATGCTTTAATGAAAGACTATGAAAATGAGTTTATGATAAATTCATATTCAGAACACTCTTGTGGAGATAAAAGTAGTGCAAAAGCTATAGCTTATATAGAGATACAAACTAAAGATATTTTGTCATGTTTTGGTGTAGGTATCGATGACGATATTGCAACCGCTTCGATAAAAGCTATGTTTAGTGCACTAAACAGGACTTTTACTCACTAATAGACTTACTCACCTGTAGTGAGTGAGTCTTAAACATCTAGTCTCTGTATAGATTTTTATTTGGAAACTTCTCAACAGTGAAGTAATCATCATCAAAATCATCATACTCTTCATAGTTAATGCTAAAGATTTTAGGATACCCTCTTTTTATAAGTTCCTCATCCATAAGCTCACTATTAAAACCCTTATCACGACAGAGTTCAACGATGCTATCAATATCTCCAGCATCAACACCATTAAGTTCCATCTCAAATACTACATCAGAAATGTTCATTGTGTCCTCAAAAAAAATGTTATGTTTTACATAAGAAAGTTTTGTTTGATATTCCATCAAACACAGCCAAAAATCCACAAGATATCTAGTGATATCTCTTTTGACTCAAAGGTCCTTTTTATACTAAAAAAGTGACCTTTTTTTGAGCTAGAAATTATACTATTTTTTGAAAAAAAAGAGTATATAAAGAGGTATTTATACCTTTAAAATTAAAACGTTTTCTATAGAGCTCTCAAGGATATCAAAAGCGTAAAAACTAATCTTTCCTGTAGTATGAAGCGCTAGTATATCATGAGGTATATCTTCAACTTCTTTATCAAAGAGTTTTGGATTTAAGGAACTTTTACGTACTTTTGAGGAAATCATAAATCCTTTAGGAATATCTATTGTTTGAATAAATTGTTCAAGATTTCTCTCACTCTTGTCTTTCATCACACTCATATATTCTATAGTATCCTCCTCACTAAATCCATAACTGTTAAGACGCGCCTCAAAAGGAATAGTAAAAAAGTGTACAAGAGTAAGATAGGCATTAG
>CAYWVG010000194.1:0-2095 GCA_964461645.1 uncultured Sulfurimonas sp. | reverse complement strand
TCATTATCATCTCACTCTGCTCTCTTATGGAGTTGAGTCTATTTTCTCCCTCATAAAGAGCTGTACTCACACCTTCTGTATGAGATTTTAGAGATACTATTTGGTTCTCAAAAGCTTTTGTTATACCTGAGAGTTGCTCTAGCGTATGCCTTGTGATGGCTTTTGCTATGTCATCTGAGATAGCTCTCATGCTAGTTAAATTTTCTTTTAGACTCTCTATATCCTCGCTTACATCATACTTATTTTCTAAAGCTTTTTGTAGAGTAGCCTTCGTTTGGTTATAGTGATCCTGTTCAGCAACTCTTAGCATATCTATATGTTTATGAACAACATTATCAAGCTCTGGAAGCTGAACATTAGTAAAGTTATCAAAAGCTTGTGAGACACTTTTATGCCACTCTTGCATTGCATCAAATTTTTCTAAAAATCTACCTTGATTTATCTCAATGGCATTTAATGCTTTTATATCACCTTTAAACTTCTCTCTTAAAGCTTTTTGGGCTTCTCTATCTTCTTGTTGAGAGAGTATCATACGACCTTCTAAGTCCGCCATAAACTCTTTTAGTTCACTTACTTGAGATGCTATAAACTTAGCAAATTCATCTTTAGTTTTGGCACTTTGAGTCTGCTGTGTTTGATGAAGTATATTCATAACAATATATAAAAGGAGTGAGACTAAAAGCGGTAAAAAAGACTCTCTAAGAAGTAAAATAACATTTGTTACATCTGGATGAATTATAAAGTGGACAACACTACTAATAGTTCCAACACCTATCATAAGAGGCGCATAGTTTATCTTATTTGGGTGTTTTAGTATAGATATTTGGCGTAAAAAAAGAATCGCCATAAATACAAAAGCTAAAAGCAAATCGTTATCAAACACATCATACCCTTATTATAATTTCAGCTTATTTTAGCATATCTTTATAAAACAATACCAAGTATCTCTTTTGGTTCATATACTACTATCTTATGATCTGACTCTGGTGTAAATCCCCAAGTTGCAAACATAGATTCTATCCCTGCTGCTTTTGCACTTAACATATCTTTTGAATTATCCCCAACCATCCAAGCTATGTCTTTTTTCCCATCATACTTATAATACTTTAATATATGGTTTAACATTTGCGGATCAGGTTTTGAATTTTTTACTTTATCTGCTCCGATTATGACATCAAACATCACATCAACTCCAAGATGACTGAGCATTCGTTTTGCAAAAGGCGTTGGGGCATTTGTAGCTACTGAAATTTTTACACTTGATGCCACCAACTCTTCTAAAGTCTCTTTAATGCCATCATAAAGATATGGATTTTGTATACATTGATTTTCATAGTGAACTTCAAATAACTCTCTATCTCTATCTTCATAAACCTCAGTTCCATAAAAAAGCTTTGGCAAGTTTCTAACTTCCATATTTATCACATCAACTATAAATTCTTCACTCAAAGGCTCAAGGCCGTAGTGTTTTTCTCTTATGTAATTTACAGAGATTGTAATGTCTTTTTTAGAATCAAGTAGTGTCCCATCCATATCAAAAATAACTACTTTCATAACTACTTCATCCTCTCATATATCTCTTGCAGCGCATCTACAAAAAAATCACTATCGTTAGGGCATCTACACACCTTGTACTCTTTGATGCCAAGTTCTTCGGCTATCTCTCTATACTCAATCTCAAGCTCAAAATCTGTCTCAGAATTATCTATAGTAAAAGCTATGGGAAAAATCACCACACCCTTATCTTTTATACTCTCTAGTTTGTCTCCAAGAGATGGTTTCAACCACTCCATAGGTCCAACTTTAGACTGATATGCTAGATGAACTTCATGAAAATTCATTCCCTCTTCTTCTAGTTTTTTCTTTAAAATCTCTATATGTTTTTTAACATGTCTCTCATAAACATCTCCAGCATCTATAACCTTTTGAGGAAGTCCATGAGCTGAGAAAATCATATCAAATTCCTCATACTTAGCATCACTCATTTGTTCTTTTATCCTAGCTATCACAGCTTTGTTGTAGCTCTCGTTTTCAAAAAAATGTTTTATCTCTACTAGCACGGCATCTGCACGACTAAGATGGTAAACCTCTTCAA
>CAYWVG010000193.1:0-2162 GCA_964461645.1 uncultured Sulfurimonas sp. | reverse complement strand
AGATAACAGCATCAGGCTCAAAATGCTCTCTTGTAGCATCGTATGAGTAGGCTATGAGATGCGCCTTATCGCTATATATATTTTCTTCTGTTACAATACTTTTAAAGTGCTCTAAGTGTTTTTTATCAATCATTTTAAAACCTTTGCTTTATAGTTATTTATCATTTCTGCCAGCTCTTTATTGTCTGGATTTGCCTTATTTAAAAGTTCGTAGTAATGAGGCTCGTAAGATTTTAAATTACTACTTCCCTCTCCCCACCACGCAGCATTTATCTCTTCAACTCTCGTATAAAAAGGAAGATCTGTCTCCTCTTGCTTGAGCTGTGCTTCTGTAATACTAAGGATTTTAAAGCTCTTTGCATCTACTGTAAATAGTTTTTCATCTAGATAGATAAAGACTAGCCCTACAGAAGTGCCAATAGAGAATTTTGTAAAGTCCTCTCTTAGTGGAGTTGGATGTCCAGCAAATGATAAAGATGTTGCAAAAAGGTCTGGATGAACCCATTGTAGGTTTTTCACACTTCTAGTTACCCTATGATAGATGTCTTCATTTGGAGCAATTAAAAGCCCTCTTGTGTAACCAAAAGCGAGCATTGCTTCATCTCCAACGCTAACACTCCAATTTCCATTTGGAAGTGCATTATTCCTTAGAGCATCAAAAGTTGACATATCTAGAGTTGCTATCTTAGAATTTGCATCATAAGAACTAACAACTATATTTTTAAGTATAACACCTTGCTCATTTGAAACTTTATGAAAAATAAATCCACTCATTCCCACATCTATCTTATCTATCTCTATTGTCGCTTGTGAGTTTTTCTCATCAACACTCACTATTGGTGACTTTACAACCCCTGCAAAAGATTGTAAAACTAAAAACATAACTAAAAATATATACTTCATAAACTCTCTTTTTTTCAAATAATAGTGGAGTGATTATATCTTAACTAAGCCAATTTTTGATAAGGTTACAAAATATTTTTTTATAGGCAATAACTTTATGATACGATTTTTTTTACTTTTATTACTAACAACAACACTCTTTAGTGCTCAAGTAGAGCGTTTTAGATGGATAAAAAACGAAACTTATTTGATTTTTTTACAAAAGCACAATCTACCAACTTACAAGTTATATTATGGACTTGATAAAGATGACCAACAACTAACAGAAGAGATGAGAGCAGGTGTTCATTGCCAAATACTCCGAGATGACAATGGAGTGATCGAACAAGCACTGCTTCCTCTAAATGATGAGCTTCAAGTTCACATATATAAACATAATGATGAGTATAATTTTGAAGCTATTCCCATCATAAGTGAGACGAAAACTGAAGCTTTTACGCTAGCTATAAACAACTCTCCGCATTACGATATCATAAAAGAGACTGGTTCAAACAAACTAGCGCAAATCTTTGTCTCAAACTTTAAAAACTCACTAAATTTTAAAAGAGATCTAAGAAAAGGCGACACTTTGGTTATGATATATGATCAAAAATACCGTCTAGGTCGCCCTTTTTCTATGCCAAGCTTAAAAGCAGCCATGATAGAGATGAAAAAGAAAAAGAATTTTATCTATCTTAATGATGATGAGAGATATTATGATGCAAAAGGACATGAGGTTGAGGGCTTTTTACTAGCTCGCCCAGTCCAAGCTACTAGAATCTCTTCTTACTTTACAAAAAGAAGATTTCACCCTATTTTAAAAAAATGGAGAGCTCATTTAGGCATAGACTATGCAGCAAGACGCGGCACTCCAGTTGTAGCTGCTGGGGCTGGAACTATTACTTATGCATCTGCTCTTGGGAACTATGGAAACCTTGTAAAAATTCGTCATGCTGATGGATATGAGACTAGATATGCGCATCTTAAATCATTTCGTAATGGTATCCGTAACGGTATGTATGTAAAAAAAGGGCACACTATCGGCTATGTTGGAACCACTGGCCGCTCAACTGGTCCTCATCTGCACTTTGAGCTTAGAAAACATGGTGTTGCTATAAATCCTCTAAATGTTGTACAAGTCACCACTAAAAAGCTAAAAGGCAAAGAGTATGATGCTTTTGTAAAGCTCAAAGAAAACTATGACCAAAGTATAGAGTTACATCTAAGCAACCAAACTAAGTATGAAAAACCTGCAAAAAAAGAGAGCGTTTGCTACTTTA
>CAYWVG010000192.1:0-2171 GCA_964461645.1 uncultured Sulfurimonas sp. | reverse complement strand
TTTGGAGATGCTCTAAATGTATCTCTTCTATGAATGAGATATACTTTAGTACAGATTTTTGCAAGATAGAGTGCTTCTTCTAGGGCTGTGTCTCCACCGCCAATAACAGCTACTTCTTTACCTTTATAGAAAAATCCATCACAAGTAGCACAAGTACTCACGCCGCGACCAAAAAACTCATCTTCGCCAGCAAAGTCAGCGCGTCTTGGAGATGAACCAGTTGCTATGATAACGCTATGAGCATCTACTGTACTTCCATCACCTTTATGAATCTTAAACAAGTCACCATCTTTACTTACTCTTGTAACTTCGACCATCTCATGTTTTAGACCAAATCTTTGACACTGCTCAGGCCATGGCTCCATAAGCTCCATTCCAGTTATCTCACCAGTAGCACCTGGATAGTTTTCTATCTCTGAACTTTGAGTGATTTGCCCGCCAGGCATACCTTTTTCAAACATTACGACATTTTCTAAACCACCACGGGTTGTATATAGCCCAGCTGTAAGGCCAGCAGGTCCACCACCTATTATTGCGCAATCTAAAATATTTGACATTCTTATTTCCTTAATTTTTCTTTGTAAAATGAAGAGTTTCCTTCATTCATTTATAACGATATTTGAACAAAGTTCAAAAGCCACCAAAGCTTAGCTTTAGTGAGGCTAGAGTTTATAAAGACTCAACCTGAGAAGCTAATTCTTTTAAATTATCTAATTTTCGTATCATACTATCTTGTTTATAAATCTGCTCTTGTGATTTTTTTATAAAAAAAATAGAAGGGGAATCATAGATATTGAAGCGCTGGATAAAGCTAAGTGAAGTCTTTGTTCCACTTCTTAAAAAGGTTGTGCTCTCTGTATTTTGCTTAACTTCATTGTAGTAATCAATAGCTAATATCGGAAGTTTAAGTTTTGCTTGAGAGAGTAATTGCATAGTGTTTGGATCTTTAGAGCTGTAAAAGACAACTATATACTTATCTTCTTTTGGATGAAAAATATCACTTTTTTCATAAAAAACGAACTCTTTAAAGTTTATGAATTTATACTCTGCAAATTTATAGTTGAAGTAAGCAAAGGCAGCAGCTATCATAGCAGCTCCAAAAAATGAAGCCAGAAGAGTAGAGAGAGAAAAGAGACTCTTGCCTCTTACTCTTGACACTACCTAAACTCTACGCTAAAAGAGCGTTGATTTTTTCAGCTAGAGCTTGTTTTGATTGTGCTCCAACAACTTGATCTACCATTTCTCCATCTTTAAAAAACATGATAGTTGGGATAGAACGGATACCAAATTTAACAGCGATATCTTGCTCTTCATCAGTGTTTACTTTACAGATTTTAGCTTTGCCATCAAAGTCTTCAGCTAGCTCTTCAATAACAGGAGCAATCATACGACAAGGCCCACACCATGGAGCCCAAAAGTCTACTAAAGATACACCTTCACTTAAAGTCGCTTCAAAATCTGCACCAGTTAATTCTAAATATTTACTCATCACAATTTCCTTATTATATTTATATGGAAGTATTATACAAAGCTAATCTTTAAAAGGACTTTATAAATTTTTTGCAAACATTTTATATATGCTAATAAATAAAAAAACAGATCCTAGCAGTAAAAAAGAAGCACCAGAATAAAAGATTATATTGTCTTTTAAAAGTATCCCAAAAGATGAGATAACTAGACCAAGAGTAGAAGAGAGAAACTGTAGATTTGTCAATTTTTCTGGCAGAAGCTCATGAAGCATAGGAACACTCTGCTGTTCAATAAGTGGTGAGTAAACTTCAAACCATAGTAAAAAAGGAATGATTTTATAAAGATTTCCGATGATTAAAAAGCCAAAAAAGCCAACTAGCATAATCCAGGAAGCCACTTTTAATATCTCTGCATCTTGGTTTATAAGATAAATAATATAGAGTAAAAATGAGACTATAAAAGAGCTAAATCCAACGTAGATAGACTTAGCCCAAATATCATGAACTACTTTTTTTCTTGATTCTATCATCTTTGCAAGCTGAATGAAGTAAAGTAGCATTGCAATGATGGTAAAAGCATAAGATGCAAACTCTAACTGAGCGGTTAAAAACAGAGGAGATGCTAGCATCAAAATAACTCCAAGACAAAGAGTATAAAAGCTCTTAGCAAACTCATCATCGCTTATGCGTTTACTAAAACCA
>CAYWVG010000191.1:0-2189 GCA_964461645.1 uncultured Sulfurimonas sp. | reverse complement strand
AGACTCTGTTGTTTTTCATAATCACTATACTACTCTCTGCCACCCTCTCAACTAGTGCTGCTTCATAGAGATGGTTTTTATGAGAAAATCCTAAAAGCTCATCAAGTCCATTAAAGAGAATATCTTTTGATATACAACTATTTCCTTGCTGTTCACAATAGTTTAAAAGTGTATAGTCCATAGCCGAACTTATGCGGTTTTCGTCTTGTTCTTTTACTCCCATCTTTAGGGCTAACTCATCCGCTCTTTTAAAACCTATGGAGTTTATAGAAGTTAAGATGTAGGGATTGTTTTTTATCTTGGTACAAGGCTCATCAACATCTCTCATAGCAGTAGCGATTGTAGTTAGGAGTGCTTGAGATACATCAAAGGGGCTTAAAAACTCTCCAAGACGACGCATAGAACGAAACTTTTTCCATGAAGTTTGTATCTTTTTAAGCCGTTTTTCTTTTATGCCTTTAAACTCTAAAAGTCTCTCGATATCGTTATCTAAAATCTCTACAAGCCCATCACTTGTGAAGTGTTCTATTAGTTCGGCTGAGAGTTTTTTAGTAAAGCCTTTTACGATTTTGTTTAAAAAGAAAAAGAGATGATTTTGGTTTACCTTGATGGAGTCAAATTTAAAAGTTTTACCATGTTTTGCATGTTCACTCCACTCCCCACTTAGTGTGATAGCGGAGTCTTTAATATGAGAGACTTCACTCTCTAAGTAAGTCCCACTAATCTTTTCGCCACTTTTAAGTGTAGCTATAAAAAAACCATCATCTTCAAAAAGTATACGGTCAATCTGCCCTATAAGAGTCTCGCTCAACTATTTTGTCTCCAAAGCTTTAATAACGCAAGCCTTTAGAGAAGTTTTATCTGCAATGATAGGTTTTATATATTCTGGAAAGTACTTTGCAGTAGTGCGTCCAATTGAGATGGCTTTGTAAGATTCATGCCACGAGAAAGCTTTTAAAAAGTACTTTATTGTTGATGGTGAAGAGAAGATTATCTTAGAATTTTTTGGTAGTGCCTTTTTTTCTTTTGGCTCTTTAAAATAGTTTTCATAAACAACAACATCATCACATTTGATGCCATTTTCTCTAAAGATTTCTAACATGTTTGAGACTATTTCCTTTGCTCTAATGTATAAAACTTTTTTGCCTTTTAAATCGCCTAGTATCTCATATGCAAACTCATCACCATGTCTTGTTTTTCCAGCATATTTCAAATGACCACCAAAATCTCTAATAAGCTTCCCTGTTTGTTCAGCAATAGAATAAGATGGGATTTTTCTCCACTCTTTATTCATGCTTTCAATAGCTAGGACAGCATTTTTAGAGCTAAAAACAAGAGCATCATAATTATGAAAATTGATATTTTGTTTTATATATTTTATTTCAAAAAGAGGAATATTTTTGGCAAATTTTATCTTCACATCATTCAATAAATAGATATTTTGCTTTTTATAATCTATGTATTTTAGAAGTGTCTTGAACTTATTTTCAAGAGAAAACTTTTGTTTTGTAAACTCTATAGATTTGTCTTTTAGGACTTTAAATTTTATATTTTGCTTAGATAAGTGGTAAGTTATTTTAAAAAATTCTAGTTCTATAAATCTATTTGAGTAGTTAGTGTCATAATACAATCTCTTTGTTTTCTTATCATACTCATAATATATCAAGTCAAGTGGGTTGATTATTTTCTCTATATGCAAAACTTACTCCTAAATAAAATGTTATATTATAACAGTTTTAAAGGTAATCAACTAAAAACTAAATACTTTTTTACTCTACTTGATATTTTCTCATAAATCTAGCTTTTTACTCTTTGCATTCTCTCATCTTCTTGAGCTTTATAAAGCTCTGCACAAGCTTTTGAGAGTTCTCTTATCTTTAGTATATAGTTTTGTCTTTCAGTTTGTGAGATGGCTTTTCTTGCATCTAGGATGTTAAAAGTGTTAGATGCCATCATACACAAATCGTATGCAGGAAGAGGAAGTTCTGCTTCTATAGCTCTTTGGCACTCCTTACTCTTTGCAGCAAATTCAGCAAAGAGCATCTCTGTATCTGCTACTTCAAAGTTGTATTTTGAAAACTCTATCTCACTCTCTTTATGAACATCTCTATAGTAGGTTTTTCCGTGCTCATTTTCACCCCAAACGATGTCAAAAACATTATCAACACCTTGAAGATACATAGCAAGTC
>CAYWVG010000190.1:0-2329 GCA_964461645.1 uncultured Sulfurimonas sp. | reverse complement strand
CTAGTCCTAACTCTTTTGCAAACTCTATTGTCTCGCCTTGAGTTGAAGTTAGATGCACCCCAGTAGCATTTAACTCTTTTGCAAGCTTTGCATCCCTATGGATAAAACTTTTAATATCCTCAAACTCTCCGCACACCTCAACAAAATGTTCAGCTTGAATCTTATAGTTTGGATTTGTTTTATCTCTATAGAGTGCAAAATCTGGCAAGTGTTTTGCAAACTGCTCATGCATGATTGTGCGAAAGACAGCAGGCGTATCTGTATAGAACTCTCTTGAAGTTATAAGATACTTTTTCATCTCAAAAGCGGGTTTACGAACTGGACTGCTTTAGCCTTTTGCCCAGCTAAAAATCTCTTTTTAACTCCATCAACATGATAAGCTAAACGGTTTAAAAGGTAGAGTGCATCTTCGCTATATTTTGATTGTGATTCTTTTATATACTCTTTTAAAAATGCTATTTTTTGCTCTTCATCTTCTATCTCTATACTCTTAATAATATTTGCTATATCATCATACTCATCACCACATGAACTTAAAAAATCATATGACAAATCTATAGTCTTCATAGTATCGAGTGCGTAAGAGAAGTTAAAGTGGTTATATAGCATACATCCTACAAAGTACTCAATATCTGAGTCTTCAAACTCACTATATTGTCTATCTTCATCGCTAAAGTGCTTGTGCCAAATATCTAATATCTTTTGTGTTTTTTCTTTCATGGATGAATTATACCCTAAGAGAGGCAAAGAGAGCTTTTAGTGACATGAAAGTGACATATTTCCTCATCAATGTTTAACTCATCTTACTCTAAACTTCTCTTCATAAAAGCTAAAAGGAGAGTTATGGCGATGGTAGAGACAATTTTAAAAAGAGATGGTACTCAAGCGGAATTTTTATCTTTCAAGATTGAAGATGCTATCAAAAAAGCTTTTAAAAGTGAGAGAGTTATCTATGATAGTTCTATCTTTTTTAATGTTCTAGACAGACTTAAAAGTAAAAGAGCTGTTGCAGTTGAGGACATCCAAGATACTATAGAAAAAGAGTTATACAAAGCTAGATACTTTGAAGTTATGCGTTCGTTCATTCTTTACAGACATATGCACAAGATGCAAAGAGATGCTCTTTTAGATGAAGATACAACTTATATAAACTCAACTCAAACTATAGAAGAGTATATAGACAAGAGTGACTGGCGTATAAAAGCAAACTCTAACACTGGTTACTCCAATGCTGGACTTGTAAACAACACTGCAGGAAAAGTTATAGCAAACTACTGGTTAGATAAAATCTACTCTAAAGAAGAGGGATATGCTCATCGTAATGGTGATTATCATATCCATGATTTGGATTGTTTGACTGGTTACTGTGCTGGTTGGAGTTTGAGAGTTTTACTAGATGAGGGTTTTAACGGAGTTCGCGGTCGTGTTGAAAGTGATGCACCTAAGCATTTTCGTGAAGCTCTTGGTCAGATGGCAAACTTTCTTGGCATACTTCAAAGTGAGTGGGCTGGTGCTCAAGCGTTTTCATCGTTTGACACATACCTCGCTCCCTATGTTTTTCGTGACAAACTTCCATACAAAGAAGTAAAAAAGGCAGTTAGAAGTTTTATATATAACTTAAATGTTCCAGCTCGTTGGGGACAATCTCCTTTTACAAACGTAACTATAGACTGGACAGTCCCAGAAGATTTAAAGGACCAAACTCCAACTTCAAAGCAGTCTCATCTATTTAAAAATCTTTTAGATAGTGAGCTTGAAGTTGAGGCAAAAAGAAGAGGTTGTAATGCACTTGATGAGATGACATATAAGTACTTTCAACCAGAGATGAACCAAATCAACAAAGCTTACTATGAGATAATGACTGAGGGTGACAAAACAGGACAACCTTTTACTTTCCCAATACCAACTGTAAACATCACAGAAGATTTTGACTGGTATGGAGAAAACACAGATATACTCTTTGAAAACACTGCTAAGATTGGCTCTTCATATTTTCAAAACTTCATAGGCTCTCAGTACAAAAGAGATGCAGATGGAAACTTAGTAGAGAATGAAGAAGCTTATAAACCAGGCCATGTAAGAAGTATGTGTTGTAGGTTGCAACTCGACCTAAGAGAGCTACTCAAACGTGGTGGCGGACTCTTTGGAAGTGCTGAGATGACTGGAAGTATCGGTGTTGTAACACTTAACATGGCTAGGCTTGGCTTTTTATATAAAGGCGATGAAGAGGCTCTGATGGCTAGAGTTGATGAGCTTATGATTCATGCAAAGAGTACGCTAGAGAAGAAGAGAGTATTTATCCAAGAGATGTATGATAGAGGACTTTTTC
>CAYWVG010000189.1:0-2346 GCA_964461645.1 uncultured Sulfurimonas sp. | reverse complement strand
CTAAGGATGCAAGCGCCAACTCTTGCGGATTTGGGTACTTCTTAAATAGTTCTGGGGTTATAAGATTTACTCTTTTGTCTGTACACTGCGCTGAGAGGGCTACTGCAATGACTAGCTCATAGGCATTTGAGTAGTTTAACTCAGTTACAGCATCACTATATTTTTGTATGAAGAGTTGGTGAATTTGCTCTATCTCTTTTTTTGTTGCTTTTTTCATAATAAGAAGTGTACAGAAATTTATGATATAAACCAAAAAATCTGGTTTGTTTAATAATGGTTAGTATAAAGTGTATAAACTTTTTGTCTAAAACAGATTTAGATGATTTTTTTCCTTGTTTTGTAAAAAATGAACTAAATTGAATTTTAAAAGATTTAATACTCAGGAATACTAATGATAAAAATGACTAAAATAGTTACGACTCTACTTCTTGCAAGTTCACTAGCATGCGCTACAACACTAGTTTCAGTAAATGGAACTAACATTACTCAAGAAGATGTAGATACTGCTCTTATGAATGCTACTCAAGGTAGATTTAACCAAGTTCCAGAAGATAAACAAGCAGAGTTTAGAAAACAAGTACTAGAGCAGCTTATTGCAAAAGAGCTAGTTTTTGAGGATGCTCAAAAAACAGGCGTTTTAAAGAGTAAAGAATTTAAAGACGAATATGTAAAAGTTCAAGACAGAGTTAAAAAAGACCTAGCTATCCAAGTTTGGCAAAAACAACAGTTTGACAAAGTGACTGTTTCTGATAAAGAGCTAAAAGCTTACTATGACAACAACAAAGAAGAGTTCAACGAAAAAAGTAGCGTTCACGCTCGCCACATCTTAGTAAAAGAAGAGAGTGAAGCAAAGGCGATAGAAAAAGAGTTAAAACCTCTTTCTGGGGACGCTTTGAAGAATAAGTTTATAGAACTTGCAAAAGAGAAATCAACTGGACCAACTGGACCAAAAGGTGGAGATCTAGGGTATTTTGCACAAGGACAAATGGTTCCAGAATTTGATGCTAAAGTTTTTAGTATGAAAACGGGAACTATTTCAGAGCCTGTAAAAACACAATTTGGTTACCATGTTATCTACCTTGAAGATAAAAAAGCTCAAAAAACACTATCTTTTACAGAAGTTAAATCTTTTATAGACCAAAGACTAAAGATGGAAAAATTTAAAGTCGTTGTAGAAGATAAGATGAAAGAATTGAAAAACAAAGCAACTATAAAATAAATTTATATGAATATCTCTATCATCTCTGATATAAAGCTAGATGGTAGAGAATTTTACATAAAAAGAGACGACTTAATAGACCCATACTTAGCAGGAAATAAATATAGAAAACTCTACAAACTGCTAAAAACCCCAAAAAATCAACTTAATAAAATCATATCATACGGTGGAACACAGTCAAACGCAATGTTGGCTATAGCTGCAATGTGCAAAAACAAAGGCTGGGAGTTCGACTATTATACAAAACCACAAAGTCAAACTCAAAAAACATTAGATATTGGAAACTACTATCACTCTATAGAGATGGGTATGAATCATATAGAGATAGATGAACCACTCTATAAAAACTACATAGCTTCACTCTTGTTAAATGTTAATGATGGTGAGTTTGTAGTGCATCAAGGTGGAGCTATAGCAGAAGCAAAGGAGGGGATAGAAGTCTTAGCAAAAGAGATAAGAAACTCAGACATTAATGTAAAATCTATTGCCACTCCATCAGGAACAGGAACTACTGCACTTTTCTTAGCCTTAGCTCTTAAAGAGTTTAGAGTTTATACTACACCCTGTATTGGGGATTCCTCATATTTAAGAGAGCAGATGCAAGCCTTGCACAATATCCCAGACAATCTTATAATACTAGAGCCTAAGAAAAAGTACCACTTTGCTAAACCATATAAAGAGTTTATAGATATATATAAAAAGCTCCTTGCTACTGGAGTGGAATTTGACTTGCTCTATGCTCCTTCTATGTGGGAAGCTCTTTTGAGCCAAACAAAAGAGAGTGTTTTATATGTTCACAGTGGTGGAGTAAGTGGAAATAAAAACATGCTCACAAGATATAAACAAAAAGGGTTTATATAAAAGTTACATACTCACCTAAGTTAGCGCGAGCTGGCTGGTAAGTGTTTATCTTCGCATCTTCTTTTGCGTAACCGATAACTACACTATATAAAAGTGCAAGATTCTCAGGAACATCTAAAACATCAGCAACAACCCTTCCAAACTCTGTAGTAGAGCCTTGCGGGCAGGTATTAAGCCCAAACTCTTGAGCCAAGAGCATAAGGCTTTGTAAGTAAGCTCCGCAGTCTATTAGAGCGCCCTGAGAGTTGTCTATAAGATCTTTATCA
>CAYWVG010000188.1:0-2378 GCA_964461645.1 uncultured Sulfurimonas sp. | reverse complement strand
AAGAGGGTACTTTTGTAAATGTAATCTTATTGGAGAATTTTTAAATGAAAGCTTATGCGATTGATTCAAACACACAAAAAACAAAGTCTATAAACATAGAGATGCAAGCTGAAGCGATACACAGTTTTTTTGACTCTATAGAAACAGATGAGCTATCAACCCTTACTGGTCATGCTATCTACACTGACGCAAATGCCATTAAAAAGTCTAAAAAAGCTTACTTTATAGGTGAGCAGTTCGTTGTTGGGGATGCTCTTATAGTTGGTAAAAATGGTGCCTACAGTACTGATGCCAACATATCAAAAAAAGAGCTAGATAGACTTATAAACCACGATGTAACATCTTTCTACATAGATGTTTTGGAGCTTTTAAAAGATACTGATATAAATCTTTATAGAGTTTTTGAAGTGACAAAAGAAAAAGAAGATATACAGCTAAACACCGAGTGGGTTTTGTATGTGTTTAACCTAGCAGATGAGCAGACTAAAGATTACTTCCTAGAAGAACTCAAAAAAGCAAATGATGCAAAAAAAGATATAACTATACATATGCAAAACATGGCAATACTTGCACTAAACGCAACTGCTACAAACTAGTAGCAGTTAACTAAAAAAGTGTAGCCTGCAACGCTTTTAGCTTGTAACTTTTTCTATGAATCTCACAATAGCCATACTTTTTAATCATCTCAACATGCAAAGCTGTGCCATACCCTTTATGTTTTTCAAACTGGTACTCTGGATATTTTTTAGCAACACTTAAAATATCTCTATCATGCGTTACTTTTGCTAAAATAGATGCTGCACTAACCTCGGCTACTTTACCATCAGCCTTTATCATAGTCTCAATCCCGCTTACTCCAAAGTTTGAGTTTCCATCAAAGAGGTACTCACAATCAGGCATGTATTTTAAAATCTCTTGGAGTCCTCGCTTGATACAAAGAGAGAGACCATCAGCATCTATGTTTTGGGGCGAAATTTTTACTATATGATAGTTAGAATTTTTAACAATCTCTTCAAAGAGAAGTTCTCTTTTTTTCGCACTAAGTTTTTTAGAGTCATTTAAACCATCTATAGGTGAATTTAAAACACACCCAGCCATTACTAAATCCCCAGCAAGAGGCCCACGCCCAGCTTCATCTATCCCACACAACATACTCTAATCTCCTAGTGCCCAAATATCAAATGGTAGCATCTCAACCTTTGAGAGAGGATGACTTATACTTCCTTCTGTGTTCATGGTGATGGTTGTTACCTTTTTTATCTTGTAACTAAAGATAAAAGCTTCTAGAAGTTGCATCTTTTTAAACAAGCTTCTCTCATCACCAAAAGGCTTGCATAAAATAATCTCATCTCTTGATGGAATGTAAAAATCAACTCCATCATCATAATAACAATCTATTCCTGACTTTAAAAGCTCCAAATAGACCATATTTTCAAAGAGTCTTGAGAAGTTTTTATCCAATGATAGTGCAGATTTTAAAGAAATATCGCAGAGATAGATCTTTTTAGTAGCTTTTGGATGCTCATTTTTTGCTAGAAGATGAATATACCTTTTATCCACAAGTGAATCAAACGATACATATAGTTTGTCTTTTGAGATTTTTCTAATTTGTTTGAGTCTTTCATATATAGAAAAAGGTGAGAGTTTTTGAGCCATCATCTTTGCACACAAAACTAAGATGTTAAACTCAACATCATCTAGTGCAAATTGTAGTGTTTTTTGTATATAGATATTTCTCTCATCACTTAAAATTTTATTCATAGATGTAAATCCACCCAATTGAATAAAATGGTTAAGGAGTGTAGAATCGTGTTTATACTCAAATGCTAAAAACTCTTCATAGTCAAGTGGAAAGAGCCAAATGGTCTGCAAATATGAAATATCATGATGGACTTGTGAGCAGATAATGAGTTGATTGACATTTGGTATCTTGATGGAACTTGTGTAGTTGTCTAAAACTAAAGTAATTATCTTATTAATATTACAAAATTTTGCAAGCGAACTGTTTAGTTCATCTACAACGATTCTAATATCAGAACAATCTATATATAGATAGCTTATTTTTTTAAGGCCCAAAAGATAGTTCTTCACAAGTTTTGTCTTTCCACTTTGAGTGATACCATTTATTTGATAACTTTTGTCATCTAAATGCACTTTTCTTGAGTGAAACTTGTCTGCGCTAATGTCAATCTTGTATAATTCTTGAAGTAGTATTTCCATAAAGAAATTTTACCATTTCCTTGCTTAAAGGAAATAAATTTTACGAAATACTGAAATTTAACTCTAAAACTCTTGAATATACAAATCCATTTGGGTACAATTCCGCTCCCTTAATATAGTCAGGCAGGACCTGACGAGTTCTTTAGAAGGAAAAACAT
>CAYWVG010000187.1:0-2476 GCA_964461645.1 uncultured Sulfurimonas sp. | reverse complement strand
AACTACTCTATTAGTGATGCTTTTGCTCGCTATTATCGTCAACAAAACTTCAATGTACTTCACCCCATAGGTTTTGATAGTTTTGGGATGCCAGCTGAAAATGCAGCTATAAAAAATAATGCTGATCCAAAAGAGTGGACTTATGACAACATAGACTATATGAAAGGTGAGTTTAAATCTTTGGGATTTTCTTTTTCTAAAAAAAGAGAGTTTGCAACGAGTGATGAGCTATATACTAAGTTTGAGCAAGGCTTTATTATAGATATGTATGAAAAAGGCTTGATGTATAGTCAAAAAGGACTACTCAACTGGTGCCCTCATGATCAAACAGTTTTAGCAAATGAGCAGGTCATTGATGGATGTTGCTGGAGATGCGACACTCCTATAGTTAAAAAAGATATGAATCAGTACTACTTTAAGATTAGTGAGTATGGAGATGAACTTTTAAGCTCACTTAAAAACCTAGAGGGTGGCTGGCCAAAACAAGTTTTAACTATGCAAGAAAACTGGATAGGAAAGTCAAATGGTTTGGCCTTTCATCTCTTTTTTGACTCTGCATCTAAAGATAGACTAAACAACATATTTGACTCTTTTGATGTCTTTACAACTCGTCCTGATACTATCTATGGTGTGACATACACAGCTTTAGCACCTGAACATAAAATCGTAACATATATGATAGAAAATAAGTTACTAAGTGATGAAGTGGCATCTAAAATACAAGTGATGAAAAACACCTCTTCTATAGATAGACAAAAAGAGAAATCTGGTGTGCCTCTAGGTATTAGCGTGATTCATCCACTTACAAAAAAAGAAATCCCTGTGTGGGTAGCTAACTTTGTTTTGATGGACTATGGAAGCGGCGCTGTAATGGCAGTTCCAGCTCACGATGAGAGAGATTTTGAGTTTGCTAAAAAGTATAACTTGGAGATAAAATCAGTTATCAAACCATATGATAAAGAGCTAAATGAGCAAGCGGCTTTTACAGAAGTTGGAGAACTTTTTAACTCTGAGAGTTTTGATGGACAAAATTCGCTAGAGTCTCAAGCTGGTATCATAAAGCACTTTGAAGATGCAAAGATAGGTAAAAAAACAACCAACTATAAACTAAAAGACTGGGGAGTAAGTCGCCAGAGATATTGGGGCGCGCCTATCCCTTTTGTGCATTGTGACTCGTGTGGTTTGGTGATGGAGAAAAAAGAGAATCTCCCAATCGCACTTCCAGCAGATGCCAAGATAACAGGCGAGGGTAACCCACTTGAGAGGCATCCAACTTGGAAATATTGTAAATGTCCAAAATGTGGAGAAGATGCAATAAGAGAGACCGATACTATGGACACTTTCGTTGAGTCTTCATGGTACTTTTTACGTTTTTGTGCATCAGAAAACAACTGGCAAGATGAGGCTTTTTCAAAAGAGCAGATAGCTTACTGGATGGGAGTTGATCAATATATCGGCGGGATAGAACACGCCATACTGCATCTTTTATATGCAAGATTTTTTACAAAAGTTTTTCGTGATTTGGGTTACTTAGACTTTGATGAGCCTTTTGATAATCTTCTTACTCAAGGAATGGTGCTAAAAGATGGTGCAAAGATGTCAAAATCTAAAGGCAACACAGTAGATCCTGATGCCATCATAGAAAAGTATGGTGCAGATACAGCGAGGCTTTTTATACTTTTTGCGGCTCCTCCTACTCAAGAGTTAGAGTGGAATGATAATGCAGTTGAGGGAGCTTATAGGTTTATAAAAAGATTTTACGAGCGAAGTGTAAATGTTATAAAAACGAAAGCTATTCCTAAGATAGAGCACTCAACTCTTAGTAAAGAAGAGAAATTTGCAAGAGTAAAAGTTTATGAAGCGCTAGTTCGTGCAAATGATGTTTATAGGGAAAAATACACTTTTAACACCATGATTGCTGGGGTGATGGAAGCTATGAATGCACTAAATTTACAAGCAAATAGTGATGTTTGGAGTGAAGCTTACTGGATATTTTCTTCTATCATGGAGCCTATTATTCCTCATGTCTGTTATGATATAAGCAGTGAGAAATTTGGACTTGCTAACTTAGCACCTCAAGTTGTTCTTGATGAAGTCTTTGTTCAAGATTCGATGATGTTAGGAGTCTCCATCAACGGTAAAAGAAGAACTGAAATAGAAGTTAGTACAGATGCAAAAGAAGAAGAGATAATAAACCTTGCAAAAGAAGCTGCAGTAAAATGGCTAGAAGGCATGGTGATAGTAAAAGAGATAGTAGTTCCAAAAAAGCTTGTAAATATAGTAGTTAAAGGATAGTTTTGAGGATTTTATTGTCACTTATTTTAGTCTTAATTATTAGCGGATGCGGATATACTCCAAGCTCAAAGTTTGCCCGTGAAGTGTTGGGTGAGAAGATAAGTACAAGTATCCGCATATCTACACAAGATCCTGAAAACACTGTTATCATAAAAGATGCAGTTGATGAGGCTATTATAGA
>CAYWVG010000186.1:0-2518 GCA_964461645.1 uncultured Sulfurimonas sp. | reverse complement strand
AGCTTTATGAGAAAAAGGTTGAAGAGCTTTTAACTATACAAGAAAAAGAAGAAGATATAGAGTCCCTTTAGGTATGAGAAAATCATACCTAAAAGTGTGTAGTTACTGCTTAGACTCTTTTAAAGTGTCTGCAATTAAAAATGCAAGTTCTAAAGATTGATTTGCATTTAGTCTAGGATCACAGTGAGTGTGGTAGCGAGAGCTTAAATCCTCTTCTGTTACCATAAATGAACCACCAATACACTCAGTAACATTTTTGCCAGTCATCTCTAGGTGAACTCCACCAGCTATTGTTCCCTCAGCACGATGAACTTGAAAAAACTGTTTCATCTCAGTAAGTACTGCATCTAATGGGCGTGTCTTAAAGTTTGTAGATGATTTTATAGTGTTTCCATGCATCGGATCACAACTCCAAAGTACTTTCATGCCCTCTTTCTCAACTGCACGAATGAGTTTTGGCATACCATCGCCTACTTTATTCGCACCCATTCTAACTATGATATTTAGTCTTCCTGCTTCATTTGCAGGATTTAACTTTTGACATAGTCTGACTAGATCTTCAGGGTCCATACTTGGTCCTGCTTTAACGCCAATAGGGTTTTTTACACCACTTAGATACTCAACATGAGCACCATCTATCTGACGGGTTCTATCTCCTATCCAGAGCATATGAGCAGATGTATCGTACCAATCTCCAGATAGCGAGTCTTTTCTAGTAAAAGCTTCTTCATAAGGAAGTAAAAGTGCCTCATGTGAGATGTAAAAGTCTGTTTCGCCTAAACTTCTAAATGTCTTAGAATTTATCCCGCAAGCTTGCATAAATCTCAGTGAGTTTTCTATCTCTTGAGCTAATTGTTCAAACTTTTGTGAAATCTCTGTTTTGTTAGTAAAAGCTAAGTTCCACTTATGAACTTGATGCAAATCTGCCATTCCACCAGTTGCAAATGCACGAAGCAGGTTTTGTGTAGCTGCTGCTTGGTTATAAGCTTTTATCATTCTCTGTGGATCTGGAGTACGAGCCTCAGCAGTAAACTCCATAGCGTTTATAATATCACCTCGGTATGAATCAAGCGTTACGCCATTAAATGTTTCTGTATCACTTGAGCGAGGTTTTGCAAACTGACCACCAACGCGACCAACTTTTACCACAGGGACTCCGCCAGCATAAGTCATAACTACTGCCATTTGCATTAGTGCTTTAAATGTATCTCTGATGCCATCAGCGTGAAATTCGCTAAAGCTCTCAGCGCAATCCCCACCTTGAAGTAAAAAAGCTTTTCCCTCAGCTGCATCTGCTAGCTGGCTTTTTAATCTTTTAGCTTCTCCTGCAAAAACTAAAGGAGGATAATTTCCCAGCTCTTTTAAAACTCTCTTTAGCTCATCTTGATCTGGATAAGTTGGCTGTTGTAATATTGGTTTTTCTCTCCAACTTTTTGGATTCCAAGTGCTCATAATAAAACCTTAATTGTATAATTTTTTGCTATTTTACATAAAAAATCCTAAAAAAGCTCTTACTAAAGACTTATGCAGTGTTTTATACTTATAGTGAAAGTTTTTTTTATGCTTAGGTAAGTATAATACCACAATATTTTAACTAGGATTTCTCTAATGAAAAAAGATGAGCTTATATCTCTGGCAAATGAAATGTGCAAAGAACTCTCTACTATCATCGCACAACAAGAGAGTGCGTCTAAAGAGCAAATAGCCACTTACTTAAGAGAATCTGCTCAAATTATCATGACTCTTGACGATAAAGATCTCAGCAGTAAGGGCTATGTGGAATCACTTTTTCAAAATGCCTACAAAGAGATTGCGGACAAAAGTTTATCTTCATACGCAAATACAAATCTAAACATAGAGAAACTCGCTAAGCTGCATGAGAAAACACTTGTGGAGTGTACTACTCAGCATATAGACCTCCCATCACTAACCACTAAGTTCAATGAAATACAGCTGCATATGAGTGATGAAGTTAAAAAGGCAAATGAGATAATCACTCAACTAACAACTCAAGTTAAGACATTAGAAGAGAAGTCAAATCTTGATTCACTCACAAAAGTTTATAACAGACGTGCATTATCTTCACACCTTAAGATGCTCTGTTCAAACAGTGATCTTCCTTATGAATTTCATCTACTCATTTTAGATATAGATGATTTTAAAAGCATTAACGATAAGCATGGTCATTTAGCTGGAGACAAAGTTTTAATCTTTCTTGCTAATATTTTGAAAAAAACACTAAGAGATGGAGATAAAGTCTTCAGATATGGTGGCGAGGAGTTTGTAATCATACTAAACCGTATAGATGATGAACACTGTTTAAAAATCACAAAAAGACTCCTTGATATCATCAGATCAAACAAGCTGATTTACAAGGGTGAAGGATTAAGAATAACAATGAGTGTAGGAGCTACTAAATATAGTTCTGGTGATACTCCAGACTCCATCATAGCAAGAGCTGACAAGGCTCTTTATAAAGCTAAAAATAGTGGTAAAAATCAAATGGTTTCGGAAAACA
>CAYWVG010000185.1:0-2543 GCA_964461645.1 uncultured Sulfurimonas sp. | reverse complement strand
AAACTACTTTCAAGTTATAACTCCTATGAAGGGTGGAACTCTAGGAGCTAACAATTTAAACAAGGTTTTACAAGAGTACTTTAACCCAAATCCTAAGAAGTGTTTTAAAAAGGGTGGAGTTGAGTTTAGGCTGATGGATAAGGTGGTGCATACCAAAAACGAAAACATGGCTTCATGGAGTGGTGATGGTTTTAAAGCGGGGGAAGACTCAAGCCAAAGACGCATCTTTAACGGTATGAGTGGGCTACTTTTTAAGATAGAAGAGGCTGATGAACAGTTGTTCGTTTTTTATCCAAATGAGGATATTGTAGTGGTTTATGAGTATGAAGAGGTAAAGCCATACCTGATGCTCTCATATGCTCTAACCATCCATAAAGTTCAAGGGATGGAGTATGATATAGTTGTGATTCCTATGACATTTTCGCACTTTATTATGCATAATACAAAGCTTATATATACAGCCATAACAAGAGCAAAACATAAGTGTGTTATCATTGGCGAAGGTGCTGCTTTTGAGAGTGGATGCAAGAAGTTTGAGCAAACTGCAAGAGATACAGTTTTACTGGAATTATAATAAGAATGTATAGGCTAAGAGCATTTTTTAGATAGATTAGTTAAGATACTAGACAATAATTTTAAAAAGTGGATGTTATGAAATCGATTGATATTTTTCCTTGGGATGAGCATTTTAAAACAGGTTTTAATACAGTAGATAACCAACATAAAAAATTAGTAAAAATATTAAATAAGTTAGCAACAAATATAGCTTATGAGTCAGATGAAGAGAGTTTAAATAATATACTTGACGAACTTCAAGAGTACACAATCTATCACTTTACAACAGAAGAAGCCATTTGGGATAAATACCTACCAGATGAGGCATTGAGTAAAGAGCATAAAGAAGTACATCAACGGTTTATAGACACAATAGAGTCTCTTAAAAATGAGAAAGAATCAAAGCCTATCAGTGAGATAAAAGATGAGGCACTTGAGTTTTTAGCTAAATGGCTTGCATCTCATATCTTAGATACAGATCGATATATGGCACATATTGCCCTTTCTGTACAAGATGGGCTAACTGTAGAAGAAGCAAAAGTTCGAGCAAAAGAAATGTTGGGTGGTTCAAGCAAACTTTTAATAAAGATAATCCTTTCCATTTATAGCAAACTCTCTTTAAGCACACTAAGCTTGATGCGCGAATTAAAAATTCATAAAACTTATGAAAAAAAAATGGCATATCAAGAAGAATATAGACAACTGCTTTTAAATATATCAACACTTTTTATAAATCTTCCAATAGAAAAAATAGATGAAACTATAGATAAATCATTGGAGATAATGGCTACTTTTATAGGAGCTGATAGGGCTTATATTTTTGAATATGATATGCAAAAACAGACTTCATCAAATGTTTATGAATGGTGTGGAGATGGAATTTCACCTCAAATGGAAAAGCTTCAAAATTTTCCAAACGAGATATCTCCTGAGCTTACACAAGCGCATATGAGTGCAGAGATAAAACTAATCGAAGATACTTTAGCTATGCCACAAAGTAAGTTTAAAGACCTTTTGCTATCTCAAGATATAAAAAGCTTTTTGACCATTCCTCTAATGCAAAAGGGAGCATGTAGAGGTTTTGTAGGTCTTGATGCTGTAAGGGAGAAACATGAGTTTACTCAAGATGAGATAGATATTCTTAGATTATTTAGCACAACACTAGTAAATATAAGCGATAGAAAACAGACAGAAGAAGAGCTCTCAAAAGAAAAATTACTACTAAAAACACTAGTTAAAAATATCCCAGATTTAGTTTTCTTAAAAGATAAAGATGGCATTTATTTAGCTTGTAACAAACGCTTTGAAGATTTTTTTGGTGCAAAAGAGAAAGATATAATCGGCAAAAGCGACTATGACTTTGTGGATAAAGATCTTGCTGATTTTTTTAGAATGAATGATGATAAAGTGATGCAAACAAATAAAACTTGGACAAATGAAGAGAAGATAACATTTGCAAGTGATGGGCATATTGAAGTAGTTCAAGCTACTAAAATTCCTATACAAAACAGTGATGGAAGCTTGATGGGAGTGCTTGGAATCTCAAGAGATATAACAGAGAGACAACATCATGAAAAACACTTAGAGTATATCGCACACTATGATGCACTAACAGGACTGCCAAACAGAGTCTTACTCTCTGATAGAATAAATCAAGCATTAAAACAGTCAAATAGGCATAAATTCTCATTTGCAATTGTTTATCTAGACCTTGATGGATTTAAAACCATCAACGATACATATGGACATAGCTACGGAGATAAATTTTTAGAATATTTATCTGCATATATGAAAAAATCACTTCGTAGAGGTGATACTATAGCCCGTTTGGGTGGAGATGAATTTGTTGTAGTCTTGCTGGATTTGAAATCTCATGAAGATAGCTTAGTGATGATAAAAAGACTTTTAAAAGCAAGTTCTCAAAAGATAGTCATCGATAAGCACGAGATGCAAGTTACTGCAAGCTTGGGGGTAACCTTTTTTGATGC
>CAYWVG010000184.1:0-2548 GCA_964461645.1 uncultured Sulfurimonas sp. | reverse complement strand
GCAAAACTTAGCTTTTACTTCTCATAAATCACAGAAGATAATGCTCTTTTAAAAGTTCAAACTCTATTTTAGTTATAACATCTTTTTGAAGTAACTCTTTTAGTTCTTCTATCCTGTCTGCTTTAATTCTATCTTTTGCTACTTCTTGTTTTTTAGGCTGATAGGCTTTAGCATGTCTGCTAGAGTAGATATATGATACTATTCCCATAATCCCAAAGACTGTTACAAATAAAATAGCTTCTATATATATGCTGTTTAAATCATCTTGAGTTACACTATCGGCATAAAGGGATGAAAATAGTCCTAGAAAGAGCAATATAAATATTTTCATTTTGACTCGCTATCTTTACTATATATCTTCTCTAATAACTCTGTCTGCTTTTTAGCCTCTTGTAGTTTTTGTCTGTTGATGGCAAAGGCATCAAGAGCTAAAATCATAAAAAGCGAGATAACAACAAAAAGAACTGTGATAAAAAGAGCTAGTGAGAAGCCTAAAAAAAGGAAGAGTTTAAAAGTTATCAAAGCACCAAAGACGACTATCGCCCAAGATGCTCCTAGCAAAAAGCTAATGATTCTATCGAATTTATCTTTTTGCATCTGCTTAAAGTGCTAAAGACCTAGTGATCTTCAACTGCTATTGCAGAACCGATATAAACTGTTGTTAGCATCATAAAGATAAATGCTTGTAAAAACGCCATAAAAGTAAGAAGCGCAAATGGAATCATCGGGAGTAACCACGGAGCTAGCATAAGTATTACCATCAAGAACATATCATCACCTTTTACGTTTCCAAAAAGACGGAAGCTAAGTGAGATAAGACGAGAAAAGTGTGAAACTATCTCGATTGGAAACATCAACCAGTATAACCACCAAACTGGCCCTAAAAAGTGCTTAAAGTACTTTACAACACCTTGACGACGGATACCTTCATAGTTGTAGTAAACAAAAACAACAAGTGCAAGTGTTAGAGGTAACTCTAAAAAAGCTGTAGGAGCTTCAAAACCTGGGACTACCCCAATCAAGTTTGCTATAACTACAAAAAGACCAATAGTTGCAATAAGTGGAACATAACGACGAGCATTTTCAGCTCCCATTACATCTTTGCCCATCTGTAAAACGCCAGACATATAAGCTTCCATCAGGTTCTGAGTTCCTTTTGGAACTAGTTGAAGATTTGACATAGCAACTCTTGCTAACAACACCGCTAAACCTGCTGATAGCAACATATGCGTCATATATATAAAGGTCTTATCGTGAGATATTAAACCGAAAAATGTGAATAATTCACCCATAGGTGCACTCCCTGTCTCGTAAAAATTGCATGATTATAATCTAACTAGCATTAAATTATTCTAATACCAGCCATTTTCTAGCTATTTCTTTGCTAATTGTGAACTTTTTGCCTTAGGTTTTACATCTTTTGCACTATAATTTTTACCTGCAATGGATTCTAGGAAAACTGTAGCGTATGAACCTTTAGTGATTGTAAAAGAGATATTTAAAAGGGTCTCTTTTCTAACATAGTTACAAACTATATCTTTTGGAAAAACAATAGCATCTCGTCTATAGCCTTTATCTTGTAAAAACTCATCATCAAACTCTTTTTCTATCTCTCTTGCCGCTGCTCTGGCACGAAAAACATCTCTTCCTGATAACAAACCTGTTGGGATTAGTTTTTTAGCTTCGTACTCTCTTGCAGGGAGTATTTTTGGAGTTGAGAGTTTACCTTTTTCATCTACAAAAACATCGCCCTCAATGATTTTAAAAACGCTCTCATTTGCATCTAAAGTAAGATTTATCCTCTCTCTTAGCCACTCATTAAAAAGTGTACTTTGATATATAGAGACCAAAAAACTCTTAAGCTTTGCATCTTCTATAAAAAGCTCACCATGTATCATCTCTTTAGCTTGATTTATACTATCTGAATCTCGCCCGAATCTCTGATATCCAAAGTAGTTTGGAAGCCCGTTTTTTGCAATGCGTCTTGCAACTTTTTCTATACGACCCGCATCTATATTATCAACAAAGTATAGATTGATGCTAAACCTGTTAGCACTCAAATCCCCCATACGGATACTTTTAGGATCTCTTATAGTGCTGAGTATCTTTATCTGCTTATGATAAAATTTCTTTAGCATCTTCTCATAGCTTGCATCTACTGAGATATATTGCGTTGTTGTTGCATGCTTATCTTTAAGCCCAGCGTAGCCAATCTTTTGGGCTGGAACTGCTAGATATTCGCTAAAAATAGCTATCATATCCCAAGTAGTAAGTTCTACCTTTTGGACATGAAGTATGAGATAGTTTCCTTTTCCAGTAAAACTCCTTGATGCTATCTCGCTAACCACAAAATCAGTTGGAGTTTGGAAAAACTTAAAGTTTATCTCACTATCTACACTATCTATATACTCTCTTTTTCTCAAATATTGTCCTTTTTACAAACTCTACAACTGTAGTAGTTTTAATCTTTTATATGCTTCTTTTATATCACGTTCTATGGCTTCTTTTAACTCTTTTTTTGTGTCAAATTTTTTATTATCTCTTAAAT
>CAYWVG010000183.1:0-2602 GCA_964461645.1 uncultured Sulfurimonas sp. | reverse complement strand
ACGAAAGTTTAACAAATATTAGATTAAAATGTATTATAAAAATTATTTGGTAGGTAGTTATGGCAGTCTTTGCTTCTGGCAAGAAAGATACTCAATCATCACAAACTAAGATTCGACCAACTATTGTGCGAACTCACAATGTTGCAAAAGAGTTGATTTCAGTTGCTAAGAGTAATGATGTAAGTATTGGTTCTATTGATTTTAATGTTCTTGATGTTCAGACATACACAAGGCTAAATAAAGACAATCAAGAAGTAGACTGGGAAGAAGCTACAGACGATGAACTAGAAAAACTACTAACTAAAGAGAATCTGCTCAATAAAAACTTTGACATAAAGCAAATGTATGAGATAGAGTTTTTTTCTAAAATACCAAATGATCCATATCAAAATTTTCAATTAGCAATAGGTGCTAACGCAACTAAATGTAAAGTTTATCTAAGTATAAAAGAAGATTCACAAATCTCTTATAACAAAAATCTTGAGCAAGATTTGCTTACTCTTATAAACAAAAGTAAAGTTCGCGCAAATATTCTTATAAAAGTTTTTGATACTATGGTAGAAAATGTTATCGCTAAAATAGCAGCATACATAAGAGTCCAAGAAAATGTAAAGTATGAAAAAAGTGAAATGCACCTTGTTGCAGAATCTTATGAACCAGTAATTACACAAAACGATGCTTTGATATTTCATTATGAAAAACAAGAAAAAATTGGTGAGCAACAAAAAGTTGACTATGCAAATAGAGGTTTTATAAGAAGTGTTAAAAAAAATGAACTTCTTATGGAATACATTAAAGCAAAAAAAGGAAAGCCAGGTAGAAACTGTAGAGGCGAATTTTTAGAACCAAAAGAGCCATTAGAGTCAAATACTCCAAGCTTTAACACAGACAATACAATCGAAGTAATAGAGAGTGATGACAAAATAGAATATAGAGCAATTGAGAACGGATACGTAGTTCTTGAAGGAAATTTTTATACTATAAAGTCAGATATAGATATAAATGAGATTAGCTTTAAATCTACTGGCAATATTCATGCTGGCGTTGACTCTGATGTAAGCATTAGCGTAAAAGAGAGTGACGTTATGAAAGATGCTATTGGCACTGGCATGAAAGTTGAAGTCAGTGAGATAGATATAGAAGGAAATGTTGGACCTAATGCTCAAATAATAGCACTAAGAGCAAGTGTGGGTGGACAAACACATAAAACAGCATGTATAAAAGCAGACGATTTACGCATAAATGTTCATAAAGGCAAAGCATATGGAAAAAAGATTCATATAACAAGGCTTGAACATGGGGATGTTGATGGAGAAGTTGTTGATATAGCTCAAAGTGTAGGCGGAAATATAAGAGCAAAAGAGATAACTATAGAGAATTGTGGTTCATATGTTAATGCTACTGCATCTAGATTTATAGAGATAAAAAAACTTCGAGGAAGCGAAAACTCTTTTATCATAGATCCACTTCTTAAAGGCTCTGCTAAAAAGGGACTAGAACAAAATAAAGAAGATATCTCAAAGCTAGAAAAAAGTGTAAGAAGTATAAAGCAAGAAATAGAAGAATACACAGATATAGTAGATAAAAACAAAGCAAATTTTGAAGATGTAAAAAGACGACTCATTCACTATAAAAAAAACAACGTAAAGATGCCTTCTTCTTTTGTAAAACAGTACAATAAGTTTAAAAAAACAAAAGAACATTTGCTAAAGTTAAAAAAAGAGTACTTGTCTAAGAGAGACTATTTAAACCTCTTAACAACTAAAACAGCATCTTTCCAAGATAATATTTTTAACGCAAGAATTATCAATAGAGACAGTTGGTCAGGACATAATGAGATAATATTTAAACTTGTAGATCCACCAATAGAAGTCTCTTTTAAACCTGCTGAAGGTTCACCTGATAAAATCTTTGCAATAGTAGAATCAGAGGATGGCATATATAAAATACAGGCGGTAAAAGAGTAGATGATAGTAGGATTAAATGGAAATATCGTACATAAAGAACCAAGTTTGGTTCATGTTGATGTTAATGGTGTAGTTTATGAAGTTTATATCTCTTTACATACTTTTTCTGCATTAGGAAATGATAAAGCAAAACTCTTCACAAGACACATAGTTCGAGAAGATGCACAGCTCCTTTTTGGTTTTTTAGATATGGCAGAGAAAAAGATGTTTGAGAGACTTATAAAAATAAGTGGCGTAGGACCTAAGGTTGCAACAGCAATTTGCTCAACTTACACGCCAAGTCAGTTTGCAACTCTGATAAACAATAAAGATATAAATGGCTTAAAAAAAGTTCCTGGCATTGGACCTAAGAGTGCAGGGCGGATTTTAGTAGAACTTAGTGGCTTTGACGCAGAGCTTATGTCATCTGAACAAATCCCAAAAACTAAAGCTTTTAATGAAGCTAGTGAAGCGCTTGAATCACTAGGATTTAAAAAAGACAAAATCACCAAAGCTCTTAGCTCATGCTCTAGCGAAGATACTTCACAACTTGTAAAAGAAGCCCTAAAACTACTTCAAACTATTTAATGCTATAATCCGAGTTTTAAAACAAGGATTTGTAACTATGAAACTATATGGTATACCAACCTGTGGCA
>CAYWVG010000182.1:0-2613 GCA_964461645.1 uncultured Sulfurimonas sp. | reverse complement strand
AAAATTTAAATAGAGCTGTTTATGGGCTTCCTGAGATGTTTAGAGAAAAAATCAAAGAAGCAACTCTAGTTGCAAACCCTGGTTGTTTTCCAACTTCTGCACTGTTAGGACTCCTTCCATTCATGGGTAAAAGAGTGCCAAATACTCCTATAATAATAGACGCAAAAACTGGAGTTAGTGGAGCTGGCAAAAAGCTAAGCGACGTAACTCACTTTGTAAATGTAAATGATAATCTTTTTGCATACAATCCTCTCATGCATAGACACGCTCCAGAGATAGCCTTAAAACTAGGTGTGAGCTTCGATGAGGTGCATTTTGTACCACACCTTGTACCTCTTACCCGTGGAATGCTCTCATCTATATATATCCAAATAGGAGAAGAGTTTGATGCTTATTCTCATATAAAAGAGTTCTATAAAGATGAGCCCTATGTTAGAATTTGTAAAGATCCAGTAGACATGAAAAATACAGCTGGAACTAACTTTTGTGATATTTTCGTTAAGCAAAAATCAGGCGTACTTTTTATCTCTAGCGCGATTGACAATCTCCTAAGAGGCGCTTCATCTCAAGCGGTTGTAAATGCGAATCTTATGATGGGACTTGATGAGACTTTCGGAATTCCAAATATCGCTTATGTACCATAACTTAGAATTAAAAGAGGGCGCATTTGTAGTCTCAGATGCGCATTATTCGCATATAAGAGAAGATTTTTTAGATTTTTTAAAGGCTATAAAGTCAAAAAAACTACATCCCACGCAGCTTATACTTTTAGGTGATATCTTTGACATGCTTTTTGGTCAAGTTCCTTTCACATTGGAGATAAACACAGAAGCCATCAACATCCTAAATGAGATATCAAAAGAGATAGAAGTTATCTATCTTGAGGGAAATCATGACTTCAATCTTAAGAAAATATTTCCACATATTAAAGTATTTAGTATCAAAAACCAGCCTGTTAAAATGAATTTTTTAAACCAGAGAGTTCTGCTTAGCCATGGGGACATAGAGAGTCCTTTAGGGTATAAAATATATACAGCCATCATCAGAAACCCATTTATTCTTACTCTTTTAAGCATCTTTGATACTCTTTTTAATCATATCATCATCAAAAAATTAGATGAGTACTTAAGTAAAAAAGATGACTGTAAAGAGTTTATAGGTTTTGAGAAATTTATACAGAGAAGACTTTTTGGTAAATATAGTTGTGACATATTTATTGAGGGACATTTTCACCAAAATAAGAGTTTTGCAATAAAAGATTTCAGATATATAAACCTCGCAGCTTTTGCTTGCAATCAAAGATACTTTATAGTAGAATCATCTAAAGATGTTGGACTATTTTTGCAAGAGAATTCTTTTGCAAGAGCTCAACAATATCAGGAGATATAAGATATGCATATGGAAAATTCGCTAAAAGTCGGTTCCAATGAGATGGAACTTGTTGACTTTCGTATTCTAAAAGAAGAAGATGGCGAAGTATATGAGGGGATTTACGGTATAAATGTTTCAAAAGTTCGTGAAATTATTAAGATGCCAGCTCTAACAGAACTTCCAGGGACACCTAATTATATAGAGGGTATTTTTGATCTAAGAAGTATAGTTATCCCTGTTGTAAACTTAGCTAAATGGATGGGTATAAAAGAACCAGAGAGTGCTAAAAAGAATCTAAGAGTTATCATAACAGAGTTTAACAATGTTCTTATTGGTTTTGTAGTTCATGAGGCAAAACGAATCAGAAGAATAAACTGGGCAGATATAGAGCCAGCTTCATTTGCAAGTAGCGGAGGCTCGTTAGATGGTAGTAAAATCACAGGAGTAACTAAGATAGAAGGAGATAATGTACTTCTTATCTTGGACTTAGAGAGTGTAGTTCAAGACTTAGGACTTTATCAGCCAAATATTGAGCATGTTCCAGATGAGATGGAGAGTTTTTCAGGTTTAGCTCTTATCCTAGATGATAGTGCAACTGCAAGAAAAATCGTCAAAGAAGCACTTCAAAAAATGGGCTTTAATGTAGTGGAAGCAGGTGATGGAGAAGAAGGGCTAGAGAAGTTAGACGATCTTTATAATATGTATGAAGAAGATCTTTCAAAACAACTAAAAATTATCATATCTGATGTGGAAATGCCAAGAATGGATGGTTTTCACTTTGCGGCAAATGTTAGAGAAGATGGTAGGTTTGACAAGATTCCTATAGTTTTTAACTCTTCTATCAGTGATCATTTTAGCGAGAGTAGAGGCAAAGAAGCTGGAGCAGAGGCTTATCTTGTTAAGTTTGAAGCAACAGCATTTTATGATGAAATAGCACGAATAGTTCGTGCTCATATGAAATAGGAGTGTAAATATGGATGAATTTCAAGAGATATTACAAGATTTTTTAGTTGAAGCTTTTGAGCTTGTTGAAAAATTAGATGAAGATTTAGTTGAGCTAGAAGCAACACCAGAAGATTTAGAGCTTTTAAATGGGATCTTTCGTGTAGCACACACTATAAAAGGAGCTTCATCATTTCTAAACTTTGATGTTTTAACGCATCTTACTCATCATATGGAAGATGTATTAAACAAGGCTAGACACGGCGAACTAATCATTACTCCAGATGTAATGGATGTTGT
>CAYWVG010000181.1:0-2623 GCA_964461645.1 uncultured Sulfurimonas sp. | reverse complement strand
ACATAACGCATAAAATAAGGGGGAAATCAGATAGAAATATTGGTGAAACTCTTGAAGGGCTTCCACTAAAAGGTATAGGTCCTGGTGGCGGACTTGCAACACTTATGGATATTGAAAATATTTCAAGCGTTAGTGTAGAAAAAGGTGCTATCAAAGCTGATAGTGGTTTTGGATATGGAAGTGACAATGGCATGGTTGATATGAAAATAAAAAAGCCTTCTAAAGACTTAGCAGTGGAGTTAAAACAGTCTTTGGGGAGTTATAACTTTTCTAAAACATATATGAGGGTAGATAGTGGAGAGATGGCAGATATTGCAAAGGTATTTGTTTCTGCTTCTTTAACAGAAGCAGATAAGTTTAAAGGTTCAGGGAAGTCTCCTGATAGGAAAAACTTTGCTATAGGTGTAGCTAGTACTTCAGATCAACTTATAGAGTGGGAAGTATATGGTATCTATAATGATGAAAAGAAACATAACTATAGAGGGCTTACTTATGCACAAAGTAAAGATTTACCAAAATATAAAAACCTTGATTATAACAAAGTAAAAAACGGTACTAATGATGATGGAAACTACTATGATAACAACAAGCAAGATTTTCAAACTTATACAATCATAGCGAAACTAAAAGCACCACTCTCAAGTGACTCATCCCTTAGCTTTAGGCCTTATTTTCTCAATGACAAAGGTTATAGCTACAGTGGGAATGGCACAAATGGCAATGTAATAGATTGGTTAGTAGATCACAATACTTATGGCGGTGTTTTAGAGTATGAAAAAAACCTAGATAGCTCAAAAATCAAACTAGGGTATTGGTACCAAGAAGATGAACCTCCAGGACCTCCTACTAGTAGAAAGATTCGTGATTCAGATCTTAACTTTAAAAAGTGGGAAAGAGTCGTTAAAGCTAAAAAAAACCATACATTTAGTGCACCATTTTTAACTTATGAACATACCTTTGACAAAACCATAGTAGAAGCAGGTCTCAAGTACCTTTGGCTCTCTTCTCCAAATCTTGTGAGTTATAACACTACTGGCATTACTGATGGAAATTATGACTCAGCCCTTTCTCAAGCATCAGTAGTTGACTTTACATTGCCATCAAACACTTACGAACTGTTTTTACCAAATATTGGTCTAACACACTATCTTAATGATGACTCTTATATTAAAGTGAGCTATGGGCGCAACTATAATACTCCAGCTTACTCTTTTGGCGGAAGTATGATAAATATTTTTCATACTAAGATTGCAAAAGATGAAGCCAAACTTCAAGAGATGTGGAGGGATTTAAAACCAGAAGAGTCTGATAATTTTGATATTGGCTATAGCTTTAATGGAGAAAAATCTGCATTTGAGGCTACACTTTTTTATTCAAAAGTAAAAAATGTAGGTGGTAATTTTTATGATCCTGTATATAATCTAGAAATTTTTCAAAACTCCGCTGAAGCTGAGTCTTATGGTTTGGAAGTAGCGGGAGAGTATAAGATACTTCATAGTCTTTTGCTAAAAGCTAGTGCAACTTACAACAAGTATGCTTTTACAACAGATATACAGTCTGCATCAAATAGTTATATAGCTACTAAAGGAAATCAACTTCCAGATGTTCCTCTTTTTTATGGGAATATCTCCGCAGAGTACAATATAAACGGATATAAAATTGCACCAATCGTCCGCTATCTGGGAAAACGCTATGTTGATGTAACACACAACTACAATATAGATGCTAATTATCTAGTAGATCTAAGCATTAGCAAAGATTTTACTATAGATAAACACAAACTAGAGTTTTCTCTCTCATGCACAAACTTACTTGATGAAGAGTATATCTCTACAATTAATGCATCTGATATAAATATCAATCCAAATACTACCTATATAGTGGGTGCACCGAGAACATTTTTCGCATCTTTGAGTTATAAGTACTAATTATGAGAGTCTTATGTAGTCTTTTTCTGCTATTTTTTATAGGATATGCAGATGTTATAAAAAGTAAAGACAGACTGGGCAGAGAGGTTGAGAGACCTCCTGTTATGGAGCGTATAGCCATCACATGCTATGGCGGAGCTATTCATGAAATAGTCCTTTTTTTAGGTGAAGAAAAAATAGTTGCACATCCAGGAGCACAAAGATTCAAATTTTTTGAAAAACTTTATCCAAAACTTACAAAAGTACAGAGTATAGGAACATTTAATGATGTCAATCTAGAAACACTCTTAAAAGTAAAGCCTGATATCGTTTTTGCAGGCATAACTGCACAAGCAACCAATAAGCGCATAGAAGCTCTGGGTATTCCTGTGTTTACTCTCGGTACTGGCGTACACACATTAGAGACTTTGCTAAATGAGTTTACTCAAGTTGGAATCTTAGTCGGTAAAGAAGAAAAAGCGAAACGCCTTGTCAGTTACTGGAATGAAACGATTGGAAATTTAAAAAAAACACTTCCAAAGAGTGAAAAAAGACTTAAGATCCTCTATGCAAATGGCTCAGGAAAAATCTCAAGTGAGATTAAAGGGCGATGGGGAGACTCGTTTATAAAAAGTGCAGGTGGAATTAATGTAGTAGAAAATTTTCCTCTAGAGGGTGATATTTCAGCAGAAATGCTATTAAAGCTAAACCCTGAT
>CAYWVG010000180.1:0-2659 GCA_964461645.1 uncultured Sulfurimonas sp. | reverse complement strand
AAGATAGCTCTTGCTACATTTATCTCCTCTTCTAGCTCGCCTGTGATGGAGACTCTCATAGTATCGCCGATGCCATCAAGTAAGAGAGCACCTAGGCCAATAGAACTCTTTACAGTAGCATGAAAGAGAGTTCCTGCTTCTGTTACTCCTAGATGAAAAGGATAATCGTTTTTTGGGCGGAGCATTCTATATGCTGCTACTGTTCTTTGAACATCGCTTGCTTTTAGTGAGATCTTGATGTCAGAAAAACCTAGATCTTCTAAGTATTTTATGTTGTACTCAGCGGATGCTACCATCCCCTCTGAAGTCTGTCCATACTTGTTTAAAAACTCTTTTTCTAGTGAGCCAGCATTTACACCTATGCGGATAGGAATGTTTCTAGCCGTGCAAGCCTTTACAACTTCTGCAACTCTTGTTTTTGATCCAATATTACCAGGATTTATACGGATGCAGTCAACAACTTCAGCGGCAACGAGTGCTAGTTTGTAGTTGAAGTGAATATCTGCAACAAGAGGAAGAGTTATCTGCTCTTTGATGGACTTTAGAGCATAGGCATCTTCCATATCTGGAACTGCACAGCGGACAATGTCGCAACCTGCAAAATGCAACCTTTTTATCTGCTCAACTGTTGATGCTACATCCGAAGTTTTAGAAAATGTCATAGACTGAGTAGATATAGGTGCATCTCCACCAACTGCTACATTCCCTACGAAAATCTGTTTAGTTTTTACTCTTTTTATCATAAAATGATTTTATCTTCTTTGGTCTAAAAACATTATAAAGGTAAGCGTGAATGTTTTGGTTTAGAGTTTTAGGAACCTCGAACATGTTCGAGGCTTTAAAGCAACTCAGCCCCGAACGAGTTCGGGGTTCCAAAAGAGATGCGAGTTTTTTAGGCTTTAAAACTTGAAAGTTAGGTTTGTATAAACATATCTTCCAGGTTCATTTAAAAGCATAGTGTCTACGCCAGCACCAAGAAGTGTTAAGTCTATGTATGTATTACTTTGTGCATAAGCTTCATCTAGTAGGTTATTAACCCCTATGGTAAAATCAAAGTTTTTATTAACAGCGTGTTTTACTTTTAGGTTAAGCACAGCCCAAGCGCCAAGCTCTTGCTCACCATTGTCTTTGTCATAGTTGCTCCACTTGTCAGATGCAAGAACTTCTATTTTAGCGATGCTATTGCTCATATACTCATAGTTAAGTGCAAGACTCCCTCTAAGAGGTGCCATATCTGCTAAGTCTTTATCAGTCTGTCCTGTTAGAGCTTTATCTTTCTCACCTTTTTTATATGCAAGACCAGCATCTAGAGTAATGTCATCAGTTGCATAGTAAGATGCGCTAAGTTCCGCACCATAGATTGTTGCATCTATGTTTTGAAAGTTTTTGGCTAAAAGTCCTTTTTGGTAATAGATATAGTCTTCAAGCATTGAATAAAAACCTTTGATTTTTAGCTTAAAGGCACTATTGTTAAGTTCATATCCTAAATCAATCTCTCTGTTTGTGGTTTGATCTAAGTTAGCATTGCTGCTTGTTCCCATATAAAGCTCTCTAGCATCAGGAACACGAGACGCTTGACCAAAACCTAAGAAAATTTTGTTCTCTTTGTTAAGGCTGTAAGTTGTTAGTAAGTTACCGCTAAAAGCTTGGTAATCGTTTGACTTGTAAGCTCCATCAGGTTTGATATCTGTAGTATCATATCTAGCACCCACTTCAACATTAAAGTCTCCAAACTCTTTTGATAGTTTTGCAAAAATCGCACCATTTTGCGTCTCTGTGTGAGTTAGACTTGTTGAGACCATATCTATAGCGCCAGTTGCTACATCTCTTCTAAACCTCTCTCCCTCCCATGTTCTTTTGCTTCCATCAAGACCAACTAATAGTTTAAAGGAGTCTATATCAAAGTTATTTTTGAGCTTCAAACCTTGCATTGTTGTTTTAAGGTGATTTGTCATATATTTTGAAGCGCCACTATTTCTATATCTTGTATCCATAGGATGGTCAACATCAGAGTAGTAGTACTGCAGGTTTACATTTTTATAAATGTCAGTGATATTTTTAATATCATACGCTATGCTGTAAATATTTGAAATGTCATAGTCAGCATCCATAGGTGTACTAGGATAAAGTACATCTTGAGAGTCATTTTTTGTAAATCCTAGTTGAAGTTCTTGATCATCCGTAACGCTTACAAAAGCTTTAGCCATTATGGAGTCTTTTTTATAAGCTCTTATATCTTCATATTGTTTTGCATATTGATTTACAATAGGAGCTTTTTTAGCAGTTTGTTGCGAGAGAGTGTCGCCATTTCCATCTTTATACTGATCACTTGTCTCACTTGATCCACTAACTAAAACACGGACTATATCATTGCCACCACTAAATGTCGCGCCAACCTTTCTATAGTTAAAGCTCCCAACACCTAAATCAACTTGACCATTAAAACCTTTTTTTGGCTTTTTTGTTTTGATTTTCAGTCCACCACTTAGTGTTCCAAAGTTTTCAACATCATAAGGGCCTTCTATAACTTCTACAGAGTCTATCTGGCTTGTGATGATGTGTGAAGTTGGTGGATCCATTCTATTTGGACAAGCTCCACAAACCTTAGTTCCATCTACTTCTACAGAGATATTGTCTCTTTTTTGCCCACGGATAAAAA
>CAYWVG010000179.1:0-2699 GCA_964461645.1 uncultured Sulfurimonas sp. | reverse complement strand
GTGGTTGTCTCCACTGATGGGCGATTTGCTCTATCATTTCGCCCATCGATGCTAGCCTTGCTTGCTCGATTAGCATTTCATCTTTTTGTCTCTCCTTTTTTAGAGCCAATTCTACTGCTAATTTTAAGTTTTTGTTATGATCTTTTAGCTTGCTAGTGTACTCATCATGAAGTCGCTTAAGCCTCTCTGCAAGAGCTGCTGAGAGTAAAATCATCTCAATGCCCGATGCAGCTTGTTGAACATACTTCATGGTAAAGTAGCCAGATACTAGGCTAAACTTACTAAGAGTAAAAAATAGAGTCCCTAGTAAAAATATACCCCAACCCAAAACGAAGAGTCTTACAGAGTAGTAATCTTTTCTCATAACCATAAAACCAGCAGCCAACAAAACTATAGGGATAATTATAGTAAGTGAGGCTCCTGCTACTATAGTGTACTTGTAAGGTAGAAGTGCTGAGAAGATGATGCCAAGAACTGAAAGATATAACAGTGGCTCAAGAACAAACTTATCACATATTGGGATGTTTTTGTTTGAGTTTAGAAGATTTCTACTAAAGACAAGCTGGAAAAATATACTTGTAAATATAAAAAATACTGCACCTTTTTCCCTCATCCACGCATTTTCTTGCCAAATATGTAGCCAGCCTAGTCCATCAAAAGAGAGTTGCCAAAGAGCATAAGATGCAACAAAAGCAACATATAAAACATAGATCTTCTCTTTTGTATATATAAAGGCTATAAGATTATAAAATATCAAAACTAGCAAGATGCCGTAGTAGATGCCAGAGAGACTCTGATGGACATGAGTATGTTCAAGAAGCGATTTACTACTTAGTAGTTCCATGGGAACAAGCATAGAACTTGAAGTTTTCACCTTTACATATAGCGTATATGTCTGTGTGGAGTTATTTAAAAGCGAGAAGACAAGATTGTGTTGCTTTGTATCCCTTTCGCTTAACGGATATAAATCTCCACTTTTTTTGTGTAACACAACATTACTATTTGCATCAAGCATATAAACATCTACAAAATCAAGTAAGGGATAGTCTATAAAGAGCCACCACTCTTTTTTACTCATGCCCTTATCGTAGCTATATTTAAACCTAAACCAGTGTGTTTTTGTAAGAAATCCAAAGTTTACAATACTCTGAGAATGTTTTATAAACTTTTTAGTTTTAATCTCTTGTAGTGTGGCAGCTTCACTCTTATCTACATAGTACTCAAGATGATGCCCCAAAATATAAGGCTCATTCTCTTGAGTAACTCTTATCACTTCACTAGAAAATAAAAAGCTAACAAAAAATAATATTAAAACTATATATTTCATAATTTCTCCAAATCTTAATGATTATACATCAACTTTAGAAAGTTTTTTTTGATTATTGACTTCTTTTTTTTAAAATGATAATATTTCGTTATATCTTTAGATACATAATGCCAAAAAGGAATCTTATGAAAAAACTATTTATCTTTTTTATACTCTCTGCCACTCTTCTTAGTGCAAACACCATAAACATCGCTGTTGCTGCAAACGTTAGTTACGCTATGGATGAACTTATCGCCGAGTTTAACAAAACGCATAAAGAGACAAAGGTAAGAGTTACTTTGGGAAGTAGCGGAAAGTTAACCGCACAGATAAAGCACGGCGCACCTTATCATATTTTTATGGCTGCAAATATGAAGTTCCCTCAATCTCTTTATGATGATAAGATCGCTAAAAATGCCCCAGTTATCTACGCTTTAGGCTCTCTTGCGATTTTAAGTAAAGAGCCAAAAGATATGTCAAAAGGCATCGAGCTGTTAAAGGGCAACGAGATACATAAGATAGCCATAGCAAATCCTAAAACTGCACCTTATGGAACTGCCGCTATGGAAGCATTTAGGAGTGCTGGCATCTATGAAGATATAAAAGATAAACTCATCTTTGCTGAGTCTATCTCACAAACTGTCTCATTTGCTATAACTGCAGCGGATATAGGACTTATCGCAAAGTCATCTCTTTACTCAAAAACCATGCTAAAATACAAAGAAAATTCAAACTGGGTGGAAGTAAATCCAACTCTCTACACCCCAATAGAACAAGGCATAGTTATGATAGAAGAAGACAAAGAGACAAAGGCTTTTTATGACTTTATCTTAAGCCAGAGTGCGAGAGATATATTTTTAAAGTACGGCTACCTCCTTCCATGAACAGGTTTCATGCCACAGTTACAAAGATTCAAACAAAAGAAAATTTAAACATTGTAAACTTTGAGTTTGCATCTTATAAGCTCACTATGATGAGCTTGGATTTAGATGAGTCTATAAAGGTCTCAACTCTTGTTAGGCTCAGCGTAAAACCAACTCATATAGCTCTTGCAAAGGAGTTTAGCGGGGTGGTAAGTTATTCAAATCAACTTCCAGCCGAGATAATTGAAGTTGAAAATGGCGAACTACTAAGTAGCATAAAGCTAAGTGTAGGTGATGCAAAATTCCAGAGCATTATTACAAAAGATTCATCAGTTAGGATGGACTTAAAAGTTGGAGATATGGTAAAGATTTTTATAAAAGCAAGTGAGCTATCTATAAGTGAGATTGTTAGATGCTAGAAGTGCTAAGCGCCCTTGATTTTACTCCCTTTGTTTTATCTTTTAAACTCGCTGGACTTACAACTCTTATACTCTTTATACTCTGTCTGCCTTTTGCTTGGTGGCTCTCTC
>CAYWVG010000178.1:0-2749 GCA_964461645.1 uncultured Sulfurimonas sp. | reverse complement strand
TCTGCCACTCCGATTCTAAACTCATCAACCAAGACAGCTTGCACATAGTTTCCATCAGATGCAACTACGCTCATTTTTAGCCCTGGGATTCGGACATCAAAAAAAGTCATTGCTGAGCTATTTATAAAACGCAATCTTATTTTTTCTCCATTTTCAAACAGAGCTTTAAAGTTTGTCGCTGGGTTTTGCCCATTCATTAGGTATGTATATGTATAGCCTGTGACATCAGATAGATCTCTGTCTGTCATTGCCATCTCATTCCACATCTTTCTTTGACTAAAGGCTTCTAAAAAACCTAACTCTTTTACTTCGTCAAAAAAATCTCCAACGGTTCTTTGTTTAAAATTGTAATAATCTGCTGATATTTTTAATTTTCTATAGATAGAATCTGGTTTTTCATCTGACCAGTCAGATAAAGAGATGACATATTCTCTATCATATTGGAGTATTTCTTCTTTTGGTTCTATGATTATTGCACCATAGATGCCTGTTTGTTCTTGAAATCCTGAGTGTGAGTGGTACCAAAAGGTTCCACTTTGAACTACTGTAAATTTATAGGTAAAGGTAGCACCTGGTTTTATCCCATCAAAACTAATACCAGGAACCCCGTCCATATGAGGAGGCAGGATAATACCGTGCCAATGTATAGATGAGTCTTCAGAAAGATTGTTGGTAACATTAATGGTTATCTCATCACCCTCTCTCCATCTAAGAGTAGGACCACTTAGCATTGAATTTACTGCCGTTGCAAATGCTGGTTTGCCTGTTATGTTGACATTTATTTTATCAAGAGTTAAATGAAATTCACTTCCACTAAGTTCTTCTGTCTCTTTTCTTTGAGATATTTTTGTACTAGCATTTAAAGTTAGCGCTGAGGATGCAATCAAACCACTAGCCACTACACCTTTAACAAAAACTCTTCTTGAGAGATTTGAAGTTTTATGAGTCATTTTATACTCCTCATTAATTTTCTTATATAAGATAAATTTATTATTAAAACATTACCATAAGTGATAATTCTACTTAAATATTTAAAAAGCAAGCTTATTTTTTAAATATAATTTTTTAGACTATATCATTCTCACTTGCATCAAATGAAAGATAAAACAATAGGGTATCGTTTATTTAAAGCTCTTAAGTGTATCATTTCGCATTATAAAATAATTTTATTTAGTATAAATTTGAGGAGAGTTAAATGAGCATATATAGAGAGTATGATATCCGTGGCATCTATGAAAAAGAGTTAAATGAACAGAGTGTTGTTCGCATCGGTTTTGGGCTTGCATCTAAGATAGATGGCGACTATGTAGCAGTTGGTTATGATGCTAGAAGTCACTCTCCTATACTCTTTGAGTACTTAGTTCACGGCTTAAATGCTGGCGGTAAAGTAGTCTTAGATATGGGGCTTGTTCCTACTCCTATAAACTACTTTGCAAATTATCAGGAGTGGGATGGAATCACTCCTAGTGCATCTATCATGGTTACAGGTTCGCACAATCCTAGCGAATATAATGGCTTTAAGATTACAGTAGATAAAGCGCCATTTTTTGCAGAAGATATCTACACACTTGGTCGTGAGTGTGACAAGATGCCTTTTCCTCCAAAGAGTAAAAGAGAGGTTATCAAGATAGATGCAAAAGCGAGATATATAGACTTTCTTGTAAAAGAGTTTGCACATTTAGAGGGCATGGATACAAAAATAGTTTATGATTGTGGAAATGGTGTTGCTGGTGTTGCTTTAGTTGATATTTTTGCTCGCTTAAACCTAGATGCAAAGGGTATATTTGTAGATCCTGATGGTACATTTCCAAACCACCACCCAGATCCATCAGATGAACATAACTTACAAGATATCAAAAAACTTCTTTCTTCTGATGGCGACATCGCTTTTGCTTATGATGGAGATGGTGATCGCATCGCAGTTCTCACACACAAAAACAACATCAAAGGCGATATGATGGCGCTTTTGTACTCGATGAAGATGAAAAATCCTACAATTGTTGGAGAGGTAAAATGCTCACAAGTTATGTATGATGAGCTAGAACGCCGTGGTGCTAAGGCTATTATGTACAAAACTGGACACTCAAACATAAAAGTAAAGATGAAAGAGTGTGATGCAGATTTAGCTTGCGAAGTAAGTGGTCATATATTTTTTAAAGATCGCTACTTTGGCTATGACGATGCCATATATGCGACACTTAGAATGCTAGAGCTTATAAAAGATGGAATAGATCTTGACTCAGAACTTGCTAAACTTCCAGAGACTTTCTCAACTGAAGAGATTAAGGTAGAGACTACAGAAAAAGAGAAGTTTCTAATCATAGACAAGGTAAAAGAGCTGCTTAAAAGTCCTAAAGCCTCTTTTCCTGCTATAAAAGGCATCATAGAAGTTGATGGAGTTCGCATAAACTTTACAAATGGCTGGGGACTTGTTCGAGCGAGCAATACAACTCCTGTTCTTGTAACTCGTTTTGAGTCAACCAATAAAGAAGATGCCAAGCTTTATGAAAAAGCTATCAATGAGCTTATAGCAGAAGCAAAAGAGCTGCTCTAACTTTAAGAAAAACCTTTTTAAAGCATCTTTTGTTATAATTTAGCCTACAAACAATGACTTAATTTCAAGGAAAATAATGAAAACTCATACTCTTTTAATGCCCCTAGATATGCATCTCCATCTTCGTGATGGAGTTATGCTTGAAAATGTAGCCCCTCTTAGTGCTTTTAGCTTTAGTGGTGCTTTGGTTATGCC
>CAYWVG010000177.1:0-2811 GCA_964461645.1 uncultured Sulfurimonas sp. | reverse complement strand
TTCCAGTTAAAAATGCTTCATCTGCAATGTAAATTTCTTCTCTAGAAATTTTACGGCGCTCAACTTTTATACCCATATCTTGTGCCATCTCTATAACTGTTTTTTGAGTTATGGAGACTAGAGCATTATCGGCTGGAGGAGTTACAAGAGTACCGTTTACAACCATAAAAAAACTAGCTCCAGATGCTTCTGCCACATAACCCTGATCATCTAAAAGCAGTGCTTCATCATATCCACAATCAATAGCCTCATACTTCGCCATTTGAGAGTTTAGGTAGTTTGCAGCTGCTTTTGCCTTACCCATGTTTGAAGTGTTTGATGGTCTATTCATCGAAGCAATTTTAAGCTTAATGCCTTTTTGAAGTCCCTCTTCACCAAGATAAGCACCCCATTCCCAAGCACTCATAACAGTCTCAACTGGGGCATTTTTATGATAAACACCCATAACTCCGTAGCCTAAAAATGCAAAAGGACGAATATAGACGTTATCACCTGTAAATTCATTTTTTCTTACAAGTTCGATTTGAGCTTTGTTCATCTCCTCAACACTATAAGGAATATCTATAAGAGTCATTTTAGCAGACTCTTTTAGTCTCTTCGTATGGTCATTTAGGCGAAAAATCGCATAACCTTTGTCAGTTCTATAGGCTTTTGTGCCTTCAATTACACCGTTTCCATAATGAATTGTGTGTGAAAGTACATGTACTTTTGCATCATCCCAAGCTACAAACTCTCCATTCATCCAAATATATTTGGCTGCGTCCATTGATTCTCCAATTATCACTTTAAAATTGATGACATTTTAGCTAAATTGCTATTTATTAAGTATTAAGTATCTTTTTAAGAGGGTTAAGCTCTTAAAGCTTGAGAGCTTAGCTTGTATTTTTTACCAATGGACCTCAGCAGTTATCATAGCAGAGTCCCAATCTTGAGTCGCTTCACCTTTATAGTTTTTATTATCGCTTGCTCTATATGATTGACCTGCGAGCAACCATTTTAGATTTTTATTTTGTTGCCAAGCCAGACCGTAAATAGCGCTATGTGTTCTGTTTTTTACTTTACTTACATCATTTTTTGACTCCCAAGTATCATAACGCCCAATGATAGAGAACTCCTTGTTACTTCCAAAGCGGAGTGAAGAGTTTATAGAGTAACCTTTACCATTGAACTCGCTTGTGCCTAAGCCTCTATTTGCCCCATCATTATCTGCTTTAATATATTGTGCTGCTATTAAAAAATTTGGCATATTGTAAACAGTATGGAGCCCTAATATTGTGTAGTCATAGGCTTTTTTAACACCATTTACAATAACTTCATTTGCTGAGTTATCCATATTGTACTGACCATAAAAAGAAGCATCAAAGTAGCTATCTTTTGTTGGTTTTCTTTTTGTTTTGCCATTACCTAAGAATGCACCTGTAAATCTCCACTCAGCAGAGTTTCCGCTACCAATTGTATTTTCAGCATTTGTACCATTTTTGCCATGATAGCCCTCACCATTAAAAACTCCCACTTCAGATGTAAAATAATCCATTTTAGTTTTAAGGTTAAAGCCTAAATCCGCAGAGTTTGTAAGATGCCCAGCTTCACCAGCTTCAATAAAAACTTTAGAGATAGAACGCATCCACCAGCCCTGATGCTCTTCATAATCAATCCAAGGACGATGTGCCATACCTATCTCAACACCTGTGTATGGTAAGACTTCATCCAAATAAAGGTAGGCATATTTAGCAAAGATATCCGAATAACCATCTTTACCAGAACTATATGTTGCATCTAGTGTAACTCTAAAGTAAGATTTTGGATTTTCAAGCAAGTAAGCTTTAACCCCAACGTAGTTCCTTCTCATCTCAAAGTTCTCAGTTGTTTTTTGGGCTATTGGCCCTCCATCAGAGGTACTTAGTTTTTTCTTATCTTTATATGTATAACCAAAATAGTGAGTGCCGCTAAACTCTAACTTTGAGCTCTTAGAAAAAAGTGGGTTCTCTTTGCTCTTTAGCTCTACTCTGCCCTCGGCTGGAGTTGTAAACACTTGACCTTTGTCATCCGCATAGAACTTAACATCGCTAGCATCAACTGCAAGAGCAGAGATTGTTAATATTGCCAAAGATGACAAGATTGTTTTTTTCATTTTTATGATTTTCCTTTTTTTAGCTGCGTAGGTGTAAAATAATTTTTGCTACATCAAGATTATCTTAACGTAATTATAGCTAATATATATGAATAATAAAGGATATTTACATGCGTTATGAAGATTTTCAAAAAGCACTTGATAGTTTAAACATAGTCACAAGAATGACTAAGAGTGAGTTGAAAAATCAATACTTAAGACTCTCAAAAAGACACCATCCAGATATGCCTGATGGTAGTGATGAAAAGTTTAAAGAGATTTCAGAAGCATATAAACTCATACAACAATATATGAAAGCTTATAGATTTTCACTAAACGAGGAGGAATTTAACTCTCAAAATCCCCTCGCAAATAGACCAGATGATTGGTTTAAAAGTTTTAACTCTTAACCTTTTTTTTGAGTGAATACTGAAACAATTTTTCCATATTTATAGCTTCATCTCTTCCATATACAATAATTTCATTATCAACTTTTAGCTCTTCATTTGGAATCTGGTCTTTATACTCAACAAAGTTCAATATGTGCTTAATACAGTTTAGCCTTGCCTTTTTTTTGTCATCGCTCTTTATGATAGTCCAAGGTGCAAAATCCGTGTGAGTCTGACTTAGCATCATATACTTTGCGAGTGAGTACTCATTCCAAAGTCTTTGTGATTCTTTATCTACTTCTGAAAACTTAT
>CAYWVG010000176.1:0-2856 GCA_964461645.1 uncultured Sulfurimonas sp. | reverse complement strand
AACCCTTCTAACAATATCATCTATATATATCTTGTACTCTTCTTGTGTCATATATGTCCTCTTAGAATAAAAAAATCAATTATTTTTAAATATTTTGTAAATATGATTTTACCTAAAAAAGATTATATATTTATAGCTTTTGCTTAAGATTATATCTACACAAATCACACTATTACAGAAAATTAAAACAAACAACTACTATTAAACTTTAATAATGAAACAAAAATGTATAATGAAATAAATAAAAATACAGCAATTTTTTAGGAACAAAATAAATGAATCAAGCAGTACATAATAAATTAGTATCTTTTATATGGAGCATCGCAGACGATTGTCTTAGAGATGTATATGTTCGTGGAAAATATCGTGATGTTATTTTACCAATGGTGGTTCTAAGACGATTAGATGCACTACTAGAGCCTACAAAAGAAGCAGTTCTTGATGAACTAAAGTTTCAACGAGAAGAGGTAGGACTTACAGAACTTGAAGAAAATGGTTTAAAAGATAAAAGTGGATATGTTTTTTATAACACAAGTCCATGGACACTTAAAAGATTGTATAGCACAGCTACAAACTCTCAGCAGATGCTAGAAGCAAATTTTAGTGAGTATCTTGATGGATTTAGCAAAAATGTAAAAGAGATTATAGAAAAGTTCAATCTCCGCTCTCAAATCAAACATATGGCTTCTAAAGATGTACTTTTAGAAGTACTAGAAAAGTTTACTTCACCAAACATCAATCTTACAGATAAAGAAAAAGAAGATAGTGATGGTAAAAAACTACCACCACTCACCAACCTTGGCATGGGTTATGTTTTTGAAGAGCTTATCAGAAAGTTTAACGAAGACAACAACGAAGAAGCAGGAGAACATTTTACACCTAGAGAAGTGATAGATCTTATGACGCACATTATCTTTGACCCAGTAAAAGACAAACTTCCTCCAGTTATGACTATCTATGACCCTGCTTGTGGAAGTGGCGGTATGCTTACAGAGTCTCAAAACTTTATAAAAGATGAAGATGGAGAGATAAAAGCTACTGGAGATGTCTATCTCTATGGTAAAGAGATAAATGATGAGACTTATGCCATCTGTAAATCTGACATGATGATAAAAGGAAACAATCCTGAAAATATCAGAAATGGCTCTACTCTAGCAACTGATGAGTTTAGTGGAACTACATTTGACTTTATGCTCTCAAATCCTCCTTACGGTAAATCATGGGCGAGTGAGCTAAAAAATATCAAAGATGGTAAAGATATTATAGATCCTCGTTTTATTGTAAGGCTCAAAGATTATTGGGGCAACGAAGCAGAAGCAGATGCCACTCCAAGAAGTAGTGATGGGCAACTCCTCTTTTTAATGGAGATGGTTAGTAAGATGAAACCTACATCTTCAAGTCCATTAGGAAGTCGTATAGCATCTGTTCACAATGGAAGTAGTCTTTTTACAGGCGATGCAGGTGGTGGCGAGAGCAATATAAGAAGATATATCATAGAAAATGACATGCTTGAAGCCATCATACAGTTACCAAATAACCTCTTTTATAACACTGGCATCACAACCTATATATGGATACTTTCAAACAACAAAGACCAAAGCAGAAAAGGAAAAGTTCAACTCATAGATGCAGGCGAACTTTATAAAAAATTACGAAAAAATCTAGGCGATAAAAACTGCGAATTTACACCTGAGCATATCCAAGAGATAATCGAAATCTATCAAAGCATGGATGAACAAGAAAAAGATGATGAACAAAAACTAGCAAGTAAAGTATTTCAAAACAGTGATTTTGGATACTACAAAGTAAATATAGAACGACCAAAAAGACTCAAGTCACAACTAAGAGATGATTTGATAGAGACGCTAAGATATGACAAGTCTCTCATAGAACCTATGACATGGGCGTATGAGTACTTTGGAGCATTAGTATATGAAGAAATCTCTACTTTAGCTCAAGAGATACTAGAGTGGTGTGAAAAAGAAGATATAAACCTAAACGCCAAGCAGAAAAAATCTCTTGTCTCTGGGGAGTTATGGAAAAAACATGAGAAGTGCTTGAATGTTGCCAATACTCTTAAAGAAAAAATAGGACTTGATGAGTATGATGATTTTAATATCTTTAAAACAAAAGTAGATGCAGTGCTAAAAGAAGAAAAAATCAAACTAAGTGCAGGTGAGAAGAACCAAATACTAAACGCCATCAGCTGGTATGATGAAAGTGCTGTAAAAGTTGTAAAAAAAGTCTCTAAAATAAATGGGGGAAAGTTAGATGCACTACTTGAACATCTAGCTTGTGAGGCTTCAGAGCTTGGAGATTTTGGATACTTCACTACAGGTAAAAAAGATGAGTATGTAGAGTATGAGACAGAGAGTGACCTAAAAGATAGTGAAAACATACCATTAGCAGATGATATTCACAGATATTTTTTAGCAGAAGTAAAGCCTCATGTAGATGAAGCATGGATAAACCTAGATAGTACAAAGATAGGCTATGAGATAAGCTTTAACAAATACTTTTACAAGCATAAACCACTCAGAAGTATAGAAGAGGTTTCAAAAGATATACTAAGTCTTGAAGAGCAAAGCGAAGGCTTAATCAAAGAGATATTGGGGCTATAGGATGAGTAAATTAGAAAAATATTCATCTTATAAAAAGAGTGGTGTTGAGTGGTTGGGGGAGATTCCTGCGGGGTGGGAACTAACAAGATTAGGTACCAAATTTAAAGAGAGAAAAGAAAAGGTATCTGATAAAGATTATGAACCTCTTTCGGTAACTAGAAATGGTATTGTTCCTCAATTTGGAATGTCCCCTATAAACTAGACAATTACTAACTCAGTAAAAACCTACTTTTTT
>CAYWVG010000175.1:0-2930 GCA_964461645.1 uncultured Sulfurimonas sp. | reverse complement strand
CCAAACTACAGACTTTTTTAATGGTCATAAAAGAGAAGAGTTTCTCTAAGGCATCAGCTAAATTAGGTATATCTCAGCCAGCTGTCACTCAACAAATAAAGTTCATAGAAGACTATCTTGATACTAAAATTGTTGAAAGAAAAAAGAATGGTATTTTGCTTACTAAAGAGGGCGAAGACCTATATAGAATTGCAACGAAACTAAATAAAGCCATCACTAGTGGCGAAAAAGAGCTTCTTAAGATTATTAATAAAGAGTTCACATTTATCATGGGTGCTTCAAATGCCATAGGAAATTATGTACTTCCAAATTATTTAGGCGAAATCAAAAAACGCATAGATAATGAAGTCTATATGCATGTAGATTTGTCATCTAACATAATAGACCAGCTTGAAGAAAAGAAAATAGATGTAGCTCTTATTGAATCACCTGTCTTTAGAGATGGCATAGTATATAGAGAGTGGGTTTTAGATGAGCTAGTACTTTTTTCAAACCAACCTATCAAAAAACAGGTAAGTGCTGAAGAACTATTTGACTTTGACTGGATTTGTAGAAATGAAGATTCACACACGAGAAGACTAACTTCTGAAGTTTTTGAAGAGATGGGTGTTCAATGTGCAAATTTCAATGTTTTAGCAGTTCTTGCATCTCCTACTTCTATAAAAGAGTCCATCTTAAATGCAGATAAAAATGCGTCAAGACCTCTTGTTTCCATTATGTCTCGCCATGTTATACTCTCAGAACTAAATGCTGGAAGACTTTTTGAGGCTAGACTTAAAAACTATAAGATAGAAAGAAAATTCTTTATCGCTTATCTAAAAGAAAGAAAGCACGACGCTTTTGTAGATAATGTTATAAACTACTTACTTTCATTAAACAAAATATAACTATTTTTTCACAAACTTGGAGTTTTCTGGGTTTGAGAGAAATGATGCCATCGAATCTTCTACACCTTTTTTATTGACAACTTTTTTAGGTTTTTGCTCTATTTTTTGATTTGATAAGTTTATCATCACAGGAGTTTCATCTACTATAATTTGCATAATATTATAAAGTGGTACACTTACAACACTCCCAAAATTTTCAGCTCCAAAACCAGCTTCAAATGTTAAGTAATCATCTTTTATATGTGCTGTATCAAAAGTGTATCCTGCTAAAAAAAAGAGTGTGAGTGGACGAAATTCAGAGATGATATCTTTAGGAAGAGGAGGATTGAACTCAACATTTTCTATCTTGCAGAGTATCCCAAAATTCTGTTCTTCTTTAAAGAAGTGTATGATGATTTCTTGTGTATGTTTTTGCATTAGTTGTGCAAATTCTTTGCTGTTTGTAAGACTCTCTAACAAATAGTATCCTTTATATTTTCTAGCGCTATTATATCAAAATCTATCATCGCATTCATAAGTGCTAAACCTGAGTACTCACTCAGTTCATCTACTCTGATATCTTTTAGTGTTATTATTCCATCGTCAAGCATCCTTTGCCTCGTAGTGCCACAAAGCAATGGTTTTTTTGGACTGTACCACATACCATCTTTTAAAAAAGCGACATTTGCGATAGTTGTATCGGTAATAAATGAATCTTGAACTATTAAAACATCATCACACAGGCTTCTTTGCGCAAATAGATTATCAAGATGTTCTCTTGAGGCTGATTTTTGAGTATATCTTATTTTATCATCAAAAATTATTTTCAAGCTCTTTACCTCTCTCTTTTGATACTCAAAAAAATCTACCCATATATCTTGCGCATCATATACAATTCTACATCTATAAAGTCCAAATTCTGGTGGTTTTATATACTCATTTAGACTTCTAATTTTTTTTACACCAAGGGAATGTAAAACGCTCTCATATCGTTTTTGATGATATTGCAGATGTTTGACATCTCCATCAATAACTCGTATAGTCTCTAAAAAAGTTTTTTTCATATCTTCACTTAAGTCTAGTTTTGTGGCGTAAAATCAGTTATTAACTTAAAAACTATAAAATTATATCAAAACAAAGAGAGGTTGTGATGGCTGATTATTTTAGTGATGGAAAAAAACTAGTAAATGTAGAGTATGACGATATTCCAACTATAAACGACACCATTGATGGGATGAGAGTTCTCTCGACTGATAAAAGGGCGGAAGATGAAAATGCTATGTTTTTACTAGAGCCAAATGGAAATATCTCCTGCTATGTTTTTGATGAAATCTTCATATTGGGCCGAGTAAGCGGTTTTGAAAATCTAGTAGATGCCATCGAAGCATGGAACAATGGAGAGATATAAAACTAAGAGAGAATATGTCTTAGTTGCATTGCGTACCATAGTACAATAAGATTTAAAAAGAAAATCATCATGGAACTTGCTCGTGAGACTATTTTTTGGAAAATTGAACGCTCAGCTTTATGAGTCTTTAGTGCAATTCTCATGTGAACAATAGTAAAGAGTGTGATGGCAACAACGTAAAAGAGCTTGTTGCTCATCATATAGCCGAGTTTTGACTCATCAATATCAAGCGTTAACACTTCTAAAAGGTTGAAATTTAAAAAAAGAAATGTTCCAGTACTGAGCAAAACTATAAGCCAAAAAGTCTCAAAGTATCCATAAAGTGGTCCTAAATACTCATAAGTTTGTGCTTGAGCTTCCTTTCCTTTTAGTAAAATCCCTAAAGCAAAAAGCAAAAGTGACCCACCTATCCACGCTGTTGCTGCTAATATATGTATATAAAGTACTACATCAACCACACTTTTACCTCTTAAATAATTTTGTTATTTTTATATTAGTACATAAATAGCTACAAAAGACCTACCTCTTTGTAGCTGGAATCCCTGTTACTTCTCTTATCTTCTCTATCATAGGAAGCGCTACAGCTCTAGCTTTTAAAGCTCCTGCATCTAAGATATCTCTAACCTCATCTTGATGAGCTTCATAGTAAGCTCTCT
>CAYWVG010000174.1:0-2939 GCA_964461645.1 uncultured Sulfurimonas sp. | reverse complement strand
TTGAAAATGTAGCCCCTCTTAGTGCTTTTAGCTTTAGTGGTGCTTTGGTTATGCCGAACTTAGTTCCTCCCATCACAACACTAGAAGAGGTAAAAGCCTATAAAGAGCGAATTATTGCTGCTGTTCCAAATGACTACTTTGAGCCATATATGACTCTTTTTTACAAAAACTATAGCAAAGCATTTTTAAAAAGTGTAGCTGATGAGATTATCGCTATAAAGCTCTATCCTGCAGGCATTACTACAAACTCTGAGGGTGGAGTATCTTCATTTAACATAGAAGAGATGCGCCCTACCCTTGAGGCTATGAGTGAGTTAAATATCCCACTTTGTGTTCACGGCGAGACTGATGGTTTTGTTATGGACCGTGAAGCTGAGTTTATGAGCATCTATGAGCTTTTAGCTACTAATTTTCCAAATCTTAAAATCATTATGGAGCACATCACAACAAAAGCGGCTGTAGATATGCTTGATAGGTTTGAAAATATTTATGCAACGATAACTGTTCATCATCTTCTTTTTACTCTTGATGATGTAGTTGGCGGTATGATGATGCCACACAACTTTTGTAAGCCAATAGCAAAACGCCCAGAAGATTTAGATGCGCTCCTTAGCGTTGCACTCGCGGCTCACCCTAAAGTTATGTTTGGAAGCGACTCAGCACCTCATCCGCAAAACAAAAAAGAGAGTTGTGGCTGTGCGGCTGGTGTTTTTAGCGCGCCTATAGCTCTTCAACTTCTATGTGAAATCTTTGAACAGTATGACCGCCTTGATAACTTGCAAGCATTTGTTAGTGATAATGCACAAAACATCTACGGCATCTGCCCAGAGTTTAAAGAGGTTATCTTAGAAAAACGTCCATTTGTTATACCAAAAATCTACGCAAATGTTGTGCCGATGTACGCAGAACAAGTGATAAACTGGGCGATTGCTGACATTGAGTAAAATCCTCTTGCTAGAAGATGATCTGCTCTTTGGAGAGACTCTTATAGACTTGCTAGAAGAAAATGGACACACTGTTACTCTCGTTCCAAATGGTCAAAGTGCTCTAGATGCTAGTTATGAAGAAAAATTTGAGCTCTATATACTAGATATCAATGTACCACTCATCAATGGCATCCAAGTACTAAAAGAGTTAAGAGATGCAGATGACTCAACGCCGTGTATATTTTTAACCTCACATAAAGAGATGCTTCGTAGCGCTTTTATGTCTGGTGGTGATGACTATATAACAAAGCCTTTTGATAGTGATGAACTCTTACTTAGGATAGATGCACTCTTAAGAAGAACTAGTTCAAAGAGTGTTGAGTGTGTAAAATTACTCTGTCATGATGAAGTGCATCAAAGAATTTTCTACGACAAAAAGGAACTTGACCTCTCCAAAAAAGAGTACGAACTTCTTTTACTTTTGATGAAACATGCAAACAACACAGTTCCAAAAGAACTTATAAGTGACGAGCTGTGGTGCGCATCAAAAAATGCAAGTGATGGAGCTATTAGAGTCTATATAAACCGCATAAAACATCTACTTCCGGAGATAAATATAGAAAATATAAGAGGGATTGGGTACAGACTTGTTTCGTAATCTTCGTATCACAATCTTTGCATTTTACTTTCTAAGTGTAAGCGCATTTTTGGCAACTCTTCACTATCTCTTAGCTGTAGTAGAGGTGCAAAATGTTTTTTTACTCGCCGTAGTTATGACATGCTTTAGCATCTTAGGCGGTGTTTTTATGTCTAAGCTCTCTATTGATCCACTAGAGGAGCATGTAACAAACCTGCAAAACCTCTCTAAAGAGACGCTTCATGAGTTAAACTTACCCATCAGCACCATCATGACAAATCTTAATATGCTTAAAAAAAAGACAACAGATGAGAAGGATTTAAAAAGGCTTAAACGGATAGACACAGCTTGTTTGATGCTTCAAGAGAGATATAATGAGCTTGACTATATGATAAAAAAACAGACTCTTCATGAGATAAAAGAGGAGTTTATGTTAGATGAACTAGTAGAATCAAGAGTTGGATTTTTAAAGCATATCTATCCCCATATGGAGTTTTCACTAAACCTAGAGCAGACTAAAATCATAAGCGATAAGACAGGCTTAGCAAAGGTCATTGACAACATAATAGATAATGCAGTAAAATACTCGCCAAATAGTAATAGATGCGATATAAGACTAAACGATCACACACTCCATATAGAAGACTTTGGTTGTGGAATGGATGAAGTTGAACTTATACGGATATATGACAACTATTACCAATCAAATGATACTATGAGAGGCTTTGGTATAGGACTTAGCATGGTAAAAAGATTTTGTGACTCTCAAAACATTCACCTAAACATAAAGTCCAAACTAGAGTTTGGGACGACTGTACTACTAAAATTTAAGGAAAATTAATGCAAGACAACTTTTTAGCTTATGCAGAAGATGCACTAGATTACGGTGTTATGGGGATTTTGATTCTTATGAGTATCGTAACACTATGGCTTTTTATAGAAAGAATGATGTTTTATAACTCTCTTCGCATAGATGATTATAAAAATAGAGACGTTTTAGAGATAGACTTAACAAATAACATAGGTATTGTAAGTGCCATAGGTTCAAATGCTCCTTATGTTGGACTTTTAGGAACTGTTCTTGGTATTATGATTACATTTTATACTATGGGTGATGCTGGTGCGGTTGACGCTAAAAAGATTATGATAGGTCTAGCATTAGCTCTAAAAGCTACAGCTATGGGGCTTATAGTTGCAATGCCAGCTATTGTTGCTTATACTATTGTACTTCGCAAGGTTGAGAAAATTTTAGCCGCTTATGACATTGTAAACGAAGAAAAAGCAAACTAACATGGCAAGATATAAAAAAGAACCAAAAAGATTTGATCAAATCAATGTCATACCTTTTATTGACATCATGCTTGTTCTTTTGGTTA
>CAYWVG010000173.1:0-2971 GCA_964461645.1 uncultured Sulfurimonas sp. | reverse complement strand
ACCTACCAAATAATTTTTATAATACATTTTAATCTAATATTTGTTAAACTTTCGTAAATCCAACGCCATATCGACGAAATTACGACAATTTTAAGACAAAGTAGCCTTTTTATGTTTAGATCCATTTTCACAAATAGCTTCGGAATACTCTTCTCAAGAATACTTGGGTTTCTAAGAGATTTACTTACAGCATCAGCTCTTGGTGCTAGTGTCTATAGCGACATCTTTTTCATAGCTTTTAAACTACCAAATCTTTTTCGCCGAATCTTTGCAGAGGGCGCATTTACTCAAGTCTTTATCCCAGCCTATGCCAATTCAAAACATAGATCTATTTTTTCTATAAATATCTTTTTAATTTTTCTATCTATCATACTAATTATCACACTTCTTGTCAATCTTCTACCATCACTTGCCACTCAAGCTATAGCGATAGGTTTTAATGATGAAACTATAAAGCTTGCATCTCCTTTTGTTGCTATAAATTTTTGGTATCTTCCTCTCATATTTATAGTGACTTTTTTAAGTACGATGCTTCAGTATAAAAAACACTTTGCAACAACAGCATTCTCAACTGCACTCTTAAATATCTCTCTTATCTTAGCTCTATATCTATCACAAGACAAGTCTCAACTAGACATAGTTTACTATCTCAGTTTTGGTGTAGTTATAGGAGGTGTTTTACAGCTCATAGCACACTTTATAGCTATGCATAAACTTGGCCTATTTAAGCCTCTTTATGGTGGTTTTAAGTATATAAAAACAAAGTCACACCATATAAAAGAAGAGTCAAAAAAGTTTAAAAAACAGTTTTTCCCTGCCATGTGGGGCAACTCAACCCCTCAAGTTAGTGCTTTTTTAGACACCATCTTGGCATCGTTTTTAGTAACTGGTTCCATTAGCTATCTCTACTATGCAAACCGCATCTTTCAACTCCCACTAGCTCTCTTTGCTATAGCAACTTCCATAGCACTCTTTCCTAGTGTTGCAAGATACATAAAAAACAAACAAGAGATGCAAGCCAAAGCTTATATGAAAAAAGCTTTTTGGTTTTTAACATTTTTACTCACAGCAAGTACAATCGGTGGCATCATACTCTCTCACGAGATAGTTTGGCTACTCTTTGAGAGAGGCTCTTTTACAGCACAAGACAGCATAAACTCAAGTCTAGTTTTACAGATGTATATGATAGGACTGCTTCCTTTAGGACTTCAAAAACTCTTTTTACTCTGGTTATATGCAAATGCTCAACAACTTCACGCCGCAAAAATAGCAACATTTTCACTCATTTTCTACATCATCTTCGCACTAACGCTTATAACTCCCATGGGAGCTGCAGGACTAGCTTTAGCTGGGACCATCAGCGGTTTTGTAGGTTTTACCTTAACCATAAAAGCCTTTGGCACAAAAAACTTTTTAGAGATGCTAGGGTTTAAAAACGTAACATATCTCATAGTCGGCTCTATAGTTTTAAGTCTTGTACTTTTAGCTTTTAAGAGTTTCATAAGCTCCTAAAACACAAGATTTCAAAAAAGCTCTATGTGCTATAATGCGACAAAATTTAAACATAAAAGATTCATATGAAGATTTACGATTCACAGCAAAAAACAAAACGAGAATTTATTCCTCAAGACAAAAATAATGTAACACTCTATGTTTGCGGTCCAACAGTCTATGATGATGCTCACTTAGGCCATGCAAAAAGTGCTCTGGTTTTTGACCTGCTCTGTAGAGTTTTGCGTGCAAATGGCTACGGGGTTACTTATGCTAGAAATATCACAGATATTGATGACAAGATTATCAAAAAAGCACAACAAGAGAAAAAAACCATAAAAGAGATAACAGAGTTTTACGCAGATGCTTACAACGAAGAGATGTCAAAACTCGGAGTTATAAGACCAGATATAGAACCAAAAGCGACAGAATCACTTGATGCCATGATAGAGTTTATACAAAAGCTCATAGATGCAAACCACGCCTATAAAACAGAGGATGGAGATGTTTATTTTGACACTTCAAGCGATAGTGAATATCTAAGCCTCTCAAAAAGAGTTCAAGAAGAAGATGAAAAAAAGCAAAGAGTACAAAGCTCTTCACAAAAGAGAAACAGTGCTGACTTTGCTCTTTGGAAAAGCGTAAAAGATGGAAGTGTCACATTTGACTCTCCATATGGTAAAGGACGTCCTGGTTGGCATCTTGAGTGTTCTGCTATGATAGAAAAACATCTTGCAAAGCCTGAGTTTAAGTTTAGTGTAGATATCCATGGCGGAGGAGCAGACTTGCTCTTTCCTCACCATGAAAACGAAGCTGCACAGACAAGATGCGCAACAGACCACACACTAGCTGCTTACTGGATGCATAACGGTTTCGTAAACATTGATGGCGAAAAAATGTCAAAGAGTTTGGGTAATAGCTTTTTTTTAAAAGATGCACTAAGTGAGTATGATGGAGAAGTTTTACGCTTTTACCTTCTTAGCACCCACTACAGAAGTAACTTCAACTTTAACACTCAAGATTTGGAACTTTCAAAAAGAAGACTTGACAAGATTTACAGGCTAAAAAAAAGACTCTTTGGACAAAACCAAACAAACGATACTACACCTTTTAGAGATGCACTCCTTGAAGCTCTAAGTGATGATATAAATATCTCTTTAGCACTTAGTCTTATAGATGAGATGATAAGCAGCGCAAACGAAACTCTTGATAGTGCTGGCAAACATAAAGAGCTAAAAAAAGAGACTATCTCAAACCTTGCTTATATAGAAGAGGTTTTAGGCTTTGGAGTTAAAAATGCTTATGAGTATTTTCAAACAGGAGTCGATGATGCGACTAAAGAGAAGCTAAGTGAGCTTATCTCAAAAAGAGATATGGCAAAAAAAGAGAAAGATTTTGCAACCTCAGACAAGCTTAGAGATGAGATTTTAGCCTTTGGAGTAAACATAATGGACACCCCACAAGGCACTTTTTGGGAGAA
>CAYWVG010000172.1:0-3089 GCA_964461645.1 uncultured Sulfurimonas sp. | reverse complement strand
AACTATACATCCAAAAAACAAGGAGCCTAAAGATGGAAATAACATCATCAGCAAACAATATCGAGATTACTGGTAATATAAAAAGTATAAGTGATTTTTCTAAAATTAAGAGCTCTATTGATAGCATTGTTGCTGATCATAAAAACATAACTATAAATATAGTTGATTCTCTCTCCATTACATCTTCTGTTATTGGTTACTTTAACAAACTAATCTTAAAAGATAAGATAAATGTAGATATGCGTATAGGAAATGAACAGTTGATGAACCTCATAGACGATCTTAACCTAACATCCACTTTTAAGGCGAGAAAGGCATAATATGAGCATAAAGTTTAAGCTTAACCTAATAGCGACTATTGTGATATCTTTTGCCTTTGTCATAATAGCTTTATCCGCTATTAAAGCCTCGCAAGAAAAGAGTGTACTAGAACAAGCTAAAGAGCTAAACGTACTCTCTCAAAAACTTTCATTACTTATACATGAGACACAAAAAGAAAGAGGTGCAAGTGCTGGATATATAAGCTCTAAAGGCACACAGTTCGCAGATATACTGCCAAAACAACGAGTGCTAACATCTCAAAGAAACCAAGAACTAAGCTCTTATGCTTCTACTCTTAATTTTGACTCATTTCCTAAATCCCTTCAAGAAGAGATAACAGGCTTCAATGATGATATGCGTAAAATCGAGCAAATACGCTCAAAAATTGATACACTTGACATAAACACTAATGATGTAGTTTCTTACTATACGCAGATGAACACTAAGATTTTAAATATTGTAGCTCTTAGTGCAAAACTTGCTAGCACACAAGAACTTGTAAAATCTCTTGACGCGTACACAAACTTTCTAAAATCAAAAGAGAGAGCTGGTATAGAGCGTGCAGTTTTAAGTGCTACTTTTGCAGTAGATAAATTTGGCGAAAATATGTTTGCTAAATGGATGACTCTAGTTGCAGAACAAGATGCTTACCTAGATTCATTTTTATCAATGGCTACAGACTCTTCAAAAGTTTTTTATGAAAATAAAATGAACTCAAGCATAGTCGATGAAGTAAATAAGATGCGTCAAATCGCAAAATCAAAAGCATTTGAAGGTAATTTTGAAGTTGATAGCGTTAAGTGGTTTGAAACAATTTCAAAAAAGATAAACCTCTTAAAAGAGGTTGATGATGAGCTAGCACAACAAAACACCAGCCTTCTAGCCAAAGTTGAATCTGCTTCAAAAAGGGTTGTATTTACAACACTCGCGAGTTATAGTGCTTTTGCAATCATCATATTTTTTATCATTTTCTTAATCTCAAGAGGTATAAATGCAAGTGTTAAAAGCTCACTAGAGAAGATTCGCTGTGTCTCTGATAATCTTGATTTGACTTGCGATATTATAGTTGAGGGCAAAGATGAGATATCTCAAATCTCAAGAGCTATAAATGTTATGATAATTGCCTTTAAAGCAAGTGTTAATGAGGCAAAGTCCGTATCTCTTGCTACGACAAACCAAAGTCAAAAATTAGGTAGTGTTGTTGATGACTTAACTAAAAATGGTGAAGTAGCTGATGGTAAAATTAGCAATATAAATCTTCTTGTCTCAGAAGTAGGCCAAAGGCTTGATGCTGTTGAAGAGGCTTCCATCACAGTTACAGAAGATTTAAATAAAACTTTTAATGTTCTTGATACCTTTATATTTAAACTAGATAATGTAGTAGCTTCCATTGATGAAGGAAGTGAACAACAGCAAGATTTGGTTCAAAAAGTATCATCTCTAACAGAACAAGCTAAAAATATCAAAGATGTGCTTGCTATAATCTCAGATATTGCAGACCAAACAAACCTGCTTGCACTAAACGCAGCCATCGAAGCAGCACGTGCAGGCGAACATGGACGAGGTTTTGCAGTAGTTGCCGATGAAGTCCGCAAGCTTGCAGAGAGAACTCAAAAATCTTTAAGTGAGATAAGTGCAAATGTAAACTTGATAACTCAAAATGTTGTAGAGATCTCAGAAGAGACAAACAAAACATCAGAAAACATGCAAAATATCTCTGGCTCAGCGCAAGAACTTATAAGTAATTCTCAAGAGACAAAAGATAACCTTTTAGTAACATCTCAAAAGTCAACAAATGTTATGCATCAAAGCACGTACATAGCTACAAAAACAAAAGAGCTAATCGCGCATATGGATGAAATCATCCAACTTTCAAATGAAAATGTTAAACATAGAACTAAAGTTCAAAGCAGCGTTGAGATACTCTCAAGTGACTCTAAAAGACTTCAAAACGAACTTAGTAAGTTTAGAGTTTAACAAAAAATTTTATGGCAAATGAGTTTACAAATATAAGTGACAATATTGATGACAATATTGCTTTTATATTTACCAATATGCTAGACCTTAAAGATGCTATTATTTCTAAAAGAAGTTTTAACACAGCTCTAAAAGATATTGACGAAGCAAATGACTACTATGCAAAAGTCTGGGAGAGCCTGAGTAAAGATTCAGAGCTTATCTATAAAGCAAGCGTCGTCTTTAATGAGCTCTTTATGAATGCTTACGAGCATGGGAATCTCTCCATAAACACAAAAGAAAAACACACTCTTATAGAGGAAGATAGATACTTTACTACTCTTTTGGAACTAGAGCAAGACTGTTCTAAAAAGATAGTTGTAACCATCAGTAAAGTTAAGCTTAACTCTTCTGTCTATATCATCACGAAGATAGAAGATGAGGGAAATGGCTTCGATACTCAGATGCTAAGTAGTATTTTTAAAGATATAAACTCTTTTAATGGAAGAGGTATTTTTGTATCAAAAAGTTTATCACTTGGAATTTACTACAATGAGAGAGGAAACTCTGTAGTTTTTTTATACAAAATCTAGCATTACCATCACTAAAAATAAATATATAGCAATTTTTGGATTGTTAAACAGAGTCGCTTGAGCTATCATTTTAAAATCAAAATAACAATGGAGCTACTAAAATGAGTTTTGTATCAGACAAAAATTTACTCGAAGCGGATAGTGAGGTATTTTCAATCATAGAGGGTGAGCTAAAGAGACAGACAAATCACCTAGAGATGATTGCAAGTGAAAACTTTA
>CAYWVG010000171.1:0-3172 GCA_964461645.1 uncultured Sulfurimonas sp. | reverse complement strand
CAATTAAATACTAGGAAGAGGGATGGATTTTTTCAAATATATACATGCGGTTGGAACAGGAGTTAAGGGCAATAGAGATCTCAGCTTAGAAGAGTCAAAAGATATGATGAAGCAGATGCTAGATCGTAGTGTTCCAAACGAGCAAATTGCTGCTTTTCTCTTGGGATGGAGACTAAAGCCTGAAACTATTACGGAGTTTAGAGGTGTAGTTGAGGCTTGTGATGCTTATGTAAAAAGAAGTACGATCAAAAACTCTTTAGAGTTAGGTTATCCATTTGATGGAAAAGTTAATAACCCTTATATATTTCCACTTGTTGCAAAGGTTTTAGAAGATTCAAATCTAAATCTTATACTTATCGGAGACAAACTAACTCCAGCAAAAGGTGGCATTACGCTAAAAGACATCTGTACAAATATGTCTCTTAATGAAAACGCTCACTATTTTGATAGAGCTGAATTTTTTAAAGAGATGAGCGACCTCACTGAGATTCGCATGAATCTAGGACTTCGTACAGGACTAAACACTATAGAGAAACTTCCAAATGTAGCAAATAGTGAGTACGCAATAACTGGTGTTTTCCATAAACCTTTTGTTCAAAAGTATGTAGAGATCTACTCAGACAAATATAAAAGATTTGCACTTATTCAAGGAAATGAAGGAACTCCAGAGCTTTTTAGTAAAGGAAGACTTTGGATTTGTGATAAAGGAGATGTTGAAGAGATCATCGTAGATCCAGAGCACTTTGGTATCAACTACACAAAATCATGGGATGCTATCACACTCCAAGAGTCACTAAAGCAAGTTCAAGACCCATCAGATGAATTCATGGAGTTAGCAAAATTAAATGCAGCACTCTATCTTTTTGTCACACAAAGAGCTGTTAGTATAGATGATGGTTGGGAGATGTTGAAGTAGTATGGATAAGTTTTCAAACCATATAAGAAATATCTTGCATGGTTTTTTTCTAACTATTGGGACTACTATCGCTGAGCCTTCGACAATCTTGCCACTCATCGTAAATCACTTCGGTGGAAGTTCTATGCTTGTTGGTTTTTTTGCAGCTCTCTTGCGTGGTGGAGCAGTTGTTGTTCAACTCTTTGCTGCATTTCAAGCTCAAAGCTACAAGCTTATGTTGCCATACATGAGGCGAGTCTTTTTTATCCGATTTTTAGCATGGTTTTTTATTGGTGTGGCTATTGTGGTCTTTGGCGAAGATAGTCCAAACCTTACTCTTTTTTGCATAGGTTTAGGACTTTTTTTATTCTCTTTTAGTGCAGGTTTTGGAGCAATCTACTTCAAAGATATCATCGCTAAAATTTTCTCTCACAAGTTCCGTGGAAAAACGATGGCTTATAGACAGTTTTTTAGCGGAGCTGGAGGACTTCTTAGTGGTGCTTTGGCTGGTTGGATCATTCACACATTTCAAGCACCTTATAGTTATGGTTACCTCTTTATCATTAGCTCCTTTATTATGGGCCTTGGTTATATCGCATTTGGGACTATTGATGAGCCGATAAAAGAAGAAGTGACTAAAAAAGAGAACTCATTTAAGAAATTTTTACACAACTCATGGCTTACTCTAAAAGAAGATAAAGATTTACAAATCCAACTAAAAACCTTTCTCTTAGCCTATGCCTATCTTATAGCACTTCCTTTTATCATCCTAGATGCACAAACAAAGATAGAGCTTGATGGTGTGGCTATTGGTAGTTTGATAACGACTCAAATGGTAGGAGCTATGCTTAGTAATTTTCTGTGGGGAAGACTTAGCGGAAAGGGCAAAAACAAACTAACTGCAAACATATCTATCTTGATGCAAATTATTGCCATACTTATGGCTTTTGTAGCTTCTAGCCTTTACGAGTACGCTTTTATATTTTTCCTCATAGGAGCTGCACTTGATGGAAACCGCATAGCATCTGGAAATCTCATACTCTCCATAGCACCTGAGCAAAAAAGGCCTGTATATGTAGCCATACAGATAAACATTGTATCTTTTGGACTTTTTTTCTCCATACTAGGAGGAGCGATTTTACATTTTTTTAGTTACACAGTTTTATATAGCGTAGCATCTGCTATGCTTTTTTTATCGCTTTACTACTCTTTTAAATTAAAAGACTGAGAACTCTTCTTAGATCCCGTAAAAGCTTCTAAGAAATTCTCTCTCTTTATCAGTCTCTATAAAAATCTTAACTACAGTTTGATTGTTATCACCTAGTACTAAAAGATCATTTGCTTCTACTCTTAGGTGAGCTTTACCCCATTCTCTATCAAGCTCATCTAAACGGTGTAGTACTTCAGCGGCATTAGGTTTTTCTTTCTCACCTGTTTGAATGTTGTTGATGGTTAACCCACCTATTCTTTTTTCTAGTTGATACGGACTATAAACCTTGATAGCTTTATAGATTCTATCTTCTTTATGATCAGGTGTAGCTCTTTGCATAGCGATGTATCCTAGCGCTAAGAACCCAAAAAGTAGTCCAAATATTAGTCCTTTTTTAATGCTCATTTTATTCTCCATGATTTAATATAATTTTTTGCTTTATCCTTAAGCATTTTCATTCTCTCATTTCCTTTTGGGAGTGTAGCGCGAAATTCTTTCATCTCTTTTAAAAACTCGCCTACATCTTTTGGAATGACACTCTCTAAGTAGATTTTTAATTGTTTTGTAAAGGCTGGTGACGCGCCATTTGTTGAGATAGCTAAAGTCAAATCACCTTGCTTTATATACGAAGCAAAGGTAAAGTCACAATTCTCTAAATTGTCAACACTATTGCAAAGGCATTTATACTCTTTTGACTCTTCATATATCTCTTTTGCAAGAGTCAAATCATCTATAGCAATTATGACAATATCATACTCTTTTATATCACCAACTCTATAAGCTCTTTGCTGATATAAGAGAGTTTTTTGCTCCATAACTTTAAACATATCGTCACAAAATTCTTGAGCTATTATATGTATATTTTCTGTAAAACCTAAGAGCTGTACAAGCTTATTGTGGGCAACAACTCCTCCACCTATTATAAGTATTTGCTTAGCATGGAGATTTAAAAAAGCTGGAAAATAAGGCATATATCTCTTTTATAATGTTTACAACATCATAGCATAATAGACAAAATGACAAACTTGATGTACATCAACGATTATTAATATAGATTATCTTACAAT
>CAYWVG010000170.1:0-3186 GCA_964461645.1 uncultured Sulfurimonas sp. | reverse complement strand
TAAATAGTAATAAGAACAATAGTGTATAAAGCCATATTTAGTGGGCTTAATCATGCTTACTTTTTGAAGTGTGCCCAAGTTTGTGCCCTTTTGTGTCAGGATACAAACTATGAAGCTATTAAAAAAGCACCTCGTTTTTTATCCTTATTTTCTATATATCTTGCATACATAGTGAGAGTTATAGCAGAGTTTGTATGACCTAGCATTTTGCTAACCCATAAGATATCTTCTCCATTACTTATCATCATACTTGCAAAGGTATGTCTCATCTGATATGGATTTCTATACTCTATATCTACCTTATCAAATATTGGTCTCCAATAAGTTCTAGCGATACTGTGAAAGCATGTAAAAGGTCTTTTATGTAAACTATTAAACATATACTCACTATCATCAAGTTTAAACTTTAAGTGATTTTGTAAATATGGGAGTAAAATATCAATAATATCAATATCCCTAATACTTGATTTAGTTTTAGGAAGAGATTCGACATTCTGTCTTTTGGCTCTTCTTACTTTGATGATATTATTATCAAAGTCTATATCGCTCCATTTTAAAGCTACTAACTCCCCTGTTCTCATTCCAGTAAAAAAACCTATTGCAAATACTGCCCTCATTCTTTCTTGGATATGTCCTAAAAGACTAAATATTTCATCTTGTTTAAATGGAAGTATCTCATTGACTGAAACATTTTTAGGTTTTTTTATAAGGCTCATAGGGTTTCTAGTGATTAATTCATCTGCTAATGCGTCATTAAACATAACATTAAAAACAGCTCGTATCATTGTGAGTGATTTAGTAGAGAGTTTTTTAAGTATTTTACTCTGCCATGTAGCTATCTCGGATGGTTTTATCTCATCTAATTTTCTTTTTCCAAAGGCAGGTTTTATATGTCGTTCATAGATAAACTTATAATCCCTTTGACTTAAGTCTCTTCGATAAGCTTCATGTATCTCAAAGCTTACTTTCATAAACTCATCTACTGTTGGTACTTTTTTAACATTGGTAGTTTCAAGGAACTTATCTTGATTTAGTTGGTGTACTATTTCAGGAATTAGTTTCGTTTCGGCTAGTCTACGATTAGCTTTTGTATCATCAAGTTTTAAAGAGCGTCTATATCTCTTAGATTGATGATAAAATGTTATCCACAACTTGCCTTTGCGATTGATTAATTTCATTTGTTGTCTCCTTAGAGATAACCCATTCATCAATTGCAACTCTATCAAACAGTATCTTACCGCTTTTTTTATAAAAATGTATGCCCTCGATAAAAATAGTATCTTTTATTTTGTATATTCTGTCCTTTGAGTAACTAAGATAAATAGCTACTTCTTTGACACTTAGCCACCTTTTTGTTGTTGTGTCTTGTAACAACTTTTTTAGAAGTTGCATATCGTTTGACATTTGTTTAATTAAGTTTATATTTTCAAATTCAACATTCATGCCACACCTACCGCACTATCGTTTGCTAGACCTTTATTCTGCGAATAAAGTCCTCTATATTCAGTACACATACCACACCACCTAAAAAGGAAACTCTTGCTGTAGAGGTTTACCTCTATGCTCTAGCTCTATAAAAGCAAGTTGATGTTTTTTGATAAGTAGCTGTAAATCTAAATCAGGATTAGACATTTTAAACTCTAAATTTTTAACATATCTCTCAATATCTAAATCACTAAGCTCATTTAAACTTATAGAATCATTTATATCTTCATACTCGATTTGAAGCTTTAAAGGAGTTTGAGAAGTATTATCTTTTGGCTCTTTGCTCTTATAAAATGCTTCAAGTACTTCCTCGTAAAACTGCTCATCAACTACAATATTATGAACATAGGCTTTCCTAGCTAAAGAGACTTGCTCTTTCATTGAGTCTTCAATAGTATAAGAGTAGTTTTTTCTTTTTATTCTCTCTAGTGGCATATCTAGTGCTAAAAACTCTTTTAGCTTGTATGAGTCACTTATATGCTGCCATAGTGGATGAGTTTCTGCTTTATATCTGTTCATCGTGTTTATAGAGTTCTGTGATATAGTAGATAAATCTACTAATCTGATTGCGTTCATAGACTCTTTGAAAAGCTTCTCTGCATGACCTAGTAAATCATCTACTGTGTCAATGTTATAAGTCTTTAAATATTTACGATGAAGTTCAAACTCTAGATTAAATATATCATCCTCTCTAGTGAAACCATTATTTAAAAAATACTCATACATCAACTCATTTTTCTTAGAGTTTTTTAGTTCCTCTTTTTTGTCATACAGTCTTAGTAAAAAAGGCTCTTTGCCAATGTAGAGAGTTTGCAGTCTATATTTAGAACTCACTTCTTTTAAATGAGTAGTATATTTGCGTTTTCTACTTACAAACATATCTTTATCTAACCATGACAAGTCAGACTGTATAAACATGTTTAAATCAACTCTAGTGATAGGCTTATAGTCTGTAGTTACATCTTTAAATATATCATCAACATATCTAAGGAGTGCTTTTAGTCCTAAAGTGTAAAGTCCTACTGCTGTAAATTGCACTTGTATATCATTTAATCCTCTGTTTGTTAGATTGTCTTTAAATCCAACAGTTAAGAAGTTATCTAAATGAGTGAACCAATAAAAGCCTTGTGCCTTACCGTTAAACTCAAACGCTTGACTACTTATAGATACTTTTAAATCTTTGTTTGCATACGAAATATCTCGTTTATCAAATCTACCTTTACTGTCTTCTAACTGGTCTAATATCTCTAAGAAGAAATCATCATATAAATCATTGGACTCATAGAAGTAGTAAAAGGTGTCAATTCCACTAATTACATTTGGTAAGTTAGTGGATAGTTTGTTTTTATCTTCCATTTTTTTACCCTTAAATAATATGCAAAGATAGAGGCTCTTTCTCCATATAAATATGGAGCCTCTTTCTCTAGCTCTGCATATATAGTTTTTTAATAAATATGTTAAGAACCGAGTGTTACCAAGAACTCGAAAATATTGCTCGTGGTTCGAGTCACTCTTCATCTTTTGTTCGCTGACTCACAAAAAGATGAAAAGATCCTCTCACTACGAGTTATTTATTTAGATACCGTAGTAACTACACTTTCCTATTACACCTACTTCAACTTCTACAGTTGAGCCAATCTTGTCTTTATATAGACTAAGCTTTTCTTTTGGGATAGAAATATCTATCAACTCATTTTTAAT
>CAYWVG010000169.1:0-3209 GCA_964461645.1 uncultured Sulfurimonas sp. | reverse complement strand
ATACTCTTAGATTTTTACCACCACTAACTATAACGAAAGAGGAAATAGATGAAGGCTTCATATCTCTTAATAACGCTGTCGCTTCTTTGTAGTATAGCTCTAGCTGAGGAGTCATTAGAAGCGTATATATCAGAAAATAAAAAAGAGCAATTTAAGTATGACTATGACAAAGTAGAAGCCGAGAGTTCAAAGCTCCGCGACTCTTGGATAGCTCCCTTAAACTTGCAATATAGCTACTCTAAAAGTAACCCTTATGATGAAGAGCAGACTACGGAGAATGCAGCTGTGAAGATGGACCAACCCATATTTGCTAGTGGTGGCATCTACTACGGTATAAAGTTTGCGGAGGCTTCAAAAATCTACTCAAACTTCTCTGTAGAAGCTGCACAAAGAAAGCTAGTTAAAGACGCCATCTCGCTTTTGCTGCAGATAAAGCAGATGGATCTTAAGATAAAAAAACAAGAGTTACAGATAAAAAACTCTGAGATAAATCTAGCTCAAAAACAGGAACAATACTTCAATGGTCAACTTGATTCTGGTTTTTTGGATAATGCCATCATAGAGAGAAATATAGTTATACAAAATCTCTATGATATAGAGACAAACAAAGAACGTCTCATCTCAAAGTTCAACGCTATAAGCGATATGTCTTATGAAATAGCACAAGTCCCAAGCTTAGAGGTTCTAACAAAAGAGCAGTTTTTAGCTAACAATATTGTTTTAGATTTGTCTAGTAGTGATATTGTTAAAAATAGATATAACAAAGATGTGACAACTACAAAATATCTTCCAAAAGTGAGTCTAATCGCTGGATATAACTGGAATAAAAGTGATACTACATATAAATTTGGATCAGATAATGAGAGAGATTATTATGACTACGGTATCAAAGTATCAATGCCTCTGGATATAAATACTTTTAGAGATATAGAGACCTCGCGCATAGACTACTTAAAAAGTCAACTTGTTGTAGAAGATAGACGAAGAGAGCTAAAAGCACTTTTTGAAGAGGTAACGCAAAATATACAAAACTTTGAAAAAAAGATAGATTTGAGCATCCAAAACAGAGAGCTTTATGAGAAGTTGCTCTCTGAGACACAAGAGATGTATAGTGCTGGATATAAGACAAGTTATGATGTGGATTTGTTGAAAAATTCTGTAGTTATTCAGAGTATTGATTTGAAAATATTTGAAATAGATAAGCAGTTAGAGCTGTTAACACTTTATGAGATGTATAAGAGATGAGTAGATTTAGTGAGTATATGAGCGAGTGGCTCTATAGTGATGATGGTTATTATGCTACTTATAAGGCTATAGGAAAAGAGGGTGATTTTTATACCTCAGTAAGTACAAGTAAGTTTTTTGGCGGAAGTGTTGCAAAGCATATCATCTCTTTAGTAGATGAGGGTTTTTTAAGTAAAGATGCAGTTATCTGTGAGATAGGTGCTCATCATGGTTATTTTTTAGCAGATATTATCGAGTTTATCTACACTTTAAGACCAAAACTCTTAGATAGTTTAGAGTTTGTTATTATCGAGAGATTTGATGCACTTCAAAAGAAGCAAAGTGAGTATTTTAGAGAGTCTTTTGGAGAGGTTATAAATCTCATTCACTATAAGTCTCTAAGTGAGCTTAGATGCAAAGAGGCTTTTTTTATAGCAAATGAAATCTTTGATGCCTTTACTTGTGAACTATACTACAAAGGTAAAACTGCGAGAGTTCAAGGGCATAAGATTGAGTTTGATATAGAAGATGCGAGTGTAGATGCTAAGGCTAAAAAGTACAAAAAAGATAGAGGTGAGATAGCTGTAGGCTATGAAGAGTTCGCTCGTGAGATGGCATCTTCTTGTGAAAAATTTGAGTTTATGAGTTTTGACTATGGTGAGATGATGGCGAGACCTGATTTTTCCATTAGAGTCTATGAAAAACACAAAACCATCCCTCTTTTTGATGAAGAGATGAAAAGAGATGAGCTTTTTAAAAACTCAGACATAACTTATGATGTATGTTTTGCCCATGTAAAAGATGCCTACGAAGAAGCTGGAATTGAGTTTATAGAGCTAAAAGCTCAAATGGTAGCCCTTGTAGATATGGGAATATTAGACCTTTTAGAGATTTTAAAAGAGAAGACAGATGAGAAAATCTACGAGCAAGAACTCCAAAAAGTAAAGATGCTAATCCTACCAAATTTTTTGGGTGAGAGATTTAAGATGATAAGGTTTAGAAAAATTAAAAAATAAAATCATCTTAGGGTATAAGAGAGCTTTACTCTAAACTCTTTAGGGAAGTCAAAGAGTGCTTCTTCAAAAGTGACTGGAAAGCTTTTACTAATAGCCTCTAAAGCTGATTTTTGGAAAACACTTTTTCCAGATACTATCTGCATCTCTTTTACATTTCCATCTGAAAGTATCTTAAATTTTACATCCACAAGGCCCTCCATGCCTCTTCTTCTAGCCATATTTGGATAGGATTTATTATCATTTATTCTTTTTATGAGGTCATTTATAAATTTATTTTGTTTTGCTAGGAGAATGTCTTGACTTATTTCATTTTGCTCTTTTGCTAAAACATCTTCTTTAACTTCTCTATTTTGGGCAATTTCTTCTCTTTGCTCTTGGACCTCCTCAACTCTTTCTTGTACTATTTCTTCGACAGCAGGCTCTTCGACAATTTTTTCTTCAACAATTGGTTCTATTATCGGTTCTGGTATTGGCTTAGGTTTAGGCTTTGGAATGGGCTTAGGTTTTACAACTGGTTCAGGCTTTGGCTTAGGTGTAATCTTTTTCTCTTGTTTTTGAGGCTTAACTTGAGTAACCACAGTAAAGCAAACCTTTCTAACATCTTCTACCTTAGCATCTGTGCTTACCTTTGTATCTGCAACTGCATATATAATTGCAACTACAATAGCTAAATAAGAAATGGCACTTACTATAAATGATGATAGATATCTGTTCATTTTGTTCTCCTAAATGTATGTAAAAAGTTGTATATGGTTGGTAGATAAAAAAGATTTAGTATCGTCCCCCATAAAAGTCCAAAGCCAATAGCAATAGCTAAAGGTTGAAATGTTACGGCTTGAGCCGTTGCAAAAAAAATAAGTGATGAAAGCCCTATAATTGTAGTAACAGAAGTAAGTACAATGGGTCTAAATCTTCTAGCAGCGAGAGTAAATATCTCATCTTTATGTGTAGCTGTTTTTATCGTTGACA
>CAYWVG010000168.1:0-3223 GCA_964461645.1 uncultured Sulfurimonas sp. | reverse complement strand
TCCGATGCCAGCAACTTGTGTAGATAAAAACGAAACTTTTGTAGGTCGCATAAGATCTGACAATTTTGCAAAAAACATCATTCACCTCTTTGTAGTTGCTGATAACCTAAGAGTTGGAGCTGCTACAAATGCTGTTCGTATAGCTCAAAAGTGGATAGAGATGGAAGAAAAATAATATGCTAGAAAAACTATTTGAAAACACTCTTTGGAGCACAAGATTTATAGTTATTTTAGCTGTTATTTTTGGTCTTGTTGGTGCTGTGATTTTGTTTGCAGTTGCCAGTGTTGACATCATCTCTACAGCCAAATATGTCTTTGAGACTTATACCACAGATGCACATCCAGAAAAATTCCACGATGATGTAGTTGGTGGGATTATCGGTGCAGTTGATCTATATCTCATCGGTATAGTTATGCTAATCTTCTCGTTTGGTATCTATGAGCTTTTTATCTCAGATATAGATGCAGCAAAACAGGAAGAGGGAGCTGAGAACAAAGTCCTAGCTATCGACTCACTAGATCAACTAAAAGACAAGATTTCAAAAGTTATAGTTATGGTGCTAGTAGTTGGATTTTTTCAAAAAGTTGGTTACACTAAATACGTCGGTGCTCTAGATTTGTTCTATCTAGCACTATCAATTGCTGCAGTAGCAATAGGCTTATACTTTTTATCAAAAGTAGGTAAAAAGCATTAGTTTTAAGATAAGTAGACTAAAATTACACAACGATTCAAAAGGATAAGAATGAGTAAAATATTTGTAGATGCATGTTTTGGCAAGGAGACTCCATACACTCCAGTTTGGATGATGAGACAAGCGGGTCGCTATCTACCAGAGTATATGAAAGTTCGAGCTGAGGCTGGAAACTTTTTAAACCTTTGTCATGACCCTAAAAAGGCATGTGAAGTTACGCTTCAACCCGTAGATATAGTTGGAGTTGATGCTGCAATACTCTTTAGTGATATCTTAGTTATTCCAAACGAGATGGGAATGGATTTAAAATTCATTACAGGCTCAGGTCCAAAGTTCTCAAAGCCAATAGTAACAGAAGCTGATGTAGATGCACTCATCGGTGGTGAAGAAGCTGCATCTAAACTAACTTATGTTTATGAGACTATAGAGCTTATAAAAAAAGAGCTAGATGCAAGAGGCGGTAAAACTGCCCTTATCGGTTTTACTGGTGCTCCATGGACACTTGCTACTTACATGATTGAAGGAGAGGGTACAAAAACTTACAATGTTTGTAAAAAAATGATGTATTCAAACCCTGCACTTCTGCACAAGATTCTAGCAAAAGTTACAGAAGTTGTAAAAATCTATATGCAAAAGCAAATTGAAGCGGGAATAGATGTAGTTCAAATCTTTGACTCATGGGCAGCTGCTATTGAACCTGAAAAATATGATGAATTTTCTTGGAAATATATGGTTGAGATTGCTGACTTTTTGAAAGAAAAATATCCTCACATCCCTATCATTATGTTTCCAAAAGGTATCCCTGCATTTTTAGATAAAGTATATGGAAATTTTGAAGTTTTTGGTGTAGACTGGTCAACTCCTATGAGTCTTGCTAAAGAAAAACTTGGAGAAAAGTATGTTCTTCAAGGAAATATGGAACCTTGTCGTCTCTACTCAAAAGAAGCTATTACAGAAGCTGTAGAAGAGATACAAGAGACAATGCAAGGAGAGAGACATATCTTTAACCTAGGCCACGGAATACTCCCAGATGTTCCTGTAGAAAATGCTAAGCACTTTATAAAAGAGTGTCAAAGAGTTAGTAAAAAGTAACAAAAAATGAAAACTATTTTTGGTCCTATAAACTCAAGAAGATTTGGTTCTTCTTTGGGTATAGACCTCTCCCCTGCCCTAAAACAATGCAACTTTGACTGCCTCTACTGTGAGTTAGCTCCTGCTGTGACAGTAGATGCTCAAAAGAGCGTTGTAAGTGTAGAGCAAATCATTAGTGAGCTAAAAGAGCATCTTGATGAGAAGATAGATGTCATAACTATAACTGCTAATGGCGAACCAACGCTCTACCCACACTTAGATGAACTCATAGATGCCATAAACCAGATAAAAAACAATACCCAAACTCTTATACTTACAAATAGTGCAATGCTAGTAGATGAGAGGGTTTTTAATGCTCTTTTAAAACTAGATCAAGTCAAACTCTCCCTAGATGCCATCAGCGATGATATCTTTAACAAGATAGATAGGCCTCATAAAGATATAAAAGTAGATGAAGTTGTAAAAAAAGTGCAAGAATTTAGTAGAGTTTACAAGGGTAAGCTCTTTATCGAGATACTCTTTGTTCACGGGCTAAATGACACTAAAGAAGAGATAGCAAAACTAAACCTTGCACTACTAGATATAAAAGCCTCAAGGATAGACTTAGGAACGATAGATAGACCTCCAGCTTACAATGTTGCTGGGATTAGCTATAAAGAACTTCATGATGCCGCTCTGCTCTTTGATAGCGAACTGCCTATTCACATCGCATCAAGAATTCACGCAGAGCCAAACCATGCAAAGTACAGCGAAGAAGAGATACTAAACACACTAGACAAAAGACCTCTGACTATGGACGATATAGATATTTTATTTGATGATGATAGTAAACAAAGGCTAGAAACTCTCATAAATGAGCAAAAAATCATCAAAAAAAGAGTAGGAAATTTAGAATTCTTGCTTCCTACTGTAAATATAAAAAGAAAAAGAGGAAAATAGCCCAAAAACCTTGACTTTTACTCTTACCTAAAGTATAATTTCGGCTCAATAATTAATCCGGATTAGCTCAGCGGTAGAGTAGGTGACTGTTAATCACTTGGTCGCTGGTTCGAACCCAGCATCCGGAGCCATTTTTTATTGTTTGGTTTATCCTTATCGGTGCTGAAGCACATCGATTTTGGTTGTAATGGTAAAACTATTTACTTCTTTTAAACGCTTCATATATTCCGGATTAGCTCAGCGGTAGAGTAGGTGACTGTTAATCACTTGGTCGCTGGTTCGAACCCAGCATCCGGAGCCATAACTACACAAACTTCAATTTCTAAAACTTATAAAAAATTCCGCTACAATTAGCTAGCATAAACCTTCATTTTACAACTGCAAAATTCAAAAAAAGATGTATAGTTCCATCTAGAAGTTTTATATTAAAAAAAAGGATTTTATATGGGAAATTTAACTGTTAATAGAAAAAAATTAAAAAAATTTACAATAGCTACAAA
>CAYWVG010000167.1:0-3326 GCA_964461645.1 uncultured Sulfurimonas sp. | reverse complement strand
TAGATGCGCCAAAAGATGAGAATTTTAAAAGTTATGCTAATCTTAAAAATAGAACTAAATTACTATAACATAGCTTTTTAAAATAGCTTTATTTAATAATGCTCATTTAAGCTTTAATGCTCTATTATCTTGTGATATCAAAAAGGGTTTTGACCTATACTCAACCCTTTAAAAGGAGAAAATTATGAAAAAAATTGGACTTTTTTACGCTTCCTCAACAGGAAACACTGAGAACATGGCTACAGAGATTAAAGAGTCTTTGAGTGGCTTAAATATAACAATGCACGATATTGCTCAATCTGCGAATGATGAGATGACAAAGTACGACGCTCTCATAATTGGTGTCTCAACTTGGGGTGATGGAGATCTTCAAGATGATTGGGAAGATTATATTGGCAACCTTGATAACGCTGAACTAGATGGTAAAACTATCGCCCTTTTTGGTCTTGGAGATCAAGAAGAGTATCCTGATCATTTTCTATCTGCTATGGGAACTATCTATGAAAAAGTAGTCTCTTTAGGCGCAAATGTTGTAGGCTCATTTCCAACCGATGGCTTTGAGTTTGATGAATCAACTGCCGTTGTAGATGGCAAGTTTGTAGGTCTAGCACTTGATGAAGACAATCAAGATGACCAAAGCCAAACACGCATAAAATCATGGTGCGATTCGATTCGCCCTCACTTTGCATAAAGGCATCATCTATTTAAGATGCCGATATGTAAAACATTTTGTTTTTTTGTTATTTTTTACATATTTTCTTTACCTCTTTAAAGTTTTCATTTGGATACAATACCGAGTTTTTTAAAATTTATTTAGGATGTCTATATGTCTAAAAAACTGCTTCTTCCCTTTAGCTTTCTTTTTTTTGCATATTTTGTAATTGTTTCAGAAGATCTTGCTGTTTTACTAAGTGGTATTGCCATCTTTGTAATTGGCATGTATTTTATGCAAGATGGCTTTAGGCTGCTCTCTGGCGGTGTTTTAGATAAGTTACTGCAAAAATTTACTAGTAATCTTTTTTACTCCATCTTAACTGGAGTCATCTCGACTTCTCTTGTTCAAAGTTCAACTATCACATCTCTTATTGTTATCTCTTTTTTATCCGTTGAACTGCTAACCTTAGTCCAAGGTGTTGGAGTTATCTTTGGAGCAAATCTAGGAAGTACGACAACGGCATGGATAATATCTAGTCTAGGAGTAGATGTTAAAATCTCCCTTTACGCTATGCCTCTTATAGTTTTTGGTGTTGTATTAAGATTTGCAAAAAATAACGCTTATAAAGGCTTAGGAAATGTTCTCCTAGGTTTAGGTTTTATATTCCTAGGTATTGCTTACATGAAAGAGGGATTTGATACATTAAAAGACTCTATAGATTTAGCTGCTTACTCCATGGAGGGTGTATTTGGAATCATAATCTATATTGTTATAGGAGTTGTGGTAACTGTTGTTATCCAGTCTAGTGCGGCAACTTTAGCTATCGTTATCACAGCGCTAAACGCAGATAGTATCATCTACATAAATGCTCTTGCTTTAGTTATAGGTGCTAACTTAGGAACTACTCTTACAGCCATTTTAGCCTCACTAGCATCAAATGAAAATGGAAAAAGAGTTGCCTTTGCCTACTTTGTTTTTAACTTTGTTACAGGCATTACAGTTACTATTTTTATATATTTCATTAGTGATTTTGTAGATATTTTTGCTCCACTTATTGGTATAGATGCAGATAACTATGGAATGAAGCTAGCTCTTTTTCATACTCTCTTTAGTGTCATAGGTCTCTTAATTCTCTCTCCATTTGTACCTCAAATAGTTACACTCTCAGAGAGACTTATAAAGAAAAAAGTGTCTGCTCACTCAAAACCAAAGTACCTGCTTGAAGCTAACTTAACGCTACCAGAAGCTGCCATAATTTCCATCAAAAAAGAGGTTATAAACCTATATGAAAACTGTCAAAGAGCGATGTTTCACGCGATCAATTTGCACACAACCAACCTTAAAACAAAAGAAGATTTAGAAGTTCAAATCTCTAAAGAAGTTACAAAAATAAACACAGATATAGATGAGATATATCAGTCAAATCTAAAGATACTCTATAGTGAAATCATTCAGTATTCATCCTTTGCTCAAGAAAACATGACAAGCTCACAACAGCAAGAAGTAGGCAATTTGAAGAGGGGTGCAAAAATTATTGTAGAGGTTTTAAAAGATACGAGAGATATTCAAAAAAACCTTAACTATTATCTTAAAAGTAGAAATGATTTTATAAAAAATGAATACAATATATTAAGAAAAGAGTTAGCAGCCATCTTGATAGATATAAACATCTTAAACGCAACGGAGGATGAGATAGAGAGGCTCACACAACTAGAGGTCTTAAAAGCAACTATTCAAGCAAATGACTTGACCAACACAGCAAAAACTGACAGGCTTATAAGAGATGGAAGTATAAAAGCTACGATGGCTACTTCTCTTATGAATGATAGTGCTACAATCTACTCTACTCAAAAGAAATTACTTGAGATGGCAACTATTTTATTTATAAATGACAATCTAATTAAAGAGATAGGAGAACATAATCATGAAGATAAGTAAATTTTTAAACAAAATCAAAAAATATCTTAAAGACAAGAGTTTAGCGCAAACAAAGCAAGATAAGATAAAAGAGATAATTGACAAATTATCCATTAAAAAAGCACAGCTTAAACAAGAGATAAAAGATAGCGATTCTGCTCTTAAAAAAGAGAAGAACCAAAAAGAGTTTAAAGCCATCTCTAAACTTTTAAAAAAGAGCAAAAAACTCATCTTAAAGGTATAAAAATCAGCTCCTCTCTCTCTTAGAGAGGAGTCTATACTTTAAATCAAACTGCTAATAAATACTTTACTGTTTCCAACAAGCGACACTCCTATAAACTGACCTTTATTTGGCCCTATTTTAGTGTGAAAAAATTCTTTTAACTCTAAAATATCTTCTTTAGACTTAAACCCTTCATAGTCATCAACAGCATTAGTGATTTCTATATACTTAAACGCACCATGTCCTGTAACGAACTATACCATTAGTAGAAGATTGTGATACTAAACTCATTTATAGTGTCTGTAACTCCATACGGTGTAATAAAATGGGTTCAAGATACATTAGAACAATCAGAGTTAGAAGATAAAAATGTATTGTTCCAACAAGATGATAAAGATGGTTATGTAGGTAAGATTTTTGATAGAATACCAAAATAAATCTTTATAAAATTCAACTACTACAACGACTATAGTCTTGATTTAGTAGCATAAGAGAAACATGAATTCCATGGGTATTATTGTAATTTAATTA
>CAYWVG010000166.1:0-3343 GCA_964461645.1 uncultured Sulfurimonas sp. | reverse complement strand
AATTTAACGCTTTAAAAACAGAGTTGTGCATAAGTGGAGAGCGAGAGTGCGATACTGGATCGCCAAAGATAGCAAAGAGTTTTTTAATAATGTCTCCTTTTATTGGAAACAAGTTCCCAAATAAATTTCTCTATCTCAAAGCTACGGCTTAGTATGAGAAAAATAAATTTTTAGTCTAAGTCTTCGAGTGAAGCGACTAGTGCACCTAGTTTGTTTGTGACTTCTAAGTATTCTAGTTCATTCTGGCTATCAGCTACAACACCAGCGCCAGCTTGAAGTACAACTTTGTCTTCTTTTACAAGAGCCGTTCTTATGGTTATAGCACTATCCATATTGCCATCAAAACCAAAATAGCCCACACTTCCACTATAAAAACCTCTTTTTATACCCTCATATTGTGCAATAAGTTCCATTGCACGGATCTTTGGTGCACCGGTCATAGTTCCAGCTGTAAATGTAGCCATAAAAAGATCAAACATATCTTTATCATCAGCAAGTGTGGCAGTTACATCTGAGACTATGTGCATAACATGAGAAAATCTCTCTATATGCATCATATCTTCAACTTTTACACTTCCAGTTTTTGCCACACGACTCACATCATTTCTGCCCAAATCTATAAGCATCAGATGCTCTGCTAACTCTTTTGGATCAGCTAAGAGTTCAAGTTCTAGCTCTTTGTCTCTCTCTTTTGTATCGCCTCTTTTTCTAGTTCCTGCAATTGGTCTTAGAAGTAATTTTCCATCACTTAGTCTTACCATCACTTCTGGTGAACTTCCGACAATATTAAACTCATCATATTCTAGTAAGAACATATATGGTGATGGATTTTTTGTTCTTAGGATTCTGTAGAAACTAAAAGGATCTACTTTTATCTCTCTTGTAAAGCGATTTGTCATAAGGATTTGAAAAACATCACCACTTTTTATCATCTCTTTAGAGTCTTCTATCATCTTAAAAAATTTCTCTTTTGAGTGTGCAAAGCTCCCTTTATCGCTGCCTTCATTTTTTATCATGTTGACATATTCATAAGAGCTTTTAAGCTTAGTCTCTATGGAGTTAAAGTCTCTGCTTAACTCTTCTAGAGTGCTAATAAGGGTGATTTGATGGTTCTTATGTGAATATACTAAAATGAGTTTTGGAAGAATGAGGTCAAGGTCTGGAGTGTTAAGCTCATCTTTGAGAGCATCCATATAGCTTTTTAGTTTTGGCTCAAAAACTTTAACCATATCGTAACCAACAAAACCGATAAATCCATCAACAAAGCCTATCTTAAGCCCACTTGTAATCTCTCTGTACTTCTTTGCATCTATCTTTTTATAGTACTCTTTTAAAAATTCAAATGGGTTTTGCGTTAGTCTGTTTATTTTACCAAAAGCATCAGTATAGAGTGTTTCATCGTTTATATATTGAAGTCTCTCTCTAGCACCAATACATATAAAACTGTAGTTTCCATCACTCTGCCCAGCACTTTCAAAAAGGTAAGAAATCTCACCTCTAAAAATGCTCTTAAGTTTAGAGTAAACTGCAATAGGCGCTAGTTGATCTAGTATAAATTGCTTAGAATAAATCATTATATCTTAGTCAAAAAAGCGCCAGCTTCTATATTGCTTCTAATGTTCCTAAGTGCAGCTCTGGCCTCTTTTTCAGTGTAAAAAGGACCTACTAATACTTTGTTTAAAACACCTGTACCTTTTGCTACCTTGTGAAATTTATATCTATAGCCTTGAGCTAAGATAGAATCCAAAAACTTTTTATTTGGTGCGTATTTTGAGAAAGAGCCGACTTGCACATAGTAAGCATTTTGGGTATTTAACGCTGGAGCTTCTGCTTTAGTCTCTTTTTCTGCTTTGGCTTCAACTTTAGGAGCTACTTTAGCTTCTTCTTTTTTAGTCTCTACAGGTTTTACTTCTTCTTTACTCTCTTGAGATTGTTGTTTTAATCTTTGTGCAATCTGGTCAAGATTATCATTGCTATTTTCTTGAATAACTTCTACCTCTTCAAAAAGTGGCTCTTCTTGAGGCTTTTCAATCGTGACTACTTCTTCTTGTGGAAGTGGTATAGGTTGTGGTAGATTGTCTTTTGCATCAGGCGTGAGAGTACTCATAAGCATCACAACTATGATAAGGATAACACCTAGCGTAGCTACTGCTAAAATAATCTTTTTATTTGAGCTAGCTGAATTGCTTCTGTTTAATATAATATCATTTAGTTCATTTTTTTCATTCATAATACAACCTTTAAAAGTTTAGTAGCACTTATAATACCAAAATTTCTATAATTTATATAGGAAACTTCTGTTCTTCGCGGTCTGGACTTTGTATATCGACTTTGATTAGAAGCTAAAGATGCCAAACAGTTGGCGTTTTCATAATGTTTCTTACTTATGTTTTAAAAAAATACACATTATATGTGTTTTCTAAAGAAGCATCTTACATATGCTTTGACCAAGAAGCTCCTCGCTCTTTGGCATAGACTTCGTAAGGAAGCGTTAGGATGTTGTACTCCTCTGGCATATCTGCATTTGGATACATTCTCCACTGCTTAGGTTGCTTGGCTGCTAGCTTCATAGATATCATCTTTGCTAGTTGGATAGCCTCTTGAAGAGTTGTGTGCCCTTTGTGTATGTAAACATGAAGATGCCCCTCAGTTTTTGTTTGATATGCTGTAAAGTTGATGAAGCCCTCTTCACGAAGAAGGAGTTGTGCTCTATGGTAAAATCTTTCAGGATCTCTTCCATTGTAGTCAATGACTATGTTTTCAACCTTATTATGAGCGTTTACTAAAGAGTGAGCAACAGTAATTTCGCCTTTGATATGTTGGTTAATTATAGACTGCGTTAGTGGTGCATTTATTTTTTCAAACTTATTGTAAAAAGTTCTACCTTTGTATGATAATTTTTCTACAACGCTATCACTCTTTAGCCAGTAGTGGTCACTTACCATTTTGATAAGTTTTAAATCCATAGCAGTCATAATATATATTCCTTTAATTTTATTACATAAAATGAAAGGGAACCTTTCATCTATTTGTTACGGTATCGGAAGTAATTCCGCTACCTACGCTAACGCTGAGTTTCCTTCGGCAGGAGGCCCACGGCACTAGTGCCTTTTAGGTGTATTGCAGGAAATAATCCCTTTGTCTACGCTAATACCCCAAGGGTACTTCCTTCGGGGCGCGCGTGGTTTCCCTCAGCGGGAAGCTCTCGGCACTTGTGCCTCTTATTATTTTTTCACGGTATCGGAAGTAATTCCTTACGCTAAGCTTATTTGTGCCTTTTTATTTTAGGTCAGACGTTTTTAGTATGTTGATTGGTTATAAATTATAAAACCTTGAGCTAAAG
>CAYWVG010000165.1:0-3393 GCA_964461645.1 uncultured Sulfurimonas sp. | reverse complement strand
AGAAAAATATTTAGAACTTAAAAGTTAGATTTGTATAAACATATCTTCCTGGTTCGTTCATAAGCATAACATCTGAAGTGCCTGTAGTTATTAAAGTTAAGTCTGCATAAGTGTTACTTTTTGCATAAGCTTTATCTAAAAGGTTATTTACACCTAAAGTAAAGTCAAAGTTTTTACTAACAGCATGTTTTACTTTTAAGTTCAAAACAGCCCAAGCACTTAGTCTCTGCTCGCCATTGTCTCTATCATAATCACTCCACTTATCAGAAGCTTGTATCTCAATTTTTGCAATGCTATTGCTCATATATTCATAGTTAAGCGCAAGAGTTCCTCTAAGAGGTGCCATATCTGCTAGGTTTTTATCACTCTGTCCAACAAGAGCGTTATCTTTTTTACCTCTTTTGTATGAAGCTCCAGCATCTAAAGTAATTTCATCAGTAGCATAGTAAGATGCACTAAGTTCGGCACCATAAACTGTTGCATCTATGTTTTGAAAAGTAGCTCCTTTTTTTAGGTAAATATAGTCGTCTAACATTGAGTAAAAACCTTTGATTTTTAGCTTAAATGAACTATTGCTAACCTCATATCCTAAATCAACTTCTGTGTTTGTAGTTTGTTCTAAATTTTGATTTCCATAACCAGCGTCGTAGAGCTCTCTAGCATCTGGAACACGAGAAGCTTGACCAACACCTAAAAAGATTTTATTCTCTTTGTTTAGATTGTATGTAGTCATTAGGTTTGCACTAAAAGCTTTATAATCATTTGACTTCATACTTTTATTGCTAGGATCAATATCGGTAGAATCATATCTAGCTCCAAGAGTGAAACCAAAAGCTCCATACTCCTTATCTAGTTTTGCAAAAATAGCACTATTTTTTGTCTCTGTGTGAGTTAGACTAACAGAGCTTGGCATTTCAACACCAGTTGTCGCATTAGTCATATATTTTTCACCTTCCCAGGTTCTTTTGCTTCCATCAAGACCAACTAAAAGTTTAAAAGAGTCTATATCAAAGTTATTTTTGAGCTTCAAACCTTGCATGGTTGTTTTTAAATGGTTTGTCATATACGACGAGGCACCACTCATTCTGTACTTTGTATCCATTGGATGATCAACATCTGAATAGTAGTATTGTAAATTTACATTTTTATATATGTCTGTGATATTTTTAATATCATACGCTACACTGTAAATATTTGAGTCATCATAAGCAGCATCCATTTTTGAATTTCCATAAAGAACATCATCGCTTCTGTTTGCTGTAGCACTTAGTTGAAGCTCTTGGTCCTCTGTAACAGTTACATATGCTTTAGCCATAATGCTTTTTTTATTATATGCTTGCATATCTTTGTTTTTTGGTTGAAACTTTGTTCCAGCAACGCTAGGATTAGTAATTGCATATTTATCTATTTGCTCAGCTATAGTATCACCATTACCATCTTTATATTGGTCACTTGTTTCACTGCTTCCACTAACTAAAACACGGACTATGTCATTTCCACCGCTAAAAGTAGCTCCAATTTTTCTATAGTTCCATGAACCATAACCCATATCAACTTGACCTTTGAAATCTTTTGTAGGTTTTTTTGTTTTGATTTTTAAGCCACCGCTTAGAGTTCCAAAGTTCTCAACATCATAAGGACCTTCTATAACCTCTACAGAGTCTATCTGACTTGTGATGATGTGTGAAGTTGGCGGATCCATTCTGTTTGGGCATGCTCCAAAAATTTTTGTTCCATCAACATCTACAGAGATATTGTCTCTTTTTTGCCCACGGATAAAAACATCATTAGCGATGCCACTGCGACGACTCATATCTATACTTGGTACACTATTGCTTAGTGCCTCAGCTAAGTCGGCTGAAACTTGAGCATTTTGACTAACCTCAGTGATAAGAGTTGACTCTACACTAATTGGTGCGAGCTGAACCTCGTTTGCGACAAGAGATGCAATAGCTATCAGAGATAGAGGGATAATCTTCTTCATATAATTTTCCTTAATTATTAAAATTAATGAATAATATAAAAAGATTGTTAAAAAAGTGTTAATTCATTAACAATTTGTTGTTAAAATTTCGCCATGAGTAAAATTGAAAAAATAAAAAGAGTAGTTTTAATAGCCTTGGGGTTTGCACTTGCGACTTACCTTATCATGAGTGGAATGGCGATGCTAGAGCAAGAAGAGGCAGCATCTTTAGTTGATGCTAACTCCAGTAGCGAAGTTCATAGTGACGCAGTGAAGTGAGCCGTGTTGCTTTATAAGAGTGCTACAATCAACTCCTACGATCTCTCTATCTTTAAAAGTGCTTCTAAAAATCTCTAATGCATCTGCATCTTGCTTGACTCCATAAGTAGGAACTATAACGGCACCATTTACAAACAAAAAGTTTGCATAAGTAGCTGGAAGTCTCTCATCTTCAAAGATAACTTCATCGCTCATAGGAAGTGCTATAAGTTTAAAATTATGAAGTTTTGCAAAGTTTTTTAGCTCATCTTCCATAAGTTTTAACTCATCATAATGCTCATCATTTTCATCTTCACACTTTACATACATAATGCTATCTCTACTTATAAATCTTGCTAGTGTATCTATGTGAGAGTCCGTATCATCGCCTGCTAAATAGCCGTGATTTAGGTATAAAATCTCAGATGTGCCAAAAAATTCTTTTAGTTTTTGTGTGATTTGAGCCTCATTTAAGTGTGGATTGCGGTTTTTGTTTAGCATACAAGCTGAGGTAGTGAGGATGATACCATCTCCATTACTCTCAACTGCGCCGCCCTCAAGAACGAAGTCTATAGTCACAAGTTTTGTGCTATAGATGCTAGAGATGCCCCTGCTCATTAGGTTGTCTTTTTCTGAGTCAAACTTACCGCCCCAAGCATTAAAGGTAAAGTCTAGAAGTTTAATCTCTTTAGCATCTAAGATAGCAAGAGCTGAGCAGTCTCTAGCCCAAGTGTCGTTAGTCTCAAACTCAACAAAATAGAGATTCTTAAAGTTTGTAAAATGACCTTTAACCTCTTCTATATTGTGGCACACTATAAGAACATTTTGATGCTCTCTGATGGCGTTTATAATATTTACAAAACATAGCTCGGCTTCTTCTAAATAGCTTGACCAGTCGCTATTTTTATGTGGAAATATTATTTGTGTAAAACTTTGTTCTTCAAACTCTGCTATTAAACTTTTCATAGTGTATAATTCCCTTATGGCTTATATAATTTTAAATAAAAACAATTTTTTTCATAACCTTGACATTATCTCAAAACGAACCAAAAGCAAAGATAAAATAGCAATAGTTTTAAAAGATAATGCTTATGGACATGGACTTTTACAGATGGCTGAGATGTCAAAAGAGTATGGTATCAAAAAAGCAGTTGTGCGAAGTTGTGATGATG
>CAYWVG010000164.1:0-3398 GCA_964461645.1 uncultured Sulfurimonas sp. | reverse complement strand
ACTAAAACCCCATAAGATGCTGGTTGTCTATCTCTTAGAAGTCCCCAGTACTCTCTTTGTTTTGCAATACCGTCTAAGTCAAACTCAGCGTAAATAATCTCCTCTTTATCTCTTGAGGCTTCGGCAATTTTTTTGCCTGTATAGTCTGTGATAAAAGATGAACCGTAAAATGTAAGCGTACAACTCTCTCCGACTTCTTCACCTATACGGTTTGCAACTACTACTGGAACTGTGTTTGTAGCAGCGTGGCCCATCTGAACTCTTTGCCAATGATCTTTTGAGTCAACATGGATCTCAGGCTCGCTCCCAATAGCTGTAGGATAAAAAATTATCTCAGCACCCATCAGAGTTAGAGCTCTTGCTGTCTCACAAAACCACTGATCCCAACAGATGCCAACTCCTAGTTTGCCATATCTTGTGTCATAGACCTTAAAACCACTATCCCCTGGTTTGAAGTAAAACTTCTCTTCATATCCAGCTCCACAAGGTATATGAGTTTTTCTATAGTTGTCCATAATTGTGCCATCAGCATCTACCACAACCAAAGAGTTAAAGTACTCCACGCCGCTCTTTTCAAAATAACTAACAAGTAAAACGATACCAAGCTCTTGTGCAAGAGTTGCAAACTTTTTTATAAGGGTGTTGTTTTTTAACTCTGATGCTAAAGAGAAGTACTTCTCATCCATATCTTTACAAAAGTATAAAGATGCAAAAAGCTCTGGCAAAAGTATAATCTTTGCACCGTTGTTACTCGCCTCTCTTACAAGCACCTCAGCCTTTTTTATATTTGCTTCTATATCTTTACTCATCTGCATCTGAATAGCTGAGACTTTTATCATGGTTATGTCCTCTGTTTAAATAGTAGTGTCATTTTACTATAAGTTTTGACTCTTTTGCCCTTTGTATCCAACAATTAAGTATAAAAGCACAACTAAATTTTTATATTTATTATAACTTAACTAAATATTTATTATAATCCCATAAAATTTACAAACAAAGGAATCTGATGCAAACTTCTATCTGTACAGATGTAAGATCACTCGAATACTTTCCTGTTCAGTTGTTTGCTATTATCATGGGGTTATCTGGATTTGCTATAGTTTTTGCTAAAGCGTATCATATTTTAGATTTTTCCTACTGGTTTTATGCATTCATACTTTTTATTGACACGCTTTTGTTTTTAGTCATATTTACATCTTATATGCTAAAAATAGCAACCTACCCAAAGGCGGTTATGCAAGAGATAAACCATCCTATTAAAAGCTCTTTTATGGCTAGCATCTCTGTTAGTTTTTTACTTATTAGCATTGCTTACTATGACTTTGCGCCAACTCTCTCCATCATACTTTGGTTTATAGCAGCACCTCTGCAACTCTTCTTTACGCTTCTAGTTATAAAGTACTGGATTAGCAATGATTTAGAAGTAGTTCATAGTAATCCTGCATGGTTTATTCCCATAGTTGGAAATGTCTTAGTTCCTGTTGTTGGAGTAGAAGCTGCACCTATCTATGTTTCGCTCTTTTTCTTCTCACTAGGGATGTTTTTTTGGATAGTGCTTTTTACTATTATGATGAACAGAATCATCTTTCATAACCCACTAGCTAAGAAGCTTGTACCTACCTTTTTCATATTTATAGCTCCACCTGCAGTTGGATTTATAAGTTATCTAAAAATCACCGATGGCTCTATAGATATGTTCTCGATTTTTCTCTACTCTATCGCACTCTTTACGCTTTTACTACTTTTGTTTATGTTGCGTATGTATGATGTAAAGATGTTTTTTATCTCATGGTGGGCTTACACTTTCCCACTAGCAGCCATTACAATAGCTACACTTTTGATGCACAATATATATCACTCTACTTTTACATATCTTGCATCTCTATCACTCATCGCTTTTTTAACCATAGTCGTGGGTTATGTTGCCCTAAAAACCATCCAAGCTTTTAAAGCTCAAAAAATATGTATATCAGAGGAGTAATTAATGAATAAAATATCACTATTTGTAGGTATAGCTTTAGGTTTAGTCTTTAGCATCTTTGTAGTTGGCATCTCTTTAAAAATAGCTGCACCATCAGTGCTTTTAAAAGAGATAGCTTCTCCTTACGAGTTTGACAAAACTTTAAAAATCTTAGAAGATAGACTAAACACAAAAGAGGGTTGGCATGTGACTGAGATCATCGACCAACAAGAAGAGATTATCACTCATGGCGGAGCAGACTGTGGCAAAGTAAAAATCATCAAGTTTTGTAACGCTAAGTATGCATCAGAGATGCTAAGTGCAGATGAGAGCAAAGTTATGTCCACAAATATGCCTCTTAGTATCTCTGTTTATGAAAAGAGTGATGGACGCGTTATGATAGGACTTAGTAATGGCTATATGATGGCAAGACTCTTCTCAGGACGAAGCGAGGGAGCCATCATGCAAAAAGTTGTAAGCGAGATGGAAGAAGTTTTAAACTTCACACATTTTAGATTTACCATCTTCTAAAACCCACATCTCTTTAAGAAGCATGGGAACTAGTGACACACCCCTTTTGGAAGCGAGGTTTTAACCTCGTAGATATTTCTGCCCCCCACGCTTCTGGCTCCCACGCTCTGCTTGGGAGTCTATATATATACTAGAACACAGATGCATATGTATACCAGAACATAGATATATATGAGTTCCCACGCAGAGCATGGGGACTAGTGAACCTCGTAGATAAGACTAACTAAGGTTCAGTAAAAAGGGGAAGTTTTATGGTGAAACTAGCTCCCCTCTCTATATTCTCAACACTCAATCTTCCTTGCATGTTCTTCTCTATTATCATCTTTGACATATAAAGGCCTATACCAGTTCCTTGGTTTTTGTGCTTTGTAGTAAAGTATGGATCAAAGATTTTACTCTTTATCTCTTTTGGTATTCCTCCAGCATTATCACTAACTAAGATATAAACATTCTTAGCATCCTTGTAGGCTTTTATCTCTATACTTTTTTTATCTATGTTATTTGAGATAAGAGCATCTTTTGCGTTGTTTAAGATGATGAGTAAAACTTGCTGAAGCTCATTTTTAACAATAAAAAGTCTTATCTCTTTGTCAATATCTAGATTTATTTTTACACTAGAGTGCTCAAGCGTAGCGCCTATGATGCTTAGCATCGAATCTACCATATCGCAAAGAAGAAAACTCTCCTTTTTCTTGTCGCTTCTGTAGTAGTTTCTAAAGTCATCGATAGTGTCAGACATATATCTAATGTTGTTGTCTATGCCCTCGTGTATGCGGTCAAAGTCTTCATCGCTAAGTTTGCTAAGATGCTTTTTAAAGTACATATCTTGATTTAAAAGTCCTATATCGTTTAGTGGTTGTCTCCACTGATGGGCGATTTGCTCTATCATTTCGCCCATCGATGCTAG
>CAYWVG010000163.1:0-3413 GCA_964461645.1 uncultured Sulfurimonas sp. | reverse complement strand
CAAATCTTTTAAAACTTCATAAAGAGCAGATTGACTATGTTGTAGTTCATGAACTCTCCCACTTAGTACACATGAACCACTCAAAAGCCTTTCACACTCTAGTTGAAGCCTACTTTACCGACTCACTAAGAGTTAGAAAAGATATAAGGGAGAGGAGACTCTACTCTATGGATGCCTCAAAATAACACTTATGATACTTACTAGATGGCGACCAAAGCATCCAGCCACTTGCATTTGCATCATCTGATGCTCTAATCTGTTCTGTAATTTCAAACTTATTGTAAGCTCTTTTGTTGTGAGCGTAATCTTTAAAATATTGTAACCAAGGTCTAATACGCACTGGATCTATGGTGTCATGTATGTTTGTTATACTCCGCCTAATCACCTCATAAGGATGCTCTGATGGATGTTTAAAACCAAAATTTCCACCAGCAAAACCAGATGGATAGAGCATTGGAGAGATATAGTCACTATGCTTTGCAAGCGAAGCAACACTCTGACCGATACCAGTGTCACCACTCTCCCAACAGATATTTCCATAAGTATCAACGGAGATAAAAACTCCATATTTTCTAAGTCTATTTTGAGCTGAGCTTAAAAATGTCTCTATAGCTTTTAGGCGATTTTCCTCAGTGCTCTCTTTTTTTAGCTTAAGATTAGCCTTTGCAGGAAAACGGATATAGTCAAAATTTATCTCATCAAAACCAACCTTAGCAGCTTCTTCCGCTATTGAGATAGTATAGTCATGGCTTCTCTTGTCAAATGGGTCAACCCACGCCATCTTGTCATGGTTTCTCCAGATAGTTCCATCTTCTCTTTTTATGGCATAATCTTCATTGTTTACCGCCTGGAGTTCATCTTTAAAAACTACAACTCTAGCTATAAGGTAGATGTTTTTTGACTTCATAAGTTTTACAAAATCTTCAATGTTGCCTATAGTTCTATCTTTGCTTGCTCCATAATCATTAGCCTTTGCAAATTTGGTTCTAAAGCTAGTTGAACCGTATTCATTTTTTACATCTACAACAAGAGTGTTTATCTCTGTATTTTCTATAATCTTTAATGCTCTTGCAACTGTTTTTGAGTGTATATTTGCTCCCCAAAAAGTAAGATATAGAGCCTTTACTTTTATGGACTCTAACTCTATAACACTTTGGTTTGAATCTTTACTAAAACTATGAGGTCTATATCCATAGGCTTTAGCATGATACTTTTTTTCATCACTTGTGATGGAGAAAAAACCATTTTCATCAGAGTATATACTCTTTTTAGAGTCACTTATAAGAGCTTTTTGTATAGGCATTTGTGTTAGTTTATCTATAACAGTTCCATCAAATGAAGCAAGGAGCAGGGTGTTTAAAATCGTTGTAAAAAAGAGTAGTTTTCTCAAAGAATGTAGTCCGTGTTTGATTTAAAATCAAGAAGCAATTTTTGTGCCTCTTGCTTTATGGACGGGATTATACTTCATCTTTCATTTAAAAAATAACTAAGTCCTGCATCGCTCCACTCACGAGAGAGTTTTAGGTGCTTCTCGACTGATGCATAAACTCTTTTAAAGTCCTCACTTTTAGCACTTTGTTCTAAAATCACCTCTTTTAGGGCAACCTTTGCAGCTTTTATAATGTCTTCTGGATAGTTGTAGATTTCTATGTTTAACTCTTTTAACTTTGCAAGAGCGTTGATATTTTCAGAGTGAAACTCATAAAGCATACTTGAATTTAGCTCGCTTGCTGCTACTTCTATCATCATTTGATGTTCGTATGAGAGTTTGCTCCAAGAGTGTTTGTTAAAGGTAAGTTCTAAGATAGATCCAGGTTCATGCCAACCAGAGTAGTAAAATGGTGCAACTTTATAAAAACCCATCTTGATATCAAGCGCAGGCCCAACCCACTCCGTAGCATCTATAACGCCTCTCTCTAGTGCTGTGTAAATCTCTCCAGCTGGAAGCAGTATAGTGTTTACACCAAGCTTAGTATAAACTTCTCCAGCGAGTCCTGGCATTCTCATCTTTAAGCCTTGCATATCGGCTAGAGAGCTAATGGGCTTTCTAAACCATCCACCCATCTGAACATTGGTATTCCCGCCTAAAAAAGGGTGTAGATTGTACTTTGCATATTGTTCTCTCCAAAGTTCTAAGCCTCCACCGTGGTGCATCCAAGAGTTAATCTCCTCAGCACTAAAACCAAAGGGTATACCGCTAAAAAGAGAAAAAGTAGAGTTTTTTCCTTTCCAGTAGTAGGGACCAGAATGATATGCATCTATTTGGCCACTAGAACATGCATCAAAGACTGCTAAGTCAGGAACAAGAGTGTTTTTCGGATAGAGCTTAATCTCTAAGGAGTTAGAGCTAATATCTTTTAGCCTCTTTGCAAAGCGTTCAACTCCTGTGCCTATGATGGAGTAGTGAGCAGGCCAAGAAGTAGCTAGTTTTATGCTTGTTTTTTTGTTTTTGTTTATATTGAAGTTTTTGACATCATCACTTTTTGCTTTTGGATGTTTACTATGATCTATGGCTTGGCGGTTACTCTCATTACATCCGCTAAGTGCTAGAGATGCTGATGCTAAAGTCAGTCCAGCTATAAAGTCTCTTCTGTTCATAATGCTCTAAACTAGCTTGTTTGGTGTAACTATGATGCCATCGCCATCAGCATAAATGTAGTCTCCATCTTCAAAACCAATCCCACCAAAAGAGAGATGCACACCTCTCTCGGACTCTGTAACTGGGATATATTTTCTAGGACAAACTCCAAGTGCAAAAAGAGCTACTGGGATATCTTTGATCTGAAACGTATCACGAATATAGCCATTTACTATGATGCCAGCGTAGTTGTTTTTGTATGCAAACTTCATAAGGTTTTCACCCACAACAGCAAAATACTCCTCTCGCACATCAACAACCACAACTTTACCACTTCCATCTTCATCACGAAGAAGCTTTACCAAGTCAGCATTGTTTTTATCAAGCTTTATAGTTATAACTTCGCCTTGACACCTAGAAGCTCCACCATAGTTTTTAAACTCAGGGTCTAAAACAAAAACCTTATCAATATGCTCATCACAAATATCCGCTGTAAAAAAATCCATTTTTCTTCCTAAAAATCTTTATTGTTTGTATTATAACCTTATTTTTACTTAAGAGGTTGTCAAGCGTTTCTAACATACTTACCAAGTATAACTGAACACTTTGAAAATGAAAAATCACCTAGATCTGTCTATGTCTTTGTACTAATTTTTAGGATTTTTTTCTATAACGGTTGAAAATAGCCAATACATTACCGCTAGGTAAATTTATTGGCTACTCTGTTTTGTTAGCATATTTCCTCTTAATAGTTATACCTTCTTTTAGAAGTTCAGGAACTACTCTACCTCTTAAAGGAAAAAAATTGTTAGATTGTGCTTTTTCTTTTATTTGT
>CAYWVG010000162.1:0-3450 GCA_964461645.1 uncultured Sulfurimonas sp. | reverse complement strand
CACTTACCGAGATAAGAGTCTCATCTTGATGCACAATATTTTTTGCAGCAAAATTAAAAGAGACTCCATCATGGTTTTTCTTAAACTCTATCTCTTTAAACTCTTTTATATGAAGGTGCGGCATCAGCTCTCATTTAGTTAAAATCTTGAGTAGGTATGATTACCTCTACTTCTTTGTTAGCTGGTTTAGAAGAAGGTTTATCTTGCGTTATTGCTTCTTTTTTAGAGTTATCTTTAACACTAACTGGCGTTTTAACTTGAACTTCTATACTAGGTTTTGACTTGATCCCATAAGCATCTATTGCGTAAACTCTGTAGTAGTAAGTGACGTTTGGTCCGATTTCTGGATCTGAGAACATTAAACCTTTTATATCTACAAATTCTTCTTCTTTAGCATCAAACCAGCCAGTTTTTGACTTTTTTATTACGCTATATTTTACAACTCTACTATCTTTATTTTTCCAGTTTATCTCTATCTTGTTGCCTACTAATTTAGCTTCTAGCAAAGAAGGAGTTTGAGGTTTCATAAGAGTTATACCTTGGATAGAGATCTTATCATGGATACTCTCAAGTCCATTTTTCTCAACTACACTTACGCGATAAAAGTACTCTTTTGCATCTTCTTCTATAACATCTGTAAATGTATTGTTATATAGTTTTGCTATGTGTTCATAGCTTCCATTTGAACTTGTTGAACGGTAAAGGTTATATCTAGAAAAATCTTTTGCTTCAGATTTTTCCCAGTTTATCTCTATCTTTCTTGGCAAATCAGTAGTAGCTACGATGTACTTTACTGGATTTGGAAGTGGTTTAGTCACAACTTGCACTATTTCACTAGGAGTTGAAGTGATACCATCAAATGTTATTACTTTTACTCTATATTTATACACAAAGTCATCTTTTAGCCCTGTGTCTATATACTCAGCATTGAGTCTTCCATCAACTGTAGCTATCTTTTTCCAACTCTCTTCTTCTAGTGTTCTTCTCTCTATAGAGTATGCTTTTACCTTTTGGTTTTCGTGTGGTCTCCAGATTATCTTTGCAGCTCTTGGCATGTTTTCTATACTTTTTATCCAAACAACTGATTGTAAAACTGGAAGTGAACTTAAAGTTTTCATCTCACTCATTTGAGATTCTGCATTTTGAGAAAATGTTTTAAAACCATATGTATAACTTGTATTTGGAGTAATATCTCTATCTAAAAAGTGAGTAGTAAAGCGATTATCAAGAGTTTTGTAATGCTTAAGTTCACTGCCTGATGCAGAATTTTTTTGTTTATATACATAAACACCTTTTACTCTCTCATCAGCTATAGCACTCCACTCAAACGCTATTGAGTTCATATCTTCTACAGTTCCATTTTGCGTAAGCTTTATAATAGGTAGTGTTTTATCTATCTTTGCTTCATCGCTTGGCTTTGGTGAGATGCCACTACATCCATTAAATAGTAGTAGAAAAGCTGTGCAAAATAGTGCTAGTGTTCGTAACTTCATTAATCTGCTCCATATCAAATTTTTTCTCTATAAACTCTTTTGTCACACTATCGAGAGGCGCGCTAAAGAAGAGTTTTTCTTTACTCTTTGGATGAATAAAGTATATCATATAAGCGTGAAGCAAAATACGTTCCGATTTCTCCATTTTTGGACTCTGCGCATATATATGATCGCCTAAAATATGACGATTTATACTCTCTAAATGTACTCTTATCTGATGGGTTCTACCAGTAAATAGTTTACATGCAACTAACTGAAGCGTTTCATCATTAGAGAGTGCTAAAACCTTAAACATAGTCTTTGCATTTTTTGATTTTGCACCATTGCTACAAGTCATTTTAAGTCTATTGTGATGGCTTCTTCCAATATTTAATTCTATAGTAGTTAGCTCATCTTTTAAAGGTGGATTTACAACTGCTAGATAGTATCTTCCCATGGTTTTATCTTGAAGTTGAAGAGATAAAAATTCATGTGCTTCGTTATTTTTAGCAATAACCATAGCGCCGCTTGTACCTTTGTCTAGTCTGTGAACTATTCCGTGTCTCTCTTGTCCGCTTAAAGTAGAGAGTCTAATATCTTTGTGTTTTAACCAGTCTACTAAAGTAGGCTCTTTAACACTCGGAGCTGGATGAACTGTGACTCCGCTTGGCTTGTTTATAACTAAGATATCATCATCTTCATAGAGTATCTCAACATCAAAGTCTATATCTTGTGGCTTAGTATGTTGTGCCTCAACAATTTCTATCAAAACACTCTGCCCTTCTTTTAACTTTAGTCCAGCTTTTGTAGTAGATTTTCCATCTACTTTTACAAATCCGCTTTTTATTAAAGCTGCTATTTGCGAGCGTGTATCTTCTAATTGTGATGCAATAAATGCATCTAGTCTTTGTGGTTCATTACAAACAAAGCTCTTTATTTCGCTCATTTTGTGCCTTTGTGAATAAACTTATATCTTGAGAAAAAAACTCTTTAACTCTTTTGTGATACAATTTATAAAAATTTTTTGGAGTTACAAACTTGTGGAGATTTGATAAGCGTATTTTAGCACAATTTGATTTTTTATCTATTATCCTTATCATTCCGCTTGTTTTTACTTCAAACTGGCTCATCGGCGAGGTTGTCCCAGCTCTTGCACAAAAGCAAAGTGCTTATGTCGGAGTAGCAGTTATTGCCTTTTTGTTTGTTTTTTTACTTCCCATCAGAAGAATGAGCTGGTTTATACCTCTCATTTATTGGGCAAATATAGGGCTTTTGTTTGCAGTTGAGTTTTTTGGCCACTCAAGACTAGGTGCAAAAAGATGGATAAACATTCCTTTTATAGATGCAACCATACAACCATCAGAGTTTGTAAAACCAGCTCTTATTCTTATGCTAGCTTACATCATTCATAAAAATCCACCTCCAGTTGATGGATACAGAATCAAAGATTTTTTAAAGATAAGCTTTTATATTTTACTACCCTTTGCTCTTATAGTAAAAGAGCCAGATTTAGGAACTGCGCTTGTTCTTTTACTCATCGGATATGGTGTGCTTTTTTATATTGGAGTATATTGGAAGATTTTAGTAGGAATTCTTGCTATTATTTTGTTTGCTTCTCCTCTTGTTTATAAATTTGCTCTTCACGATTATCAAAAAACAAGGATAATAGACTTCTTAAGTGAAAAACCATCATATCATGTCCAACAATCCATCATAGCCATAGGTTCAGGAGGATTAACAGGAAAATCAAAAGAAGATGCTACTCAGACTCAGATGAGATTTCTTCCCATTTCTACAAGTGACTTTATCTTTGCTTTTTTAGTCGAGAGAAGTGGTTTTTTAGGAGCTTTGGCCATCATCCTAATCTATGCTGTACTAATACTTCATCTTATGAGTCTTAGCGTCTACAACACAGACTATTTTATAAAAGTAGTTAGCATCTCCATAGCCTTTATGATCTTTATATATATGGGAGTAA
>CAYWVG010000161.1:0-3466 GCA_964461645.1 uncultured Sulfurimonas sp. | reverse complement strand
ATACCACTTGCTATTGTAGGACTTATTGGTCTTCACTTTGCAGCACTTCGTATTCCGCATGTTAACAACCAAGATGGAGAAGAGATAGATTTTGACGCTGAGTCTAAAAAGTATCTTGATGGTGACAAAGCAGGAAGTAAAGTTATGAGATTTGCAAATGACTTTATGTCTAAAGATATGATGGTTGTTGGGATTTTCCTAATCTTCTTATTTTATCTAGTATTTTGGAACTATAGTTTTGCACTTGATCCTGTAAACTTTGACCCAGCTGATGGACTAAAAACACCTGAACATATCTACCCAGAGTGGTACTTTTTATGGTCGTATGAAATTCTTCGTCCGTTTAACATTGACTTAGGGCTAGTACTATTTGGTTTTGCTCAAGTTATCTTTGTTTTCTTACCGTTTCTAGATAGAAGTCCAAACACATGCCCAGCTAATCGCCGTGGAGTTATGTTTAAAGTTTGGTTTTGGTTGATGCTCTCAAACATGATAGTTCTAACTGCTATGGGTAAATTGCCTCCAGAGGGTATATTTAGCACTATTGGACTTGTTGCGGCTATAGTTTTTGTTGTACAGTGGATAGCGCTTCCATTTATAACATCTAGGGAAAAAAAGGTATAAGGATAAAGATATGAAAAACAAAGAACCAATAATTTTAATAGTCGTCATCTTCTTTTCGCTTGTAACTTACTACCTAGTCGAGCCTTTTGCTCATGGTGTAATGCACAAGCATGTAGATAGTGAAAATTTTCAATACGCAGACTTACCAGCTCTTACTAAGAGTGGTAATGTTGCAAATGGTCAAGAACTGATAGTGGACGCAGGTTGTGTTGGCTGTCACTCTATAGAAAAAGCTGGTATGCCAGCTCCTATGGATGCGGTAACTGCTGCTCAAAGTTATGGTGTAAACCCACCAGATTTAAGTGAAGCTGGTGCTATTTATGATGCTAGATTTTTGTCTGATCTTATTAAAAATCCAGCTCATGCACTAAAAGTTGAACATGCTTTTGATGAGTCAAAAGGTGTTATGCATCCGATGGTTCCATTTTACGGAATGGGCGGGGACATAGATCAAGAAGTAGCTGATATGGTTGCTTATTTACAAGATTTAGCTGTTAGTCCTTCTGATGTAACTCCTGTAATGGCATTTGAAAATGCTTGTGGTAGATGTCACGCAGTTGAGTATGAAAACTGGACTCAGATAGGAACTAAGCCATCATTTAAGCATGAAAAAGACTCACTTGCTTTTGATATACAAGTGTTAGAGTATGAAGATTCACTTAGAAAGTATATGGGTAAATTACCTCCAGATTTGAGTAACTATATCCGCTCTAGAAGTGAAGACTTCTTGATAACTTTTATAGAAAACCCTCAAAATCACTTAGCTGGAACTGCTATGCCTCGTGTTGGTGTAACTACTGACTCTGCTGAGAAAGTTTTAGAGTATATGAGAGATGCTGGTGACACTAAGCGTCATGAGAGAGAGTCTATTGGTAAAACGGTAATGATATATATTGTTATCTTTGCTATCTTCGCATTTTTATGGAAGAAACAAGTATGGAGAGATTTACACTAACATAAAAGTTTGACTCTTTGGAGTCAAGCTCACTATATAAGTGAACTCTTGTAGAAAGGTTAGGGCGAAAGTCCTAGCCTTTTTTTTTGCTTATTTTATCCCTGTCCTCTAATCGGAACTACTAATATTCATCTCTGACTATATTATGACAGCGAAAGCAAGCATGTTCTATGTAAGTATAAGCTCTTTGAGCTTCTTCACGGCGAACTATTCCTGATTGGTTGTGTTTGTTATCAATAGCATCAAGAATTATCTGGACATTATGTTTGATGATCTGTGCACTCATTTCAGCCTCGTGTGCTTTACGTTTTTTACCTACAGGAAGCATCTTAGCAAAATTATCTTTATCTCCCAAAAGCACTTGTGAATGTTTAGCGAAACGTGTGATGGACTCTTTAACCCCTTGTTTATCACTAGCTATGAAGGACCTTTGAACTTCAGCAAGTTCCTCCCCAAGTTGTAACATGTTTGACCTAAGGTCGTATGCACTAAGTGGTGCATAAAGTAGAAATACTAAACTACCTAAAAGTGTTTTTTTTAACATTGCAGAACTCCTTGTTTTGTTGTAAAATATTGTAGCATAATAGTTTTTAGTTGTATATAAACTCCCACGCAGAGCATGGAAGCCATTAGTCTTGAGAGTCCATCATGGAACCTCGAACATGTTCGAGGCCATTAGTCTTGAGAGTCCATCATGGAACCTCGAACTTACTCGAGGCTCTGTTTTATCTCTTGCGAGCTAGCACTAATGCCTATAGAAGCCAGTTAAAACCTTACTTCTTCTCCACAACCACAAGCGTGTTTACTAAAATATCATGAAGGGCTTTTTTATCTTTTCTATATAGTGGCAGAAAAAGCCCTAAAAGTGTAGCCGCTGTAAATAAAAAAGCAACAAATCTGACAAATGCTCTAAAAAAACCTATGTACTCTGCACTTCTGCTATCTACTACTTTAATCTCATAAGCTTTTTTCCCAGGGGTCTGCCCAAACTTGCTAAGAAGTAGTGCGTAGATAAGACCATAAAAAGCTGTGCTTAGAAGTGGAGCAAGTTGAGATGCTTGGAAGTCATCTTTTCCATCCATAATGACATAAGCAGTTACATATAGTATGGGAGCATATATCATAAACATATCTGTTATAAAAGACTTTATCCTGCTTGTAAATGAAGCGTAGATATATTTAGGTTTTTGTGGTGATTTTTTTTGATTTTTTTTTATATTTCTAAATCTCATAAAGAAGATTATAGCAAATAATACATTAAACCCTTAAATCCTAAAACAATTTCGGAACTTTGGAGTTCTCCGAGGCTTTTAGGCTCAAATGTTACACAGCCCCGAACAATAGGAATGCTAACCAATGGCATTCTCCACGGTGTTTCGTGGTTGCAAAATACCAAAAACCTCTAACTTTAAACAAAAATATTAGTTAAAACCTCCAAAAAACCGCCATTTATGACAAAAAGTAAACTAAAAGCTAACAAAATACATGGTTTAAACTTAATTTAAAAATTAGCCATGTACAATATGTAGTCTCAAAATGTATCACAAAGAGAAGTGATAGTGGAATAACACTTGCTGTTACTCTGCTATCACTTCTTAAAAGGGGTAACTTTTAAAAAAAAACAGGAGAATTAGAATGAAAAAAACAATGGTTTCTTTAGCGGCAGCGTCGCTAATCGCAACAACTGCAATGGCAGCTGACAAAGGTATAGATATCGTAACAACTGGTCAAGCAGTTATTTATTATGAAACACATCAAGATGATGCTAAGAATTCAGATGACATGTTCAACGACCAAACTTCAAGTGCAAATGTTGGTCTTCAACTAAACCTAGATGCAGATCTTAAAAACAACTTCACTTTTGGTTCACAACTAACTTACTTAGGT
>CAYWVG010000160.1:0-3486 GCA_964461645.1 uncultured Sulfurimonas sp. | reverse complement strand
GAAATAAAAGCTCAAAAGTATCTTCAAAGTCTAAAGTCACACTTTAAAGAGTTTGATGTTGAGTTAGATGCAAAGAAAGTAGAGATTCAATACAAAGAGCTTGTAGAGAGAAAAGAAGTTTATGCACAAACTTTAAAAGATTTAAGAGTTTTAGAGCTAGAGTTAAATAGATGCGAAGTAGATAAAAAAGAGAGTCAAACTAGAGAAATCTCACTTAGTGCAGATATAAAAGCAGATGAAGTGAGCCTAAAAGAACTAGATAAAACCCTAAAAAGGCTAACTTCTAGTCGCTTAGAGATTCTAAATGTTGTTGATTTAGAGAGTTATGAGAGAGAGATTACAAAAAAACATGAAGAGCTGCAAAGAAGAGTTCAACTTTTAAGAGATGCTCTTAATGAACTCATAACAAAGCAAAAAGAGCGCTTGACTTATAAAAAAGATCTAGATGCTAAGATATCTGAAGATGAAAAAAGAGTAAATCTGACAGCTTTAAAACTCCAAGAGCTATACAAAGAAAATGACTTTAAAGATGAGCAAGAGTTTTTAAGTGCAAATCTTAGCAATGAGCAAAGAACCGAGTTAGCTAACTTTTGTAAAAACATAGAAGATGCTTTTACACTCTCACAAACACTTAAAATAGAGAGTTCTAAAAGACTACAAATCCACCAAGGAGAGCCTGCAAGCGAAAAATCTAACAAGGATTTAGAGACCATTCAAGCCTTGTTAGAGCAAAAAGCAAATGCACTTCAAGAGAGCATCGGCAGTGATAAAAAAGAGTTAGAAGTAAACCAAGAAAACAGCGATAAGCATAAGAGTAGAATGGCATCACTTGAGCTAAAAAAAGAGTCTTTCAGAGTCTGGGTAAAACTCAATGAACTTGTAGGTTCAGCTGATGGGACGAAGTTTAAAAAGTTTGCACAAGGCATCACGCTAGAGCAGCTTATAAACTTAGCAAATAGGCATCTTGATATCTTAAGTTCTCGCTACACACTAACAAGAAATGAAGACAAACTCTTAGACTTAGAAGTTATAGATGCCTTTCAAGGCAACGCCATCCGCCCTGTTAGCACTCTCTCTGGTGGAGAAAGTTTCATAGTAAGCTTAGCCCTAGCCCTCGGACTCTCAGAACTAGCAAGCCAAAAAATAGCCATAGACTCACTCTTTTTAGATGAGGGCTTTGGAACACTAGATGAAGAGAGCCTAGAAACCGCACTAAACGCTCTAAACCTTCTACAAAGCGGCGGAAAAATGGTCGGAGTCATCTCCCATGTGGAAGCGTTGAAAGAGCGGATACCGTTGCAAATCAAGGTTATACCAAATGGGGATGGGACTAGTTTTGTTGAAGTTGGGTAAGACTAAGTAGTCATAACAATTACATAAAATGTAAAAGGATAAGATATGATAAAAATAGACCAGTTGATAAATCAGTATAATTTACACTCTGCATTAGGAAAAGATATTGATTTTATATTAAAAATAATATTATTTATATACAAAGATATTGAAAGAAAATATAAAATTGTTTTTGAAATGCTAACTGATAATCCGAATTTATGGATAAAAATGGCAATAGATGCAGATGAAGTTTTTGAAAAAGAAAACTTATTAGTAGCCGAATATAGACCTTGCAAAGAATATCCATTCTATAGAATTTATTGTTATAAATATACAGAAATAGGAGCTTTATCTAAAGAAGCATTTTTATCATTTTTAGATAATAGTTTAGAGACTGAAAACCATTTAACATTACATTATCGATATAAAAATACAAGTTGGAATGAAGAATTCAGTTTATGGGAAGATAAGCTAATCAAAAAATTGGCAGGTTTAGTGGATGTATCGAATGGACGGATAGATAATACAAAAATTGAACAAACTATAATTTTGAATGGGCAACCAGATGGATGTATAGTCTGTGGTCAAAAAGCATCAGGGTATATAAGTTCAATAATTATGCAAGAAAAAGCATTATTTATAATTGCACATACTTGTGATAAGCACCAAAAACTAGCTAAACAAAATCCATCCTTTCTACATTTTATGTCAAATTTATTTAAAATGGGAATAGATTTTCCCTCCTTCGATATGCAAAATAAAATAGAAAAAAATATTGTAACTTTCATTATTGATGAAATTAAAAGAGAATTACAATGTGATTTATTCAATAATTCTATATATAACGAGAGTAAAAATGAATATACATTAACTTTCAAAAGAAAATCTGGTGTAATAATCATTTTAAGGCTTAATACTTTAATGGATTATGGCTATATGGTAAATAAGCCAAATGGCAATCAGTTTCAAAGAATTGATTCCGCTCCTGATCATAAAGATATACAATTTTTCCCTGATCATTTACATAGAAGTTTTACTAAAATAGGAAAAACACATGATGTAGAGTCAAGTTATACTTTTGGATTTCCTCTTTTAGATTTGCCGGCAATAGAAAAAATGATAAATAAATTAGAACTTCAAGAAGGACTAATTTAATATGACCCTCTCTAAATCCCTATACACCCGTGGCATCCAATGCCCAAAATCTTTATGGCTAAAAAAGTACAAAAAAGAAGTGCTTACTCCTCCTGATGCAACTGCTTTGGCTCGGTTTGAGACTGGTAATGTTGTGGGTGGTTTGGCTTGTGGGCTTTTTCCTGATGGTAGAGAAGTTGTTTATAAGCCTGATGATTTTGCTGGTATGTTTGAAGCTACAAAAAAGCTGATGGATGAGGGATTTAGGCATATTTATGAGGCTACATTTCTTTATGATGGCATAGTTGTTTTGGTGGATATTTTAAGGGTTACGCCTGATGGAGTGGAGATTTATGAGGTGAAGAGTTCTACTAGCGTCAAAGATATCTATCTTCATGATGTCTCCATCCAGCGCTATGTGCTAAAAGAGCTTGGATATAGTGTAGTTGGTAGTTTTGTTGTGCATATTGACAGCTCTTATGTACGAGGCGAGGCGCTTGAATTGGATAGGCTTTTTAAGATTGTCGATGTTAGTGAGGAAGTTGATGTTTTGGAGCTTGGCATCTCTAAAAAGCTTGAGGAGTTTAAGGCTTATTTGTCCGATGATGAGCCAAATATTGATATTGGTGCTCATTGTAACACTCCTTATGAGTGTGATGCTAAGGAGTATTGTTGGAGAGTTCAAAGAGGGATTCCTGACTATTCGATTTTTAATATCTTTAACCTTGGAAGTAAAAAACAGCTAGAACTTTACACTCAAGGGATAGTAAATATAGAAGATATTCCTGATGATTTTGCCATGACAGCCATACAAAAACAAAAGGTGCAAAACTACAAGAGTCAAAGCACCTATATTGATAAAGAGAGTATAAAAAGTTTTCTTGAGACACTAACTTATCCTATCTATCATCTTGACTTTGAAACCTTCCAGCAGGCAATTCCAGAGTGGAGAGGCATATCTCCATATCAGCAGATACCCTTTCAGTACTCACTTCACATAGAGCACTTAGATGGGAA
>CAYWVG010000159.1:0-3526 GCA_964461645.1 uncultured Sulfurimonas sp. | reverse complement strand
AATATTTAGTTAAATCACCTAAGCCAGGCCCAATTTCTACGATTTTGTTATCGTTATTGGGCATCGCTTCGACAATCTTTCTAAGGACGCTTTCATCTTTTAAGAAATTTTGTCCGTATCTCTTTTTAGCTACTATTGCTTTTATTTTCATAAGCAGGATTTTATAATAATTTTACTTACAATTAAGTTAACAACTTAACAAATTGTAAATTTGACAAGATGTGACAAAATGTCATGCTTGAAACTTATGTAATATTATAGCTTGTATTTAAAATCTCTTGGTTAACTAATATGTTTCATGTGAAACATTTGATTCTTTTTTTTAAAAAACTATATCTAATTATAAGTCTTAGTTAGTATAATTGCAAGATATTATATGAGGCTTTATACTATGAACTACTTTGCTAAAAGAATCATTCCTTGTCTTGATGTCAAGGATGGAAGAGTTGTAAAAGGTGTTAACTTTGTTGGATTAAGAGATGCAGGAGATCCAGTAGAGATTGCAAAACGATACAACGAAGAGGGTGCTGATGAGATTACATTTTTAGATATCACTGCATCTAATGAGAACAGAGATACTATAGTTGATATCGTTGCTCGCGTAGCTAAAGAGGTTTTTATACCTCTAACTGTTGGCGGTGGTATCAGAAAACTAGATGATATCTACAAACTTTTAAATGTTGGTTGTGACAAGGTAAGCATCAATTCAGCCGCTTTACATAGGCCAGAACTTATAAATGAGAGTGCAAAACGCTTTGGTTCTCAGTGCATCGTAACTGCTATAGATGTTAAAAAAACTGGTGATAGATATACAGTTTACTTAAATGGTGGAAGAGTAGATACAGGCATAGATGCTGTAGAGTGGGCAAAAGAAGTAGTGGAGCGTGGAAGCGGAGAGATTCTTTTAACATCTATGGATGCTGATGGAACTAAGGCTGGATTTGAGCTAAACATAACAAGAATGGTATCTGAGGCTGTTAATGTTCCTGTCATTGCAAGTGGTGGAGCAGGGACTATGGAGCATATAAAAGATGCTTTTGAAGCTGGAGCTGATGCTGCACTTGCTGCATCTATATTTCACTACAAAGAGATAGATATCATGGAGTTAAAGCGCTATCTCTCACAGAACAATATTCCTGTGAGACTATAACTTCATGATAATCTGCGCTGGAAACAATGAAACCTTTGACTTTGCATTGCCTATGGGAGTTGGTCTTATTGAGACTGCTATGAATTTAACTAGACTTTGCCTTTTTGATAAACCTGAATTTTTGCTCTTTGTAGGGAGTGCTGGAAGTTATGGAGATAAGAAAATATTTGATATAGTCGAGTCTAAAAGTGCAGCTAACATCGAGTTAGCGTTTTTAAATTCAGATGCTTATACTCCGCTTGATAATGTCATATCTACTAACACTGATGCAGATATAAAAGATATTATAGTCAACTCTTCTAACTATATCTCAACTAACGAGGAACTAACAAAAAAGTTTTTAAGCCTTGGAGTTGGGATAGAAAATATGGAATTTTTTAGCGTTTTAAGGGTTGCGCAGGAGTTTAATATTCCAGCTGGTGGAGTTTTTTGTATAACTAACTACACTAACAAAAGTGCTCACGAAGATTTTTTAAAAAATCATGCAAGAGCTAAAGAGCTTTTAAGTGGGCATGTAAAAAAGAGAATTAAGGAGCTAACAAAAAAATGAGCAAACCATCACTTCTTGACTTTACAAAGAAAGAGTTACTAACACTTATAAAACCTAGTTTTAGGGTAAATCAAATCTTTGGCTGGCTCTACCATCAGTACGCGAATAGTTATGATGATATGAAAAATATCCCAAAGGCTCTAAGAGAAGAGTTAGCCGAAAAATATATCGTAAACCCTTTAAAAATCATCAACAAAGAAATCTCTACCGATGGAACTATAAAGTATCTCTTAGAACTTCAAGATGGTAAAACTATGGAAGCTGTCTGGCTAAAGATGAAAGATGCCATCTATGCTGAAGATGGTGAACTTGTTCAAGAAGCAAGATTCACTATCTGTGTCTCAACTCAAGTTGGATGCAAAGTAGGCTGCTCTTTTTGTTTGACTGCAAAAGGTGGTTTTACAAGAGATTTAACCACGGGCGAGATAGTGGCTCAAGTAGTAGCTCTAAAGCGAGATAATGAACACAAGCACAACAGAATGATAAACATAGTCTATATGGGAATGGGCGAACCTCTTGATAATCTTGATAATCTTGCTAAAGCTATAGAGATATTTAAAGAAGAGGAAGGACTCTGTATATCTGGAAAAAGACAGACAGTATCAACAAGTGGGCTTAGTAACAAGATAGACAGACTAGGGGAGATGGACTTAGGCGTTCACATAGCTATCTCTCTTCACGCTGTTGATGATAAGCTAAGAACTGAGCTTATACCTATGAACAAAGCTCATAATATCGCCTCCATCATAGAAGCTGTAAAAAGATTTCCTATAGATACAAGGAAGAGAGTTATGTTTGAGTATCTAGTTATAAAAGATAAAAACGATGACTTAGCATCTGCCAAAAAGCTTGTAAAACTCCTAAGTGACATCAAAGCCAAAGTAAACCTAATCTACTTCAATCCATATCCTGGCACGCCTTACGAGAGACCTTCTAAAGAGAGCATGGTAAGCTTTGCAGACTATCTTATCAATCATGGACTTCTTTGTACTATAAGAGATTCAAAAGGTATGGATATTAGTGCAGCCTGTGGACAGTTAAAAGAGCAGAGCAAAGGAGCGTAGAGTGAACTATATAGAAATATTTCAAATAATTTTTTTGATAGTGATTTTTGCCATTGGTGTAATAGGTTTCTTTAGAGCCGCGACAAGCAGTGATGATAAAGAGTAATCTTTTTGTAATATAGCTTATGATAAAATAACCCCTGACTAAGTTACGCTCTTAAAAGTTTTAGGAATGCTAACCAATGGCATTCCCACGATGAGTCGCCTCAGCGGCGCGAGCGAGGCAGAAGAGACTTGTTCCTTTTGCGGACAAAACAAGCGGAAGCGGTCTGCGAAGCAGATGTTTCCTCGAAATAAGATGAAGGTTTCCTTCATTTTATAAAATAAAATTAAGGAATACATAATGGCAGAATACAAAAAAACAAATACAGATCGTATAAAAAGAATATATGACTTATGTAAAGTGCACTTCGGTGATATTCGTTTTGTTGGAATAAAGTACCATAAAAAAATAGGTTGGATAGCAAAAGCTCAATTTGATGGTGATTTTGAAAACTTAACGGCAGATGGTGAAACAAGTGTTGAAGCACTTCGTAATCTAAAAAACCGTGTTAAAAAAATCATAAAAAGATATAACGCAGTGTAAGTGGTGTAAATCTCTTTGACGAGCAAACTTTGCTAAAAGTTTTGCCGGAGAAGTATAAGATTTATCTCTATAAGCAAAAATTCCTTGTATGAGCAAATATTTATGCAATAAATGTTTAGCTAGAAAAGGAAATAAATTTTTGTGAATGTAATATTTTAGTTGGGAAGGGATTAAGA
>CAYWVG010000158.1:0-3537 GCA_964461645.1 uncultured Sulfurimonas sp. | reverse complement strand
CTTTGATAGCTTTGAGTTTGTGGTTCTATTGTTGTTAAATCTAATACAAACACTTAAAAAGTAATGCGTCAGTTGCAACATCTGCAGAGCCAAAAGATAGTAAATAGATACCGTAAAGAAAATCCAACTGTTTGAACGAAGTGAGTTTTGGATTTTTAGGGATTTGTTTGCTATGTTTTGGGAACCTCACTTAGTGAGGCTCGAAGCCGTTGCAAGAGTTTTTGCTTACTTTTTGCGAACAAAAAGTAAAGAGAGTCTCAAAATATATATGTAAAGCTTTTAATTTATTTCAAAACTATAGACGGAAAGTAAGTATGAAGAGTAACGGCAGCAGATGCAGTTAGCTTCTTCATAAACTTATCAAACTTATCCTCTTTGTTCCATATAGGATTTGCTACACCACTTAGTTTTACAAGTCTTATCTTTGCGTCATAACTAACTCCAAGAGAATCAACTAAACCAACTTCTTTTGCTTGAGATGCTGTAAAGATATGTGCGTTTGCAAAGATATCTCTTTTGTTGATATCTAAGCTTCTTGCCTGCGCTACATCTTCTGTAAACATATCGTACGTTCCTTGAATGACTTTGTTTAGCTCATTTACTTCATAAGCTTCCCACTCTCTGTTTGGAGTTCCGACTTGCTTGTATTTTCCAGCTTGAACACTTTGAGTCTTTACGCCAACCTTGTCCATAAGTTCACTAAAGTTTGCTCCTTGCATAATAACACCGATGCTACCAACCATAGAACCAGGATTTGCAATGATTTCATCTGCCCAGATGCTAGCGTAGTAGCTTCCACTCGCTAGAGTTCCACTTGCATAAACGATTACTGGTTTTTTCTCTTTTAGTCTTTTTATAGCATAAGCTATCTCGATAGAGGGGGAGACTGCTCCACCAGGTGAGTCAACTACAAGTAAGACACCTTTTATATTGTTATTTGATTCTGCTTTTTCAATCTGATCTAAAACCTCTGAAACTTCCATGATAGGACCACTTAGGTTAATCTGTTGTAAGTTATTTGGAGTTAAGTCTTTTTCACTTGATGGTGCAAATACTAAAAAAAGTATAAGAAGAAAAAGCATAGCTTTGAAGTGTTCTTGGATGAACTTTAAAGTTGCACCTATGGGAGAAAATATCTTTTTTAAAAACTGCATTATTAACCTTTTGCTGAGTTACCGTTTATGTAAATTTTGGAGATATTATATCTATGTAAGATTAAATGAATTGCTAACTCTTCATTTGGTTCTTTTTCTAAATCTAGTACTAACATATCTGCCGCTTTGCCCTCTTTTATCTCGCCAGTATTTAGCCCTAAAGCTTTTGCAGCATTTTTAGTCACACTTAGGATGAGTTTTTTTGCAAGCTCAAGAAGTGGCATCTTGTGATGCATAAAAAGGGCTACTTTCATCTCTTCAAAAAGGTCAAGTTTATAGTTAGAACTAAGTCCATCAGTTGCACAAACCCAGTTTATCCCTTTAGCATCAAGTGCTTCTAAATCAAGAGCGCCATTTCCTAGAAGTCTGTTTGAGATTGGGCAGTGGATGATAGTGTGGGCATTAGATGCAATGCTGTTTAGCTCATCTTCATTCGTTTTTACAGCATGAGTTAAAAGTGTTTTGTGTGTGTTGAAGTGTTCTAAAAATTCAGAAGAGTCGCTAACATTTAAATTCTGTTTTAAGAGCTTATTAAAAAATTCTTTAAACTCTCCGCTGCTCTCATCAAGCCAAGTTCTCTCTGCATTACTCTCCATAAAATGGGCGGTTAGTTTTAAATCTTCATTTTTTACAATTTTAAGAGCCTTTTTTATAAGAACAGGATGAACCGAATATGGAGAATGAATAGCCACAGCTGGGTAAAACCCTTCTCTTTGTATGTTCTTAGAAGCATCTAGTCTTGAGGTGAAGTCCGCAAAAAGAGCATCTGCCATAGTAGCTTGAGAGCCAATTAGCTCATTGAAATATACAACATTTTGAGGTGAAGATGCACAAGCTTCAAGATCCATCCCATGCGAACTAATAGCTCCAAATGTTGTGATGCCAGACTCAAGCATAGACTCAATCGCCTGGCCCATACAAGTGCTGTCACATCCACCAACAAGCTCTTGGCGGTTCTCTATAACGCTATAGAGCCAGTTCATAAAGTCGCCATAGCTTAGAGTTGTTTTGTTCGCACTAAATTCTATATGCACATGAGAGTTTATGAGTCCTGGCATGATAAGTGAGTTTTCTTGAAGCTCTGTTATCTGTGCATCTGGATATAGTTTTTTTAGCTCATCAAGAGGTGCTATTTTTTCTATGGTTTTATCAAAGGCAATAGCTTGGTTTTTAAGTAGTTTATCTGGTGTTAAAATGTAGTTAGGAGAGATTATTTTCATGTTTTTTCTTAGTTTTAAAGTTGGGATGATTATAGTTAATAAGCTTTAAAAAGCTTATTAAAGTGACTCTAGTTTTTCGTAGAGTTCTTTTGCCATTATCTTGTAGTTTCTTTTGTGATGGAGTAGTTTTTCTTGTCCAGCGTGTCCCATTTTAGAAATATCCTCTTGGCTCATCTCTATGATGAAGTTCAGTTTTTTAGCAATTTCATCACTTTTAAATCCGCAAAACAGGGCATCTTCATCACTAAAGAGTGTACGATTTTTCGGGTTGTCAGTTAGAAGTGTGGGAATTGCACAAGTGTAGTAGTCCATAGTTTTTGCAGGTATAGAAGTTGAGTAGATTGGGATGTTTGGAAGTAGAGCTATCCCCACATCACAGGTATCTATCTGCTCTCTTAGTTCATCTAATGTTTCAGCTTTTAAAATGTTGATTTTGTCATTAATAGTAGGGTGTTTAGCTATTACAGCTCTAGCAAACTCTGAATCAGGTGTAGATATGCTTAGATGCCAATTTTTTGACTCAAGTTTACTAAAAGCTACTAAAACTTTTTGAAAATCTCTTAGGGCATCTAGAGTTCCAACATATATAAAATGCCTTTTATCACCAGATGAACTTTTATACGGTTTTATTTTAGCTGGATCAAGACCTACTGGAAGTGGGAAGCTAAGAACTCCACTATCTGCATAAAAAGTATCTTCCATATCTTTAGATGTTGGCAAAAATATATCACACTGTGCTAAGAGGTTTTTCTTGCTTTGGGCTGTAAAATAATTCTTTACACTATCTATAAGTGTGGCACTGTTTTTTGCTTTTTGCGCCTCATAATACTCCTCTTTTTTAGGAAAAGAGAGTCTGTAACCAACCTTGTAACCATATTTTTGTCTATTTTCTAAGATATTCTTTAGAATATCAGGCTTGTTACGAACAAAAACATAGTCATACGAAGAGAGGTCAACGCCTTTAGAATCTAGATAGCAGCTTATCTCTTTTTTGTACTGGATTGGAACTACAAAATCACTCTCTTTTTCTTGAAAACTATTTTTAAATTTTGTAAAATAGACAATGTTTACATCTAAATACTCTTTTAAATAACCTTTGAAAAGTGGACCAACTGTGCCATGCTCAGAGTACTCTTGCTGATCTGTTATGTATAGAAGTTTCT
>CAYWVG010000157.1:0-3572 GCA_964461645.1 uncultured Sulfurimonas sp. | reverse complement strand
AACCACAACTTGATAAGTTTTTTGAAGATGTGATGGTAAATGCTGATGATGAAGCGGTAAAAAACAATAGAAAATTTTTAGTAGCATCTATATATAAAAGCATTCTAAAAATAGCAGATATAAAAGAAGTAAGTCTTTGATTTTGAAGATTTTTCGTTAACCAAGCCTTTATGATATTGCAAAGTTTATAATTCTTATCAAAGCATGCTAGAAGTATAATTCGAGCAAATTTTATAAAAATGGTGAAAAATGATAATTAAAAATCTTCTATATTTTATCTTAGTTGTTTTCTTAAGTGGATGTACGCAAACATACTCCATAACAAGTACTAAACAGCTTGATGCGATAGATAAGCGTATAAATGAAATAGAACAAAATATAAATCAAAAACTAGATACTAAAGAAGAAGAGCAAATAAAAGCTTATGAAAAGCTACTTGAGTCTTCTCTTTTGCTACAAAATGAAAATATTGAATCTTTAAAAAAAGAGTTAACTACTTTAATAAAACCCGAAAAACTTGAAGAAGTAAAAGTTGAAAAAACTGAACCAAGACCTATAATAATCCAAAAAAAAATTACATCTCTTAATAAAAAGCTAGTAGTAGGAAGTGTTGAGAAGGTTCACATCTATCCATCTAACTTTGTTATGGAAGCAAGGATTGATACAGGAGCTGAGACTTCTTCAATAGATGCAAGAGACATAGTAAAGTTTGAGAGAGATGGTCAAAAATGGGTACGTTTTACTATAGTAGATAGAAATACAAACACACCTTATATTATTGAGCGTAAAATAGCTAGAGCGGTAAAAATATTACAATCTTCACTTGAAAATGAGCATGAAAAAAGAGTAGTGGTTACGCTTAAGATAACTATTGGTGATAAAAAAGAGTTGAGTGAGTTTACTCTTACAAATAGGGCACATATGCAGTATCCAATGTTGATAGGCCGCAATACACTTCAAGATGTTATGGTTGTTGATGTTAGTGAAGAATATATTGCCCCACTTATAATAGATAAAGAACAAAAGTTGAAAAAATGATATCTAAAAAATATTTATATCTTTTCGCACTTTTATTAGCCCTTTTAGGGATTTTTACTGCCATCATGAGGCACGAACAAACCCAGATTCCTTTTTTGGCAAGTGAGAAAAAAGATGTTTGGATGGTTGAAGCAAGAGTTGATTTTAAGGCTCAAAAAAATACACCAATAACTGTTAATCTATCTTTACCTGAAGATACTTTGGGTTACAAACTTTATTTTGAGCAGAGTGTTTCAGCTGGCTATGGCTTTAGTATGGTCAAAAAAGATGGCATAAAGCGTGGAGAGTGGAGTATTCGCCAAGCAAATGGAAAACAGACACTCTACTATAAAGCACAGATTGTTCAAGATTTTACAGATGAGGCGTCTTTAAAACATACTGAGATAAAATTTGATACTAAAGACGATATTCTTTGGAGTGCATCTGAGCAAATTGCTGCAAAAGAGCTACTAGACCTTGCTTATGCAAAATCTAGTAGCAATATAACTTTTACAAGAGAACTTATAAAAATTCTTACAGATTTACAAAAAAGAAATGATAGTTCTTTACTTCTACTAAAGCGTAACTATATAAATGTACTTAGCAAGCTTTTATCAGAAGCAGGTGTTGTGCATAGGATTTCACTTGCCCTAGAACTAGAAGATGCAAGACGTAACCAATCACTTACTTCTGTTATAGAAGTACTTGATAAAGATGAGTGGGTACTATTTGATCCTAACAATAAACTACAAGATGGAGATAAAAACTTCTTTTTATGGACAAGAGGTGGAAAATCACTTATTGAAGTTGAAGGTGGAAGTAACGCAACGGTAAATTTTTCAATGGTTAAGCAAAACATGCCAGCACTTGAACTCGCAAAGGCTCATTTTGATGAGAGTGGATTTGGAATTTTTAGCATTCACCGTTTACCAATTGAAGAACAAAGTATCTTTAAAATGCTTCTGCTTTTACCTATTGGCGCACTTATAACTGTCTTTATGCGTCTTATTATAGGTGTAAAAACTTCTGGAACATTTATGCCTGTTCTTATTGCTATGGCTTTTTTACAGACATCACTTTTTTTAGGATTACTAAATTTTGTAGTCCTTGTTGCCATCGGTCTTTTGCTTAGAAGCTACCTCTCTAGTCTTAACCTTTTACTGGTTTCTAGGATTGCTACCATCATAGTTATTGTTATATTTTTAGTTGCGTTTATGACTCTTATTGGGTATGAGTTGGGATTTAATACTGGAATGAGCGTAGCATTTTTTCCTATAATTATCCTCGCATGGACGATAGAAAGAATGTCGATACTTTGGGAAGAAGAGGGCGCTAAAGAAGTTTTAACACAAGGAAGTGGAAGTCTTTTAGTAGCCGTTCTTGCTTATATGGCAATGGTAAACGGTTATGTTGCACATCTGTTTTTTAACTTTCCAGAACTTCATCTTATAGTTATTGCGCTTATGATTTTAATGGGTAGATATACTGGTTATAGACTCTTAGAGCTTCGCCGTTTTCGTGAGTTTAAAAACATCTAATGTTCAACTTTATAAGGCCATCAGTACTTAAAAAAAGTGGAATTTTAGGAATGAATAGTCGTAATATAGAATTTATCAGTAAATATAATAACCGTAGACTTTTTCCTCTAGTTGATAATAAGCTACAAACAAAACTCTTAGCAGAGGAGTATGGTATAAATACTCCTAAACTTCTTTTCGTTGTACAGTACCAGCATGATGTCTATGAACTTAAAGAAAAGCTAAAAAATATCTCCTCTTTTGCTATAAAACCAGCATGTGGCTCGGGTGGTAAAGGTATTTTGGTTATCAAAGGTAGAGAAGGTGATGGCTTTGTAAAATCAAGTGGCTTAGTTATAGGACTTGAAGAAGTAACAAGACATGTTACAAATATATTAGCAGGACTTCACTCACTCTCAGGAGATCAAGATATCGCACTTGTGGAGACTTTGATAGAAGCAGATAGTGTGTTTGATGACTATTCCTATCAAGGTGTTCCAGATATCCGCATCATAGTTTTTCAAGGCTATCCTGTTATGGCTATGCTTCGTTTATCTACAAAAGCATCAGATGGTAAGGCAAACTTACATCAGGGTGCTGTAGGGGTTGGGCTTGATATTAAAACAGGCAAAGCGATAAATGCTGTAATGAATGGTGAGAAAATTCTTATCCACCCAGATACAAATCATAGTTTTGATAGTATAAAAATAGACAACTGGAAGGAGCTTTTACTCTTAGCTTCTAGTTGCTATGATATGACCAATCTTGGTTATTTAGGTGTAGATATAGTACTGGATAAAAATAGAGGTGCTATGATTTTGGAACTAAATGCAAGACCTGGACTCTCCATACAAGTAGCAAACTCAAAAGGCCTACTTTCTCGTCTTAGAGAGATAGAAAAAGTAGCTACTAAAAGAACAAATGTACAAAAGAGAGTAGATTTTGTTCTTGGTTTTGAAAACTTTTAATTATAGTTTTTGAATCTTTGGCGGGATAGTTTTAAAAGCCTCTTTAAAGCCTTTTGCTCTTACATCTTTT
>CAYWVG010000156.1:0-3674 GCA_964461645.1 uncultured Sulfurimonas sp. | reverse complement strand
ATAGCCTACTCATACGATGCTACAAGAGAGCATTTTGAGCCTGATGCTGTTATCTTTCCGCGAAATGAAGATGATATTAGTCGTATCTTAAAATACTGTAATGAACACAGAATCATCATAGTCCCTCGTGGAGCTGGAAGTGGCTTTACAGGTGGTGCACTTCCTAGTAGCGGTGGCATCGTTCTAGCTATGGAAAAACATATGAACAAAATCTTAGAGATAGATATGAAAAATATGGTAGCTATCGTTCAGCCTGGTGTTATAAATATGGACTTGCAAAGAGCAGTAGAAGAAGTAGGGCTATTTTATCCGCCAGATCCAGCAAGCCAAGAGTACTCTAGTATCGGTGGAAATGTTAGTGAAAATGCTGGAGGCATGAGGGCTGCAAAGTATGGCATCACAAAAGATTATGTGATGGCTACTCGTGCGGTTTTACCAAATGGCGACATCATAAAAGCTGGAAAGAGAACTATCAAAGATGTAGCAGGCTACAACATAAGTGGTATCTTGATCGCTTCAGAGGGAACTTTAGCAGTTCTTAGCGAGATAACTCTAAGACTCATTCCAAAACCAAAGCTGACAAAGACTGCTATGGGGATATTTCCAACAGTAAAAGATGCAATGGAAGCGGTTTACAAAACTATGGCGAGCGGGATTACTCCTGTGGCTATGGAGTTTTTAGACAACTTAACCATTAGGGCTGTTGAGCAGACTTTTAAAAAAGGACTTCCAGTTGATGCTGGAGCTTTGCTAGTTACTGATGTTGATGGAAACTTAGAAGAAGACCTAAACTTTCAACTTGCACAAATCGAGAAAGTGTTTCGTGAGAATGGATGCAGTGAATTTAGAGTTGCAAAAGATAAGAAAGAAGCTGCAGACCTCTGGTTTGCAAGAAGAAATGCTTCTCCATCACTAAGTGTTTATGGAAGTAAAAAACTAAACGAAGATGTAACAGTGCCTCGCTCAGCCTTGCCTGAACTCTTAGAGAGATTTTACGCAATTGCAGATAAATACCAAGTAAATATCCCATGTTTTGGACATACTGGAGATGGAAATGTTCATACAAACGTGATGGTTGATGGAAGTGATCCTAAGCAAGTTGAGATTGCATACAAAGCCATAGAAGAGGTGTTTCAAGCTACTATCGATCTAGGCGGAACTCTAAGTGGAGAGCATGGGATTGGACTTGCAAAAGCACCATATATGAATATGGCTTTTACCAAAGAAGAGATGAACCTGTTTCAAGCTATAAAAAAGGCATTTGACCCTAACAATATTTTAAACCCTGCTAAGATGGGTTTAAACTAAAAGATATTTGATGTTTGATAGCAAAAAGATAACTCTTAGATATATTTATAAGCATATAAAGTTTTTTATAAGTACATTTGTAGATAAAGAGCTAACCCTTTTTGCTGCATCTCTTAGCTACTATACGATTTTTACCATCATTCCACTTTTGCTCATTATGCTCACACTTCTGACATCACTGCCGAGTTTTGAGGAGCACTATGAGACTATAAAAGGTTTTATTTTCTCAAACCTTATGCCTGTTAATTCTGAGGCTGTGATGAGCCATATCGATGGCTTTTTGCAAAACTCTGCAAAGATGGGGATTATAGGTTTTGTTATGATTTTAGTTGCATCTTTGCTTTTTTTCAAAAACTTTGAATACATAGCAAATAAAATCTTTCATGCAAAGCCCAGAACTCTTTGGGAGTCCATCACAACTTACTGGACAATGCTTACTCTCACACCCATAGCCCTTGGCGCATCTTTTTATATCACCGCACAACTAGCCATTATGATAGATTCAAACACCTATACTTCAGGTATAAATATCTTGCCCTTTATTCCCTATATAATCATCTGGGCTCTCTTTTTTCTTATCTTTCAGATAGGTGCAAACACTAAGATAAATCCAAAAGCTTCGCTCTTTAGCTCTTTTATCATAGCTATGGTTTTTAATATCTCCAAAAATGTCTTTATAGAGTATGTTTTTTATAACAAAGCTTATACTACTATGTATGGTTCTTTTGCCATCATGATGTTTCTTTTTTTGTGGATTTATGTCTCATGGATAATCTTTATCTATGGACTTAAATTATGTTATCTGATAGATTGCATATATAAGAAAAGAGAAGCTAGCAAAGAAAGTAAGCCAAACAAATCTCTTGCTATAAATGCCGATAAGCGAGATGAGAGCGTAGAAGACTAACCAAGCAAAACCTATTTCTATGCTTAGCCCATGATCTCCTAGAGAGATTAAACTCTCTAGAGCACCATCAAACAAGCCTCCAAAGCCCACAATATGCAGTAAAATACTAAGCGGATAAAAGATAGTAAAGAGAGAAGTCCAAACTATAGAGAGCGGATGGTAGATGCTAAAGTTTGAAAAAATGACTAAAGAGAGAGGTAACATCGTAATATAAACAAAGATAGGCACTAAAAGAAATTGCCATAGTTTGTGCAGGTGCTTAAAATGGATAAGAAACAGAAATATGTAAAACACACCGGATACAGAGAGCCAAAAGCCAAGCGAGAAAAAAAGTCTAGGAAATAGCACCAATATAAGCATAATAGTAAGCAAGAGCGTCTGCATTGAGATGATTTTTATACCTCTATCGTAAAGAACAAAGCCAACAACTAACATAACAAAAGCACGAAGTAGTGAAGCTGGAGAGTCTAAAAAGTTTAGATATATAAGAAGCACAAAAGCTACAAAAATAAAGATATCTGTTTTAGAGTTTCTATATGGAAAATATCTATCTTGTGCAAAAGTATATATGGGTCTTACAAGAAAAAAAAGTATGGCACTAAGAACTCCTAAGTGAAAACCGCTGATGGCTAAGAGATGTGAGACTCCAAGATTTGAGAAAGTTTTTATAAGAGTGTACTCAAGTGGAGTTGCACTAAAGAGAGCTTGATAAATATTTGCTATCTGAGAGTTTTTGTGTTGAGAGGCAACTGCAGAGTTTAGCCTCTGCTTAAGAGTCTCTTCTTTGTGGATAGTTTGCACTTTAGAGTAGGCATAAAAAGTAGTGAAGTAATCATAAAAAGATAGTTTTTTTGGATAAATCTCAAGAGTGAGCCTCTTGTGCAAAACATCTTCAAAACTCTTCCTTGCACCTGTATAAAAAACAAGTGAAGTATCTGTTTTTAGCTTTAAGACTTGATATGTACTGGAGCCTTTAGTTTTTTCATACTGTTTTAAAACGGTTGCTTTTACGATAAAAGAGTCAAATCTAGTAAGCTTCTTGTAGTTTTGATACTCTATAAGAAGAGAGTAGCTAAGTATAAAGAGGCAAAGGGCTAAAAGAGAGAGAAACTCCTTGTTTTTAAAAAGTTCAACTCTCTCTAGTGCCATCTTAGAGTGTTGGCATCTCTATATTGTCGCCAATATCGATGTTAGCAGACCTTGTATCTATATGCTCATAAGTTGTGATGATGGCTTTTGGCTGTACATCTACAAAACGAGTGAGCTTTTTTTGAAAAACAAGTTTTACATGCCCAGTTGGTCCATTTCTCTGTTTTCCGATAATGATCTCAGCATCTTCTTCCTCTTTTTCAACATATTGTGAAACAAACTCTTTACCATCAGCCTTTGCAGCTTTTTCTCTCTCTTTTTCTTCTTTATAGAGATATACATCATCACGGTAAACAAACAAAATAATGTC
>CAYWVG010000155.1:0-3680 GCA_964461645.1 uncultured Sulfurimonas sp. | reverse complement strand
CAAGCAAAGTAAAGTTTCAAGGTGCTTTTTTAGCAGACGCACTTCTAGCTATGGCTGTTGAGAAGATTTTATTTGATGAGATAAACTATGAAAAAATCAACTCATTTACACTTGAAGCTCACCGTCAAGAAGAGTTAAGAGATGCAAAAAACAGGCTTTGGGTAAATGACACAAAAGCGACAAACATAGATGCGACTATGGCGGCACTAAAGAGATATAAAGACTCATTTATTCATCTCATTTTAGGTGGGGATGATAAAGGCGTAGAACTTGATGAGTTATTTGTTTTTATGCAAAACTTCTCGCTTTGCATCTACACCATAGGCTCAAACAAAGAGAAACTCTCAACTCTTGCACAAAAATACAAGATAGAGTTTCATACTTGCAAAAATCTATCAGATGCCATAAAAGAGATAGATAAAAGGCTAAAAAAAGATGAAACTGCCCTACTCTCGCCAGCTGCTTCAAGTCTCGATGAGTTTAGCTCTTATATGCAAAGAGGCGATGAGTTCAAAGATGCAGTTCATAAGCTAAAATTCAGTACTTAAAAGATACAATGTCGCTCTTTAAAAGATGGCCAATTAGCTCAGTCGGTAGAGCAGTTGACTGAAAATCAGCGTGTCCTTGGTTCGATTCCGAGATTGGCCACCACCTCTTTTAAAGATCTTCTTTTTACATAGTGGCTTGTTAGCTCAGTCGGTAGAGCAGTTGACTGAAAATCAGCGTGTCCTTGGTTCGATTCCGAGACAAGCCACCACCTAAAATATTCTAAAAAATCACTCAAAACAGATATTCTATATAATAATTTTTTATCCTAAGTTATATAACTTCTTAATATGAAATTGGATAAAGTATCTCTATTATTTTTTTTAGGGTTATGCTCAACATATGAAAAACACTAATAGGTCTATCTTTTTTACACTTTTTCTTGCAATCACTCTTGCCATACTTATTGCCGTTTTTATAGTTAGTAAAGTATTTTATGAGCAGGCTAAACAACATATTTATAGTGATATAAATAGTGACATACAAACCAGCATGGCACTGCTAAAAAGTAGTATATATCCATTTATGGACTCGTACTCTTTGCATGAGTATGAAAAGCTTATAGAAAATGAGATAAAACGCAACTATGTCCTTGCTGTAATAGTTGAAGACTTGAACATGGCGAAAATAACAGGCTCAAAATATCTCGTTGGTAAGATATGCATCGACAACAAAGCAAAAGATTATGAGCAAGATAACAAAATCCATCAAGAGATCTTAGAGAGTTCATACAAACACATGCAAGATAAGATCTTCAATCAAAATGGCTTAAAGCTAGGTACTATCAGCATTTATGCATCTAGTGATTTTGTACAACAAAGGCTTAAAAACTTCATAAAAGTAGGCATTGTCATCACCTTACTAAGTACCTTAATGGTCTTACTTGTGCTTTATTTTGTTATACACAAAATCATACAAAAACCTCTAAATAGCATCATAAAAGTTATAAATAACAAAGCAGATGATGGCATGCCCATAGAGATGATCCCTTCTTACAAATCTAAAGAATTGGGCATACTCTCATCGACTCTAAACAACATGATAAGCTCTATAAAAGACTCAACGCTCAAACTTGACAAGATAGCAAACACAGATATGCTAACTAACTTAGGAAACAGATATAAACTCATTGGCGACATTAACCGCAGTTCAAACCCAGCTCTTGCAATCATAAACATAGACAACTTCTCAGAACTAAACGACTTTTATGGGTATGAAGTTGGAGACAATATCATCAAAGAAGTTGGTCAGCACATATCTGGTGTAACTAGGCACAAAAACACATTTACTTACCATATTCAAGGCGATGAGTATGTTTTGTTTAACTATGACATTGATAAAAATGAGTTTGAGAGCAATATGCGCAAACTTGTAGATGTTTTTGCAGCTATTTGCGTAAGAGTTGATGAAGAAGAATTAAACTTCAACTTTACCATCGGTGTCTCATTTGAGAGTAAAGATAAGATCTTACTTACTGCAGATATGGCTTTAAAAGTTGCAAAAAGAAACAGCAAAAACCTGATGATCTACAGTGACGAGATCTCTTTAAACAAAGAGTACGAAAACAACATCTACTGGACAAAAAAGATAAGAGCCGCTATACAAGAAGATAGGTTTTTACCAGTTTATCAGCCCATCATAAACAACAAAACAAACAAGATAGAAAAATATGAATCTCTTGTTAGAATGAGAGATGAGGAGAAGTTAATATCTCCTTTTTTCTTTTTAGAAATATCGAAAAAAACAAAATACTACTCAACTATAACTAAAATAATGATAGAAAAAACTTTTGAACGCTTTAAAGATAATGACCTTGAATTTTCTGTAAATCTAACTATTGAAGATATTTTAAACACCGAGATCAAAGAGTACATATACGGCATGCTCATCAAGTATGACAATGCATCTAGAGTTGTTTTTGAGATAGTAGAGACTGAGTCCATAGAAAACTTCGCAGCAGTTTCGAGCTTTATAGAGAAGATAAAAAAAGTTGGAGCTAAGATAGCCATAGATGATTTTGGAACAGGCTACAGCAACTTTAACTACCTTATGAAGCTAAATGCAGACTATATAAAGATAGATGGATCTCTCATAAAAGAGATCGAGACAAACGAACAAGCAAAGGCTGTTGTCTCCATCATCGTAGATTTTGCTAAGAGGATGAGCATAAAAACCATAGCTGAGTTTGTTGAAAATGAGGCCATCCAAAAGAGAGTTATGGAGCTTGGCATTGACTACTCTCAAGGCTATCACTTTAGTGAGCCAAAAGTAGATCTTTAAAAAACGAGGACTTTATGAATCTTTTAAACATCACTCTTTTTGTAGTTTTTCTAACCTTTAGTAGCAGCATCAGTGCAGATGAAGTAAAAAAAGAGTTAGTTAAAAAAAAGATAGCTTATATAGTCTCAGATATTAGGATACCATTTTGGAAAGTTATGAGCAAAGGCATAAAAGATAGTGCTAATGTGCGAGGATATGAAATAAGCCTTTATAGCTCTGAGAATCTTAAAAAAACAGAGATACAAAACACCTTCAAAGCGATAAAAAACAACGTAGATGCCATCATACTCTCGCCCGTAAACTCTTCTTCTGCTGTTACTATTTTAAAGTTTGCAAAATCTGCAAATATTCCAGTTGTCATAAGCGATATAGGAGCTGATGAGGGTGAATACCTCTCTTTTATCTCTTCAGATAATGAAGATGGAGCTTATAAATTAGGGCAAGTTTTAACTAAGAAAATGAAAGAGCTTCAGTGGGACACAGATGGATCAGTAGGCATAATCTCCATACCTCAAAAAAGAGCAAATGGTAAGGCTAGAACAGCTGGTTTTATGAAAGCTATGAGTGAGTCAAACATAAAAGTTGAAGGGCTAAAACAGCAAATAAACTTTTCATATAAAGAGACATATGATTTTTCAAAAGAGTTAATAAGTGAGCATAAAAATCTAAGAGCCATTTGGCTTCAAGGTTCAGACAGATACAAAGCCACACTAAAAGCGATAAAAGATGCAGGTAAAGAGAACAAAGTCTTGTTAGTAGTTTTTGACGCAGAACCTGAGTTTTTAGAGCTGATCCCAAAGGGCGAGATTTTAGGCGCTGCAATGCAGCAACCTTATGTTTTTGGAGAAAAAGCA
>CAYWVG010000154.1:0-3722 GCA_964461645.1 uncultured Sulfurimonas sp. | reverse complement strand
AAGAGAGCATGGTAAGCTTTGCAGATTATCTTATCAATCATGGACTTCTTTGTACCATAAGAGACTCTAAAGGCATAGATATCAGTGCAGCCTGTGGACAGCTAAAAGAAAAAAACAAAGGAGAATAGAGTGAATTATATAGAAATATTTCAACTGATTTTTTTAGTTCTAGTTTTTGCTGTCGGCGTTATAGGCTTCTTAAGAGCTGCAACAAGCAGTGATGACAAAGAGTAATCTTTTTGTAATATAGCTTATGATAAAATAACTCCCTAGCTAAGTTACGCTCTTAAAAGTTTTAGGGATGCTAACCAATGCATCCTTCATTATGAGTTGCCTCAGCGACGCGAGCAAAAGAGACTTCTTCCTTTTGCCAACAAATAAGTAAGAGCAACAAGGTTGCGAGGGTTTCCTGCCGAAGGAATCCAAGTGATAGCGTATCTAAACGGACTTGTTCGTTTTGCGTGACAAATAAGGTGAAGGGTCCTCTTCATTTTATAAATAAAATTAAGGAAGAAAATGATGGCGGAAAGCAAAAAAACAAATACTGATCGTATAAAAAGAATATATGACCTATGTAAAGTTCACTTTGGTGATATTCGTTTCGTTGGTATAAAGTACCATAAAAAAATAGGTTGGATAGCAAAAGCTCAGTTTGAAGGTGATTTTGAAAATCTAACTGCAGATGGTGAGACAAGTGTTGAAGCACTTCGTAACTTGAAAAATCGTGTTAAAAAAATCATAAAAAGATATAACGCAGTTTAGAAGAAGAGGGCTATAGTTGAGATAAAAATTTTTGTCTCAGCTAAGTTGAACTTTTTAAGTATATACAAAACGACCAACACACCAGGGAGGTCGTTTATAGATATAATGATACCCTACTTTTCTTATAAAAAAATAATCTTCTTTGCCTACAATTAAAACTAAAATTTAATCCACTTAAAAACTAAATATTCAAAACATACTTTAGAAATCATCTAAATAGCATACTATTCACACTGTGTTGTAAGCTGTGAATATCTTTTGAGTTTTTCCACTATAAATTTGGAAATTTCCTCTTTTTTTAAGAAAAAATTTATATAAATTTATGCTGAAAATGCAATGCTTTTGTTTAGCTTAAACCCCTGTTATAGGGGTTTTAAAGCTTTACAATAAAAAAAATAACTTCTAGAATAAATGTCTTTTAAATATCTTCTTATTTCTATTCACATGTTGCTTAACTATTCACATAAGCAAGGCACTCATTAGCAAAATCAACTCTACTTTGTATTTTATATACTTTTCCATATAGCTCAAATTCTAACTCACTTGCGTGAAGTAAAAGTCTCGTTGCCCCACTTAGCTTCACTCTTTCTTTATCGTCTAGCTCTTTGTCTAAAAACCTAACTATCTCTTCTTCGCTCTGCCCATAAATAGGATCTCCTACTATCGGATGTTTCACATGAAACAAATGCACTCTTATCTGATGCTGTCTGCCAGTATGAGGAAAACACTCAACAAGTGTCATATCTCTCTCTTTAAAATACTTTATGGGTTTTATATCGGTCTTTGATGCTTTTCCTTCTTCATGCACCTTTACAACCATTCTAACCATAGCACTCTCATCTTCGCGTCTTAAAAGCGGAGCTTCTATGCACATCTCATCTTTTAACTCCCCATGAACAAGTGCAAGGTATTTCTTTTTCATATCCCTTTGTTCAAACATCATTTTTATATCTCTTTCGCTCTCTTTGTTTCTTGCACACAAAACAAGTCCGCTTGTCTCTTGGTCTATCCTATGGGCGATATTTGCATCTCTGCCAAACTGATATTTTAGTTCATCTATAAGAGAGTAGGGAGTTTTTCTATTTTGTGGGTGAATAAGAACACCACTCGGCTTATCAAAGAGAACGAACTCATCATAAACTGCTGTTGGTTTTAATCCTCTTGTGATGGGTTCAAAGTATATAAACTCAAACTCACCCTCAACTTCTCCAGCTGTTCTTGTCATCGGCTCACCATCAACAAACAATCTTCCTTTTGCTATAAGTCTTTGTGCTTCTTTTTGTGTATAGTCTAACTCTTTTATGAGATATAAAAATGCTTTTTGCTTCTCTTTGGCAAACATTTTTTTTATAATAAATGGCAAAATTATGTTCCTTATTTAATCAAGATTTTACAATTATTTATGTAGAATCAATGACTTAATTTATGTACAAATTTTAACATAATAACAACGCAAAATTCACAAGGATCTTATAAATGATAGATAGATATTCTCGAGAAGAGATGAGTTCAAAGTGGACTTATCAAGCAAAATACCAAGCTTGGCTAGATGTAGAGAAAGCCGTTGTAAAAGCATGGGCTAGACTTGGGAAGATTCCTCAAGATGATGCTGACAAGATAGTTAAAAATGCAAACTTTGATATTAAGCGCATAGATGAGATAGAAGCGGTTACTCGTCACGACCTTATAGCTTTTACGACAAGTGTATCTGAGACACTAGGGAGTGAGTCAAGGTGGTTTCACTATGGTATGACTTCATCTGACACTGTAGATACTGCTGTAGCACTTCAAATGAAAGACTCTCTAGAGTTAATCATCAAAGATGTGAAGATGCTTATGGAGTCTATAAAAAAACGAGCATTAGAACATAAGATGACTCTGATGGTTGGAAGAAGCCACGGCATACATGGCGAGCCTATAACTTTTGGTTTGGTTTTAGCTGTTTGGTATGATGAGATGGCTAGACACTTAGAAAACTTGGAACAGACTATGGTAGTTATCTCAGTAGGTCAAGTAAGTGGAGCTATGGGTAACTTTGCTCATGCACCACTTGAGCTTGAAGAGTATGCTTGTGAAGAGTTAGGACTAAAATCAGCTCCAGCATCTAACCAAGTTATACAAAGAGATAGATACGCAAGACTCGCAACGACTCTTGCTCTGATGGCATCTTCAATAGAGAAGTTTGCTGTTCAGGTTCGCCACTGGCAAAGAACAGAAGTTTATGAGTGTGAAGAGTATTTTGCAAAAGGGCAAAAAGGCTCATCAGCTATGCCACATAAGAGAAATCCAATCCTTACAGAAAACATCACAGGGCTAGCTCGTATGGTTAGAGCTTATGCGATACCTGCTATGGAAAATGTCGCGCTGTGGCATGAGAGAGATATATCTCACTCATCAACTGAAAGATTTTGGCTTCCAGATGCTTTTATAACTTCTGACTTTATGCTTCATCGCATGAACAATGTTATAGCAAACCTTACAGTTTATCCTGAAAATATGATGAGAAATCTAAATCTAACTGGCGGACTTGTATTTTCACAAAGAGTTCTTTTAGAGCTTCCAATAAAAGGTGTTAGCCGTGAAGATGCTTATAAGATTGTGCAAAGAAATGCTATGAAGGTTTGGGAAGAGATACAACAAGGCAAAGCTACTACAAATGAAAATGGCGAGAGCTTATATCTTAACCACTTACTAGCAGATGAGGAACTAAGAAATTCACTTAGCGAAGAACAAATTCGTGAATGTTTTAATTACGATTACTACACTAAAAATGTGGATGCGATTTTTAAAAGAGTGTTTACTTAAAACTACAATTATAGAGTTTTAAGTATATAAAATTCATAACCAACTATTTAAACAGATACTTTTACTAGGAAAATATATGATTACAGTTATAAAAAGAAATGGCAGAACAGAGCCTCTTGATATTTCAAAGATACAAAAATATACTTCAGCAGCTA
>CAYWVG010000153.1:0-3730 GCA_964461645.1 uncultured Sulfurimonas sp. | reverse complement strand
TTTTACAAGTTGAGCTCTAATATAAGCAGCATTTAATTCACCCATAGTGTAATCATTTCCAATATCAACAACATCATAAATATACTCTAGTGCATCTTCATCTCTAACTATTGCATGTTTTCTTAAAAGCTTAGCTCGTTCTATAATTTCATCATCATCGCTAACTAACATTCCGCCATTACAAACATTTTTCTTCAGATGTGGTGAAAAGTTAAAACAAGTTATATCTGCGCCTGTTGCACCTATTTTCTGGCCTCGGTACACAGCACCTAGAGCTTCGCTTGCGTCTTCAACAATTTTAACATTATATATTTTTGCTATCGAGTAAAGCCGCTCCAAATCAACACAAACACCTGCTATATGAGTAACTATGACTGCTTTTAGTTTTTTTGACTGATTGTCTTCTAGATAAGCTTCTAGTAAATCTAAGTTTATGTTGTAATGGTTTGCCTCAATATCGATAAAAACCGGCTCAGCATCAAAGTGTCTTACAACTTCAGCTACATTAGGAAAAGCGTTCACACTACAAACAACTTTATCGCCTCTTTTTAAGTCAAGTGCTAACATCGCAAGATGCAAGGCTGAAGTTCCATGCGAAGTTGCAAGCGCATACTCACAGCCTATATAAGAAGCAAATTCATCCTCAAGCTTAGTTACTTGATTTAAATCTTCCCCATCTAAAACATCTGCAACATTTCCATGTTCTTCTCGTCCACTCTCATATTTACTAAAAGCTACTCTCATCATATTATCCTTAAAGTTAATTTTTAGATCCTATACACTAATTCTAGCAATTTTAGGCATTTCAAGTTTAAAGCTATTTTTAGAGACTCTATTTATTATCATCTCTAACATCTTTTTATCTATACCTATTTTTAAAATATCTTCTTTACTTAATCTCTCATCAACTAAAAGTCTCAAAGCGCTGTCAAGTTCGGCATAAGTGTAACCTAAATCAGCCTCATCACTCTGCCCTTGCCATAAATCAGCAGAGGGGGCCTTGTCGATGATGGCCTTTGAGATGCCTAAATATCTTGCTAATTTATATATTTCACTTTTATATAAGTCTCCTATTGGATTTATAGCACAAGCCATATCTCCATAGAGAGTTCCATAACCTAACATCAGCTCACTCTTGTTGCTAGTGCCCAAGACTAAAGCATTTTCTCTAGAAGATATATCAAAAATAGTAGACATTCTCATGCGAGATGAGAAGTTCCCAATCCTCAACTTATCCATATCAGGATTTAACTCTTCATATGCTCTTAACATTGGTTCTATAGAGATTGTGATGGAATTTAAAGAGAAGTCACTACAAAGTGTGTTTGCATCTATGAGTGAATTCTCTGAAGAGTATTGTGATGGCATCTTAACACACAAAAGCTCATCTTTAAAAACTCTTTTGGCAAGCACTGCAACAACAGCAGAATCTAGCCCACCACTAAGCCCAACAAGAACTTTACTAAAGCCTCTCTTTGTAACTTCAACTCTTAAAAAATCTTTTAAATATTCTGTTATGTGTGCATATTTATTCATATTGTTGCTAACCTTTAAAAATCTTTAACAAAAATTATTATATCAAAATTTATGCACAATTAGCACTATTGAAAATTTAGTTTTATTTTTTATATTATTTTGTTACAATCCTATTATATGATGCTCCTCGCATTAGCATAATGCTATGAAAAACAAAATTTCAAGACTCACAGAGTGTATACGCTTTATTTGTAAAAAGAGCGTAAAATCAATTATTTTAAAAGAGAGAAAATGCAGATAAAAGTTCAACCTATGGGAATTTACCAAACTAACTGTTATATTGTAACTATTGATGATAAAGACTTTATTATTGATCCTGGAGTTGGGGCTACATCTTGGGTAGAAAAAAATATTACAAATCCAGTAGCAATCTTTAACACTCATGGTCATTTCGATCACGTTTGGTCAAATAATGAGCTACAAAAAAAACTAAATATACCACTTTACACACCAAAGGACGATGTTATGATGCTTAAAGATAGCTCATGGATGCAAGATCTTCCTCCTTCAACTCCAGATATAGAAGTTAACCCTGATGAAGAGTTTGATATTGAAGGCATCAAAGTAAAGTTTCATCATTTTCCTGGTCACAGTGGAGGAACCTCTGCGATAGAGATAGGAAATGTTTTGTTTAGCGGAGATTTTATATTTGAGAGATCTATTGGTAGAACAGACTTTCCATACTCATCACCAAAGGATATGAAAGCTTCACTACAAAAGTTTAAAGAGTTTGATTTTGATATGACTATATATCCTGGTCACGGAGGAAGTACCACAATAAAGCAAGAGCAAGCTCATGCAGATTATTGGATACAAAGTCTCTAAATCTTCAGCCTACTCTAAATCAAGAAGCTTGAGTTTTAGGACATGTTTTTCAGTTATTACAGTTTTAAACTCTCCGTGAAATATCTTGATGTCTAAAACATGGGCTTCAACATAAACATTTCTTTTTCTTCCCTCTTTATGCCTCACTCTAGCCACAAAGTTTACTTCATCACCAAACTTTACAGGCGAGAGAAAATGGCTATCACATCCGACTAAAACAACATTTTTCTCATTTACTGCAGCCATTGCCGCAAAATCTGCTGCTCCAAAAATAAAGCCACTATGGACAAGCCCTTGATCATCTGCAATCATCTCAGAGCTTGTGGTAAGACGAAGTTCTACATACCCCTGCTCTATTCTCATAATCTCACCACACAACTCACGATTTATATTCTCATGTGTATTTAGTATGACTGTATTTTGTTCATCTTCTCTATAATCATCAAGTTCTAAATCTTTGTCATTATCTTCATTCATAAATAGCCTTATTTCATAAGTTTTATATAGACTCTAGCAGGGGCTGGATATCCCTCTACAGTCTTAGTATTATCATCTGGATCTAAAAAGTCTTCTAGCGACTGCCCCTCTATCCAGGAAGTTTTTCTCTGCTCACTTGCATCTGTCTGCCTAGTTTCTAAAACCTCAAAACTACTAAATCCAGCCCTATGGCACCAATTTTTCAGAGCTAAAATCGTTGGAACAAAGTAGATGTTTGGTATCTTTGAGTAGGATGATTTTGGACAAAGCGCTATCTCTTCATCTCCTTTTATATAAAAAGTATCAAGAATTACCTCGCCCTCAATATCCAAACCGCGATACAAAGATTTTAACATAGCAACAGGATCACTTCTATGATACAAAACACCCAAACAAAAGATGATATCAAACTTCTCTTCATAAAACTCAAGATGCTCAACTCCTAAGAGTTCATAAACAATCTCACTCTTAACAAAATGGTTGATAAAATCAAACTGCGTCTTGTAAAGTGGTGATGGGTCAAAACCGACTAATGACTTTGGATTGTCTTCTTGCATACGAAATAGGTAATATCCATTGTTGCAGCCTATATCGGCAACTCTTTTGTTTTTTAAATCAAAATGTTTTCTAAGCAGATTATACTTAATGTTACTTTTCCACTCAGCATCTATAAATGTACCACAAACATCAAAAGGGCCTTTTCTCCAAGGCATCAAAAGCTTTGCAACATCATAAATATCACAAGACGCATCTGAACTTACTTTTACAGCGTCTCCTAATGTAATCTCAAAGTTACCATCAGGCAGGACCTCTAAAGCATCACGAAGTGGTTTGATATTTTTCCATGTCATCCACTTTTGTCTATCTTTTCTTATCTCATCTAAGTTCATAT
>CAYWVG010000152.1:0-3770 GCA_964461645.1 uncultured Sulfurimonas sp. | reverse complement strand
ATCCAAAGTGGGCAGCTCAGATTTTTTATGCAGATAAACACTACTCTTTTGATGGTGTAAAAGATTTGATGAAGTACTATTTTTTAAACAAAGATGGCATCTCTAAGATTTTAGTTACAGACTACTACTCGCAAAAAGCCATAGAAGCAAGAGAGTCTTTTTTTGTTGCTGGAAGTGATGTTTATGGCCCTATGGGAGATGAGTTGATACCATTTACTAAGCTTGAAGATGCAAAGACTTTTAGTCTTGACCATAAAGGTAAAAAGATTTTGAGGTTTGATGAGATAGATGAGATAGTCATCAAAAAACTAGATGAGTAAAAATCTCTACACCACAAAGACTCCAAAAGTTCTACTCTCTTTGTTTGCTCTTTTAGTTTTTTTCGCTCTTGAGACTCTCTATATCTTCTCTACAAAAAGTCTAGATAGTGAGAGCTTAGAAAAAAGAAAAGAGCTAGTTAGCATCATAGCTCTGCCAGACTTGGCAATATCTACAGAGGCAACATTTATAAGGCATAGAAGTATGAGTGACCTCTTTAGCATCTATAAAGATGATGGCTCTTTACGAGAGTACTTTGTCTCAACCTACACATACTCACATTCACATAAGGCAGAAAAAAGTGCGAAATAAAATAAACTTCTACCTCATAGAGTACGCAATAAATGCGATACTTAGACAAAGATATAAAAATATTTTTATAGCAACAACTCTTACATTTTTAATCTTTTTACTCACAAGTATATTTTTTATAACAAACTCCATAAAATACGAACTAAATGCTACTGTTGATGCTCTTCCTGAGATAGTAGTTCAAAAGATAAAAGCTGGAAGACACTACGATATAGAGACCCACGCTACAGAAGAGATACTTGCCATTACTGGAGTTGTAGATGCAGTTGCTCGTGTTTGGGGCTACTACTACTTTGAAAATGCTGGAGTGAACTTCTCCATAGTTGGAGTAGATGAGTTTGAAGCGCAGTATAAAGAGTCACTAAAGAGAGTTGTGGATACTACAGGATTAATGGATGCACAGGGAAGTGCTATGGTAATTGGCAGCGGAGTTAAAGAGACTATGCAAAACAATTATTATAAGGATTATTTTAACTTTATAAAGCCTGATGGAACTCTAAAAAGAGTTGATATCGTTGGTGTTTTTGATGGAGATACTCAGCTTGAATCAAACGATATGATAGTGATGTCAAAAGCTGATGTTAGAGAGATTTTTGATATGCGAGATAATATGGCGACAGATATAGTTGTCAAAGTCTCAAACCCCGATGAAGTAGCAACAATTGCCGCAAAGATAAAGCTTATCTTTCCAGACAGCAGAATCATCACAAAAAACGATTTAAATATCTCTTACCAAAATATCTTCGACTATAAAAGCGGCATCTTTTTAGCTCTTTTTGTTGTCTCGCTCTTTACATTTTTTATCATCATCTATGACAAGTCTAGTGGACTTAGTAGCGAAGAAAAAAGAGAGATAGGGATACTTAAAGCCATAGGCTGGAGAGTTGATGATGTTTTAAAAGAGAAGTTTTATGAAGGTTTTATCATCTCATTTTTTTCTTATATGATAGGTGTAATTGCAGCAGTAGGTTTTGTATATATCTTCCAAGCTCCACTTTTACAAAATATATTTACAGGATATTCACAGCTAAAGACATCATTTGAGCTTCCATTTATCTTCGATGTTCAAACTCTATTTTTAGTATTTTTCCTAAGCGTTCCTATCTATATAGCAGCGACAATCATTCCATCATGGAAGATTGCTACACTAGATGCAGACGAGGTTATACGATGATAGAACTAAAAAATGTTACAAAAAGCTATGAGATAAACAAAAATAACATAGTTGTGGCACTAAATGATGTAAGCATGAAGATAGAAGAGGGCGAGCTTGTAGTGATTAAAGGTGCTAGTGGGAGTGGAAAGAGTAGTGTTTTATCACTTATTGCAGCACTAAGTAAACCTACAACTGGAGAGATTATAGTAGATGCTAAGCAGATATCAAAGCTTCCAGACCGTTTTGCATCTGAATATAGACGGGACAATATTGGGTTTGTATTTCAAAAGTACAATCTTATAGCTACACTTAGTGTAAAAGAGAACATCCTACTTCCTTTAGTCCCACTAAATCCAGATGCACAAGATGCAGATGCAAAACTTCATAGGGTTATGGAGATGTTTAAGATATCTCATAAAAAAGATGCCATCATTAAAAACCTCTCAGGTGGAGAGCAACAACGTGTTGCAATTGCAAGAGCAAATGTCAATAACCCTAAAATCATCATAGCAGATGAGCCAACTGCAAACTTAGATGAGAAGCTCTCTCTTCACTTTATAGAGATGCTTCGCGAGCTAAAAAAACTAAACAAAACTATAGTTATAGCTACTCATGATCCACTCTTTTTTGGTTTGGATATTGTAGATCGTGAGATTGAGATGCATAATGGAGTTGTCATTTGATACTAACTCCTGAAGTTTTAGCTATCTTTATACTAAACATAGTCTTTGGACTTTTTGGCATCATAGCTTTTTATCTGAGTGTGAAAATCTACTTAAATTGGGATCTAAGTTCTACAAGCAAAACTCAGTACCGCCTTGAAAAACAGAGCTACTTAGCAGCTACTATCATAAAGTTTATCTTTATTATAAAAGTTCCTCTATTTCTCTTTTTTGTTTTTACTCTTGATAAGATCTCAAACGTTTTGACAGGGGCAATGTGTGGGGCTGGGGTTGTAGATGCAACAGATACTGGAACTTTTCTTTTTGTTTTAAAAATCATAAATCTATATATCTTTGCTTACTGGATTGCTCTTCATAATGAAGATGCTTCTCGTGAAGAACAGCCCTTTGTTAAACAAAAATTTGCCTTTTTTATAGTCGCCTTTTTTCTCTTTATGGCTGAACTTATCATCGAGGGAGTGATGTTTGGCTCCATTGAGATAGATAAGATGGTAAGTTGCTGTGGCACGCTCTATTCAAGCAGTTCAACTTCGGCAATATCTAGTATTTTTGCACTTGATACTTCACTTCTTTTATATATATTTTATGGGATATTTTTTCTTATTGTTTTGTTTTATTTTTTTAAAAACAGATACCTTTTTGCCATAAGTAACGCTCTTTTTGTACCTATATCTCTCATTACGCTTATAGTTTTTTTTGGAACTTACATATATGAACTACCATCACATCACTGCCCATTTTGTTTTTTACAAAGTGACTACTACTTTGTAGGTTATTTTATCTATGCATTCCTGTTTTTAGGAACATTCTACGGGCTTGTTGTTGGTTTTGTTGAATCCAAAGAGGAGGACAAGTTAAAAAGCTATAGAATGTCTCTGATATTTAACTCTCTTTATGTTATATTGCTTACATCATTTGTCGTGATATATTTTATAAAAAATGGAGTTTGGCTTTGATGATGAAATATCTAAAGGTTGTACTACTGCTTGCTATAAGTCTCTCTTTTATAGCTTGTGAGCAAGAGACACAAAAGGGTGTCTCTGCTGTTCATTGGGACAGAGATATGTGTAGTAGATGTGTTATGGTGGTTAGTGATAGAAAAAACACTGTACAGATGAGGAATCCAGATACTCAAAAAACATATATGTTTGATGATATAGGGTGTATGGCTCTTTGGTTTGAAGAAGAAAAACCGAGCTGGGAAGATAGAGCAATCGTCTGGATAACAGATGTTGATAGTGGTGAGTTTATAGATGCTAGAGTTGCATTTTATGACACAAACAATGTCACGCCTATGGCTT
>CAYWVG010000151.1:0-3786 GCA_964461645.1 uncultured Sulfurimonas sp. | reverse complement strand
TTTAGCTTATGAGAGAGCAAAAGTAGCTCTTAGTTCTGCAAAGGCAAACTTTGATTATCAAAAAGCACTACTTGATAGAAGTGTAATTTTTGCTCCTTTTGAAGGCGTAATACTAGAAAAAAGTGTTGAGGTTGGAGATGTTGTAAGTGGTATGATGCTTCGTACTGTCTTTAAGATTCAGAGTAAAAACAAAAGAAAACTTATCTTTGAATTTGACCAAAAGTATTGGAAAAGTGTAAAGGTTGGAGATAGCGTTAAGTACAGTGTAAATGGAGATACTAACAACTACAGCGGAAAAATTTCTAAAGTTTATCCAATAGCTAGTAGCGATAACAGAAAGATAAAAGCAGAAGTTGAGGCTGATGGCTTTATAGTTGGGTTATTTGGCGAGGGTTACATCACTGTAGCTGATAGTGAATAGGTAGAGATTTATGTATAAATATGCCATAAATAAACCAATCACGACACTTATGTATGTTGTGTCTTTGATGATCTTTGGATGGATGAGCTACAAGTCAATGCCTTCTGCTCTTTTTCCTAACGTAGATCTTCCTATAGTTACTATAAAAACTATATACCCTGGGGCTGAGGCCGGTACAATTGAGTCTCAAATTACAGAAGAGATAGAAGAAGCAGTTTCAAGTATTGCAGGAGTTGATAATATCATCTCAACTAGTAGTGAGGGTATTAGTGTTGTAACTGTAAAGTTTTTTTTAGAGAGAGAAATAGATGAGGCTGCAAATGATGTTAGAGATAAAGTAGCAGCTGTCACTCTACCTCGTAATGCAGAAACACCACTTGTAAGTAAGTTAGATATAGGTGGTGCACCTATTATAAATGTCTTCTTAAGTGCTAAAAATACAAATATGCAAAAGCTGATGATTTTTGCAGATGAAAAAGTTAAACCAAGACTTCAAAAGATAAATGATGTTGGTGGTATAAATATCATCGGATATAAAGATAGGGAGATAAAAATATTTCCAAATCCACAACTTCTAAACAAGTTTGGCATCACAGTTAGTGAACTAAATGAGATAGTTGCTCGTGAAAATGTGAAGATAGGTGGTGGTAAACTTATAACCGAAACAGAGGAGTTTATACTAAAGACTCAAGCAGATGCTCTTAGTGTAGATCAGCTAAAAGAGATAAAGATAAAGGGTGAGATTAAACTAAAAGATATAGCACGAGTCTCAGATGAGATGAGTGATGCAAAGAGTTATGCATCTTATAATGGTGCAGAGGGTGTTATGCTTGAGATTCAAAAAATCTCAGGAACTAACACTATAGATATAGTTAGAAATGTCAAGAAAACCATCCCAGAACTCCAAGCGATGGCAAAAGATGATTTTGAAGTAACTGTTATAAATGATACTACGCCTTTTATCATAGACTCACTAAAGAGTGTTGAGTTTGACCTTATCTATGGCTCTATTCTTGCTGCTATCATAGTTTTTATCTTTTTAAGAAATATGACTATTACCTTAGTTTCGGCTATCTCCATCCCTGCATCCATCATGGGAACATTTGCTCTGATGGACTATATGGGATTTGAGCTAAATAAGATGACGCTTATAGGACTTACTTTAGCCATAGGTATTATTATCGATGATGCTATTGTGGTCATTGAGAACATCTATAAAAAGATGGAAGCTGGTATGAGTAAGCTAGAAGCGGCACAAGAAGGTACGAAAGAGATAGCTTTTACTATTTTGGCAATCTCGGCTATGCTTTTGGCAGTTTTTATCCCTGTCTCTTTTATGAGTGGAATAGTTGGAAGGTTTTTTGAATCTTTTGCTATGACTGTTGGGTTTGCAGTTGTTATCTCATATACTATAGCACTTAGTTTTATACCAAGCCTTAGTGCTAGAACACTGCACAAAGGAGAGAGTCGTTTTTATACCATGACTGAGCCTATCTTTGAAGCAATAGAGGGATTTTATGAGAAGATTTTAAAGCTTGTTTTAAAGTTTAAAATTATCACTTTGATAGTCGTATTTGCAGTATTTTTTGGTTCTTTAAGCCTTTTTTCACAGATTGGGATGGACTTTATGCCAAAAGAGGATAAAGCAGAGCTAGAGATACATATTAAAGCTGACTCAGGAATATCTCTAGAGGAGATGATTAAAAAATCAAAAGAAGTTGAAAACCTTATACGAGAAGATAAGCATGTAGTTTATACAACGCTTAGTATTGGATATAACACTGCTCAAGAAAAACATAAAGCTTTGATGTATGTAAAACTTGTTGATAAAAATAAAAGAGAAATTGACCAAGAAGATATAACTCAAAGTTTTAGAGAGAAGATGAAGCCATTTTCTAAAGATATGTTTATAACAGCAGCAGCTATTCCAAACGTAAAGGGAGCTGGCGTATCAGTTCCATATCAGATAGTCCTAAAATCAGACTCATTTGAAAGTTTAGATATTGCAAAAAACAACCTAATAGAACATATGAAAAAGAAAAAAGGTTTTGTTGATATCGATACAAATCTAGATGATACAAAACCTCAGATAGATGTAAATATCATAAGACAAAATGCTTCAAGACTTGGCATAAGTGCATCTCAAATAGCAGAAGCAATTTCAACCGCTTTTTCAAGTGATTTGGAGATTTCATACTTTGAAGAGGACGGAAAACAGTATAACATCACACTAAGATTTGATGATGAAAATAGAGTTAGTTTAGACGATGTTAAAAAAATCCAACTTCGCACTAAAGATGGGGAGTTTGTATATCTTGATGGACTTGTTTCTTTTACAAAGTCTGAAGCTCTTGCTTCTATAAATCACTTTGATAGACAGAGACAAGTGACAGTTTTTGCTGATTTGTTTGGGCTAGATTTGGGTGGCGCAGTTAAGTACACAATGGACAGTATAGAAGAGTTGATGCCAGAAGGTGTTACTTATAGATTTACTGGTTTTGCAGAAGAGATGCAAAAAACTGCTTCGGCGTTTGCTATGGCTATTGGGCTTAGTGTGATACTTATGTTTATAATTTTAGCAGTTTTGTATGAGTCACTCATTCAGCCTGTAATCATTATGATGGCTCTTCCACTTAGTATCATCGGAGTGATATTGGCTCTTTATGTATCAGGCTTGCAGTTTAGCTTGTTTGTTATGATTGGGTTTATGCTACTTATGGGTATGGTTGGAAAAAATGCCGTACTTTTAGTTGACTTTGCAAATCATGCAGTAGAGAGTGGCAAAGATGTAGATAGTGCACTTATTGAAGCTGGAGAGAAGAGATTAAGACCAATCCTTATGACAACTATAGCTATGGTTTTTGCGATGCTTCCACTTGCTCTTGGTGATGGTTTAGGTAGTGAGACAAAAGCACCAATGTCAATAGCTATCATCGGTGGACTTTTAAGCTCAATGGTTCTAACACTTCTTGTAGTTCCTGTAATGTATAGAATGATAAGTCCAGTCGATAGATGGCTTAGAAAACACTATGAAGTAGGGCAGATAAAATAATGATAGATAAAAAGTACGAGAGAGTATTGTTTTCACTCTTCATGTCTACATTTATGTCGGGCTTTATGTCTTTGGTAGTTACTTATATAAACATAGGCATAGTAGATGGTTTTATTTACATCTGGTTAAATGCCTATTGGAGGGCTTTTATTATAGCATTTCCAACTATATTTATAATTGTCCCACAAGTTAGAAGGCTTGTGGGACTTTTGGTAAAGTAATATCGAATGTAGTTAGAAGAGATAGGAAACTTTTTATCTCTTTACAAAGTACCTAACGCTAGGTGAACTTGAATCTATATGAAGAAGTTTAT
>CAYWVG010000150.1:0-3852 GCA_964461645.1 uncultured Sulfurimonas sp. | reverse complement strand
TTTTTGAGTCTTGTGTATATATGGACTCCCACGCAGAGTGGTGGGAGCCAGATAATATTTAAACTCTATTTTGCAGCTTCAAATATAAAATGATAATCAAAGCGTTTATTATAATAAAACTTGCAGTTGCAACCAACCCTGCCAGATAAGTGAGCTTGATATTCCAGCTGCAAAACCTGCGATGATATCATCACCCATAACGCCGATGCCACCTTTTACTTCTCTGTCTATTCGACCGATGATGGACGGCTTTTTGATGTCAAAATATCTAAAGAGTGCAAAGGAGAGCAGGGCTTGGACTAAAAAACCATTTTGTAAGTCTGTTATCTCACCCATTGAGATAGAGATAGCAGGAGCTACACTTAGTGCAAACCACATGCCAGCTAACTCATCTATAACTATGCGTGTATCATCATGGATTTTAGACTTCTCTTCATACTTGTTTATCTCACGAACTGCTATGATGCTAATAAGAACTGCAGCTAAAAAAAGAGTCTCTACTTCAAAAAATATAAGTACTAAGATGCCTAAAACCAAAGCTACTAAACTCCCAACAGTCCCTGGTGCTTTTGGCGCTAAACCACTATATCCCAATGTTAAAAAAAACCAGTTCAATATGTAAATCCCTTAATTTTGTTTTGTCACGCCAAAGGATCAGTTCCCTCGGCATAAGTGCTTTTAAAAAGCACTAGAATAGTTAGAGTCTTAGCTAATAACTCTAAACATTTAACACTTATGTCAATGATGTTGTTTGGTAGAGCTTCATAAGTTCTAGGTAAAAATCTCTCTCATTACGCTCTTCTAAAAGACCCTCTATAGGGAGGATATCGTAGTATAGTTTTTCCAGATTTTTAAATCTTTTTGGAAAAAGTTTTGAGAGTATATGAGCTGAAATCTCTTTTCTAACTAAAATAGTTGGAGGAAGTAGCCCTAACTCTAAAAGTTCTAGTATAGAGTTTGAGTTATATGATATTTGATGGTGCTGACCATGAGGACAGGTGTTTTTGCTAACTAGCGTAGTACACTTATCGCAATAAACATACTCACTTGCTATGGTGATTTCTATATCTATTCCAACTACTTTATCTATGATCGATTTGTCTGAATTACAATCATAAAACATACCAAGTCCAGCATGGTTTCGACCAATGGTGAGCCTGTCGGTTCCATAGTTTTTAGCAACTATTGCATCTAAGATAATTTCGTTGTATCCACCAAATATATAACTATTGTCTAGTGGTACAACTAAGACATGATTTTTTGTAAGATAGTTGTTTATAAAAAAATCAAGAGTCTCTTTTCTTGTTTCATAATCTAAGTTTGACTCAGTATATGATTTTAGTAAAAAGATAACTAGAAGGTCTGTGTCTTCAAGACTATGTCGTATGAGTCTCTCATGAGCGCGATGTAGTGGGTTTGCTGCCATCACAAGTGAGGTAGTATGTTTAGCACCGATAGCCTGTTGAGCTTTTTGTATAGTTTCTTTGATCTTGTTTGAAGACTCATTACAAAGCGTGTACTCTCCGCTAACTCCAAGTGGTCCAAGCCTATTTATAGTAGCGGCTACTCCAGGATGGCTAGTATCATCAGTTCCATATATATGTTTGATTCTCTCACTTGGGTCTATATGAAAAACTTCATCTACTATAAGTTTGGCAAACGGCTTATGGTTATAAAGGATGGTAAGTTCTTCACCAACTTCAAGACTCTTTAAAACTTCTGCGTTTCTTTTTCCAGATGGCGCTAAGATAAAAGGAAAAGGGAACGTTTTCCCGTTTATTAGCCCAGTTTTTAAGATGTTTTGACTCTCTTTTAGACCCATTAAAGAAGTAGCAGGAAGTAATAGTCCATCTTTTAATAGCTCTAGAGCGGATGCTGCTTCTTCATCTATTAGAAGAGTTTTATTTTTTCTTGATGATGTCATATTTTTTTCGTTTTTCCCATAAACTTTTGCGGCTAATACCTAGTTTCTTAGACAGTTCTATATCTGGAAACTTGTATTGATAATTAAGTACAATGTATTTAACATAGTCCTCTATAGGCAAAATATCGCCCTGATCAAAAATATTGTTTTCACTCTTTATCTCTAAAACTCTATGCTCTACATTTTCTATTTTATCTGTACTAGATACTATAGCTTTTTTATTGGCAATAAGTGAACAAAAACTCTTTTTATCACTCTTTTTTAGTGTTTGATAGTCTATAATGTAGAGAATCGCATCTTGATTTAGAGACTCTATCTCACTTATAGCTTTAGGATCGCTAAGAGTTATAAAGTGAATAGGTAAATCATTTTCATACGCATGTTCAAAAGCAAAGGCATCAGAGTATTTTTGAAATGAAGAAGATATGAAAATAGGTAATTCAATAGAGTCATGATCGTACTCATTTGTTAGTGTAGAAAAAGAGTGCGTTAAATATTTTTTATACGCAATATCTCTTTTTTTGAGTTTTTCATAGTCTTGATAGTGGTTTATCTTTCTAACTAATTCTTCTATCATAAAAGGCTTTAGTATATAGTCTTTTGCCCCTGCACTAAGTGGTTTGGAGACAGTGTCATTTGAGATATAAGAGACCATAAGAATAATTATGGCACTTCTAAAAGTCTCAATGATTGGGTTGAAATCTTGTCCGTTTATGTTGGTTGAGAGAAGAACAACATCATAGTTATTACTCTTAATAGCATCTTTTGTAGATGTACACATCTCACAAGTATGACCTAGATCGCCTAGCTTTGTAGCAATACTCTGTGCTAAATAAACTTCATTTTCTATAATTAATATCTTCAAATCTTCGTCCAATCAAAATATTTTAAATTTGCATTTGCAATAACTCCAACACCCTCTTTGCGGCCTATGAAGCCGAGATTTTCAGTTGTTGTTGCTTTTATGTTTACTCTAGAGCTTTGACATTCTAAAATACCTGCTATTGTCTCTCTCATAGCTAGTTTATAGCTACCTATGCGTGGTGTTTGCGCAGCTATAGATATATCTACATTTACTATAACAAAACCTAGCTCTTTTATCTTACTACAAACTTTGCTAAGAAGAACTTTAGAGTCTATATTTTTATACTCATCACTTGAATCAGGAAAACTATCACCAATATCTCCCATGCCACTAGCACCAAGGAGTGCATCTATAAGAGCGTGAATAGCTACATCTCCATCACTATGAGCTTTAAAACCAAACTCAGATTCAATCTTAACGCCACATAGAAACATCTCTTTATTGTCTTCAAATGCATGAACATCAAATCCGGTACCACTTAGTGTGTCCTCTGATGGTTGAGTAAGGCATGAAAGCTTTTTTAAGTCTTTTACATGTGTAATTTTTTTAGCATCAGCAATGCCTAAAACAAACTTTCTTGTTCCACCATAAGCTACTATGGCACTACTCTCATCTGTGTACTCTATTTCTGTGTTTAGAGCAGCGTTTAGGACTGAAGTTTTTGAGAGTTGGGGGGTTTGAATTCTTTTTACTTTATCTCTATCGATGGTTTTATCTTCATAAACAATAGTGTCAGTAACACCAATGTAAGGAACGATACAATCAGCTTCACTAGCATTAGAAATAATAGATTTTAAAAAATCTTCATCTATACAAGGTCTTGCTATGTCGCTAACAAGGACATAATCGCTCTTTACTTCTTTTAGAGCGTTTTTAAGAGATTTTTGTCTAGTGGTAGAACCCTCTACAAAGCAAAATGTGTCATAAAGCTTCATAAAAGCGATATCATCCTCTGAAGAGGTAATAATTACTTTGCTAAATAGTTTAGTTTCTACACACTTACGGGCGACAAACTGCCATAATGGCTCATGCCCAATACGTAACCACTGCTTTTTAACATCAG
>CAYWVG010000149.1:0-3907 GCA_964461645.1 uncultured Sulfurimonas sp. | reverse complement strand
ATTTAAACGAAGTAGTTGTTTAAAGTCTGCAAATTGAAAGTGAATACCAGCCATAGTAAAACTCCTAAATTTAGTCAAGTTTTTAACTCTTTGTAGTATAGCCTAATCTACAAAATTGTAAAAGCTTCTATCTCTTGCCTTGAGCTATATGGTGAGCTTTGCAACTCCTCTTTATCAAAAAGAAGTGTGTAAGTCGCCTCTTTATCTGCCTTAGTATAAGTCAAGATTACTTTTGCAGCTAACTCTTTATCCTCATCACTCGCATTTTTACTTAGCAAGGAGTGAGGTCCAGGAATCCCAAGGGTTCTTATGTGATAAAATTTATCATTATCTATCTCTTGTAGATAAGCATTTTCATCTTTGTTTCTTCCAACAACAAGCTTCGCACCATCTGGTAAGCGCAGATGCCTTCCAAACTTCATAACTGGAATATCTTTTACCTCGAACCTCTCATACTTTATAAAGTCTCGCATCTTCTTACCAAAGTTTTCATCTGTAAGCAAACAACCTCCACCAGGAGACTCAAAGTCAGCAAGTCCTATCTCACTTGCAAGCTCAAGTTGTCTCTCACGACTTCGCCCACTAATGCCCTCTAACTTCTCTCTATCTACCCAACCTTTTGTCTCAGCGATTGTTGGTTCTAGTAGTTTTGCAGACATTGGGCGTAAAAGAAGTCCATCGCAATTACTCTCATTTAGTACTAACTGAAGTGCATCTCTGTTTTGACTCATCGGACGTTGACCTAAAACCTCTCCACTTATCAAAAAACTTGCACCTTCTGCTTCCATGATTCTCTTTGCAACTGCAAACATTTTCGCATGACAATCTATACAAGGGTTGAAATTTTTTCCATAACCATGTTTTGGACTAAAAAGTACATCTTGCAAAAATTCACTCTCAATATCTATAATCATAAGCTCAGCACCAACTTGGTCACACATACTCTGCATATGTTCTTGTCTATCTTTTGTACTTCCAAAACCCGTAGAGATATTTAGGGCTAAGACTTCTATGCCTTGGTCTAAGATAAGCTTCATCGCCAAAGTTGAGTCGAGTCCACCACTAAAGAGTGCTATCGCTTTCATATACTACCTTTTTGCTTTTTATAATTCTACCATTATAATAACTTGTTATGATTTAAAAGCGACTAATTCGCCTTTTTTGAGTTTGTCAATTTTATCACGAATTTTGCGAATCTTAAAAGCTTTTTTCTCAAATGTTATATCTGAGCGAATTTTTATATTTTTACATTCTCTCTCATAATATTTATGTAAAAAAGGTAGCAACTCACTCTTTAGAGCATCTTCATCTCTTAGAACCTGTATATCACTGTCAACTGCTATCGCCATCAAAGATGGATCATCCGTTCTTCCTTGGAGTGCGTACATAAACTCTCTTGAGTGAAACTGCAAAAGTGAAGCATCCAAAACATCTAGGATTTGGTCTATAAACTCAGGATGCTCTAAAACAGTTTTTATAAGCGTTAGTTCCCACATATCTTTATGACTATTTTTTTGCATAAGAGGTGCGTTGTTTTGTTTTGTGTTTTGTGAAAATTTCAGCAGAGATGGACTAACACCCAAACCACCTAATCTAGATGCGAGAAAGGTTTTATACTCCTCTTGTAGGATTGGCGAGAGGGTTTTTAGGTAAGCCATACCCTCTTGCATACACTCCTCTTTAGCTTTTGGATCTCTTAAATCATAAAGCGATAGCAACTCCTCTAAAACAAACTCTATAAAAGGTTTTGGTTTCCTTATCATAGATGCTAGCTCATCTATAGCGCCTTTTTGCACCATGTCTGCGGGGTCTTGCCCGTTGCTAAAGATAATAACTCCACCTCTAAAACCACTAACACTAAGAAGTCTTGAAGCCTTTAGTGCAGCAGCTCTTCCTGCATTATCTCCATCATAAGCCATCACAACTCTTGGCTCACCCTTTCTTAAAAGTGGTAGATGCTGTGGAGTTAGTGCGGTTCCAAGAGTTGCAACTGCATTAGTAAATCCAGCTTGATGGAGCATTATAACATCGAGGTAACCCTCTGTTATAATTATCTCTTTTGTCTTATATAGTGTTTGTTTGGCGTGATGGTAAGCATACAAAAGGCGGGATTTATTATAGTATGGGGTCTCTGGAGAGTTTACATATTTTGCTTGATGTCCACTTATAGTTCTTCCACCAAAACCTACAATAGAGGCATTTTCTGAGTGGATAGGAAAAGTTATACGCTCTATAAATCTAGCAAAACTTCTTCCACCATCAAAGCCAACAACTCCCATATCTATGGCTTCACTAAGTAAAAATCCTTGTGAGTTTATATAGTTTATAGTAGAGTTAGAATCAGGTGCATAACCTATACCAAACTTCTCTACACTACTCTCATAGATGCCACGCTCTTTTAAATAGCTCAGCGCATCTGGCCTTGTAGTTAAAAGATTTTGGTACCACTCACTAAGTTTATCCATAACTTGTGAGCGAGGTTTGTTATGTTTGTTATTGCTGTGTGTTAGCGTAAAGTTATAGCTATCTGCCAACTTCTCAAGAGCTTCTGGATAGTTTAGTTTTTCATACTCCATAACAAACTTGATACTATCACCACCAGCTCCGCAACCAAAACAATGATATATCTGCTTAGATGGGCTTACAACAAATGAGGGGGAATTTTCATCGTGAAATGGACAAGGTGCTTTAAAGTTTGCACCAGCTCTTTTTAACTCCACATAAGAGCCAACCACATCAACAATATCAAGTCTGGATTTTAGCGCATCTATAGAGTCTTGTGTAATCATAAGAGGATTATATCAAGTATAGGCTTACTTTTTTGATATAAATTTTCCGCAACCTTTCTTCTCTGTACCCTTAAAAGTTTTAAAGTTTTTAGAACCCTTGAGCCACCACTCATGACGAGCACATTTAGGACTATCTATACATTTTTTATTATCACAAGCTTTATCACTCATTTTTAGTTTCCTATGTTGATATTAGATGCAATTTTATCATATTTCATAGTGATAATTTTTATATATTGGAGTTATATTTATAAGTTAGGGGGAGTTTTATGTTAAACAGATTCAAGAGAATCTGTTTAACTGGAGGAAGAATAAAATCAGATTAGTAAATATCTGTACTCGGGTGATTAGGCTTGCTTATTGGCTCTTTAGTATCTACCTTATCGTAGTGTACTGTGTTATCCGCTTGAAGGGCACCTAATGTTAACGCTATAAGAAAAATGAATTTTTTCATTTTGTATCCTTTGGTAAGAACGCATTACGCTCTAGTATTTTTAAATCAGACAAAGTTTATCCTATTTAGAGTTAACAGGCATTGACTTATATCAAGAAAGGACTAGAAAAGGCGAAAAATTACTCAAATCAAGCATTTACAAGGATAAACACTACTTAAAACCTACTTTTTATAAAGATTATGATACAATCCATTTTCGAAAATTTAAAAGAAAGTAGGTGATGTGATATGCCAGGTATCGTACTACGCAGTGATGATAACTTTGATGCATCTTACCGCCGTTTCAAGAAGCAGACTGACCGTAACTTAATCGTTACGGAAGCTCGTGCTCGCCGTTTCCATGAAACTGAAACAGAAAAGCGTAAGAAGTTCAAAATTGCATCTCGTAAGAAAATGCTTAAGCGTCTTTATATGATGAGACGCTACGAATCACGCCTCTAATGAGCTAAAGCCCTTCGGGGCTTTACTTACACTACTAAAAATCAAACTCTTTCTTATAAAAAAATCCTGAAAAACTAACATAAATAATTTCATCACTGTATTTGATTTAAAACTCTATATTTATACACTCATCTAATTTTAAAATATTACTTCTACAAAGTCTTCTAAAGTTTTCCATACATCTCATTATATAGACTCATTGCGTGTCTATCGCTCATATTAG
>CAYWVG010000148.1:0-3920 GCA_964461645.1 uncultured Sulfurimonas sp. | reverse complement strand
TCCACTCTACAAAATAAACAGGATCTACTGTTCTTTGAACAAACCTTATCTCATAATGCAAGTGCGGTCCACTACTCATTCCTGAATTGCCAGTATATGCGATTAAATCACCTTTTTTTATAAACTTACCTGCTTTTGTTACCACACTATTTAAGTGAGCAAAATAAGCTTTAAACCCATAGTTATGTTGAATAATTACAAGATTACCAAAACCACTCTTCTCATGAAAACCAGCATATTCAACTATCCCATCTGCGGTAGCATAAACAGGTGTTTTCATTGGCGCTTTCATATCAAGACCACGGTGAAATTCTTTTCTATTTAGGGTAGGATGAACTCTATAACCATATTTACTTGTAATACCATTGTATTCAATAGGCGAGCCACTTGGGATAAACTGCAAAAGTGTAGCCATGTGTTCGGAGTTTAGTTTTGTTAAACTTACTCTCTCTTTTAAAGACATCTCTGCAACTGGTGCTAAGCCTATAAGTGTCTCTATCTCAGAAAGAGAGTCTGAAACCTCAGTTAGCTCTTTTTTCTTAGTAAGAAGCTTTTTTTGAGTATCTTTCATATTTAAATCAAGTTCTATATTTTTATCTTTTAACTCTTCAAAGGCTAGTTGAGTGCTTTGTCTCTTTAGCTCAATCTGATCAACAGAGTAGTCAAGATAAAGTATTGTTCCTACAGCTACAAGAGCTATAAAAGCAAAAAACATTGCTATATACAATAGAAATTTTTTAACTATTTGATGCAAGTTAAACTGTTTAACTCCATTGTCATCATTTATAGTAATTGTAAAGTGATTATTCATATTTCATTTTTCCACTCTTTTATAACTTTTCATAAAAGCTTCCACAACACTAAAAGAGCCAAAAACTAGATATGAAGTATCTTTGTTTACTCTTTTAAAACTAGTGTATTTTATCTCTAATTCATTTAAAGTTCTTTTAAGTACTTCAAATGTCTGTGCTCTCTCATCATTTATGGCAATAAGTTCCACACTTTGTATAATGGGCTTTAAGATTCTAAGTATCTCTCTATGATCTTTATCTCTATAGGAGTTATAGACCAAAACATATTTCTTAGGAGCAAGCGCTTTTTTTATAGCTTGTGCCGCCAAAGGATTGTGACCAACATCAACTATGATATTTTCACTTATACTACTTAGTCTTCCAAAAAGTCTAGCATCTCCAAAGTCATCAGTAGCATAATTTATGCCAAGAAACTTCAGAGCTGCAATGCTAAGTGATAGATTATCGACAAGATACGAAGCTAGCTTTAACTCTTGTGCTATTTTTTGTATCTTGTTATCATCTTCTATATCAAGAAATTCCTCATATTTTTTAACAATCAAAGAATTTTTTAGAGCTAATATTTTTACAACGCTATAGACTTCTTCACTCTGTGCAGCTAGTATGGCGTACTTTTGTATGGCACGAAGTTTTGTACCTGCAATCTCTTCTATAGTTTCACCTAAAAATGCCTGATGGTCGTACCCAATAGGTGTAACAAGAGTTAAAACCTTATCAAAAACAGCAGTAGCGTCATGCTCTCCACCAAGTCCTGCTTCCATCACTACATATTCGCAATCTTTATAAACTAAAAGCGAAAGTAGCGTTGTATATTCAAAGTACGAGAGTGCATCTGAGTCTTCTTTTTTTAAAATAGTTTGTAGTTTTGTGTGGGCATTTTGCAAAGCTTCATCGCTAGCCTCACTTCCATTTAGCCAGACTCGCTCATTAAACTTTGAAATATGCGGAGATGTGTAGTGACCTACACTAAAGCCACGCTTATAAAGTGCGGATGCCAAAAATCGCCCCGTTGTGCCTTTAGCGTTTGTACCAATAATATGAATGATTTTAGGATTTGTTAATTTCTCTTTTATAGACTCATATATGCGAGGCATACGCGTATAATCTATCTCACTATAAAAGAGCGGTTTTTTATCTAAAAATGTTTGAAGCTCCACTATTTTTTAAACGCAACTCTATTGCGACCTTCTTTTTTAGCTTGGTATAGATATTCATCTGCAGAGTTTATAAGATTTTGTAGAGATGTGTGTTTAGCTCTTTCGCTAACTCCAGCACTAACTGTTATCTCTATTCTTTTGCCCCTATACATGAAACGAGCTCTTTGTACATGCTCTCTTACTTTTTGTGCAAAGGCAACTCCACCTGCTGCGTCAGTCTCACTAAGAAGCGCTATAAACTCTTCCCCACCATATCTTCCTACTATATCAACACTTCTCGCTTCTTTTTTAAGTATCTTTGCAAAAGCACCAAGAACGGCATCTCCTGCTTCATGTCCATATTCATCATTTACCACCTTAAAGTGGTCTAAGTCAAACATTATGATACTAAAGTTATGTCCATATCTCTCATATTCTGCTTCTTTTACTTTCAAAAACTCATCTAAAGCTCGTTTGTTAAAAAGTTTAGTTAAAAAATCCTCTTTTGAAGCATTTTTAGCTTCTTGTAGTTCAAGTTCAAGCTTGCTTATTTTTTCACCCAATATCTTAATTTCACTATTGTGGTCTTTCAAATCTTTGCTTAAGAGTTGAGTATTTTCCTCTAATGCTGTAGCAATTATAAAGAGTTTTTTATGAGCAGCGCTAAAGCTGGCATCTACATCTTCGCTGTAAGACTCTAGCTCTTTTTTTATCTTTTGAATCTCTAGAGTTGAATCATCTGAGCGCTCTATCATCTCTATAAGTCTGATGGAGAGCTTGTCTAAAACACCATCTATAGACTCTAACATCTCTTTTACACTATTTTTATCTAGTGCAATCCTTAATATAATCGTTGATTTTATCTCTTCTTTTATACTTTTGTTATCTATTAGCGCTGGATTATCATTTAGTCTTTTACTTAAATCTGCAATCTTTTCATTCACACTAGTTGCGATAGATGGAACAAAGGATGACACTAACAAAGAGACGACTCCTTGTAGTTCATTTTTTTCTGAGCCCCTTTGAGTGTGTAGCTTTGATAAGTCAATACTTTGTATGGTTTTTGCAAGATTTGTACTATCAACATTTGCAAATAGTTTTAACTTTTCTAAAAAAGAGTCATCATAGGTAGTTATAAAATTTATCCACTGCCCTCTGTAGTGCTCATACTCTGTTGTGCTGGGGTTTGAATTTAAAAGCTTGATTCCCTCTTTTGCAAGCGCAGATGCTTCGGCGTTGTGCAAAACTTCTACAACTTGAAGTATCCTTCTTATAAGAGTCCCTTGTGCATCTAATAGTTCACCGCAAATAGTAGGCTTTGTTCTATTTAGCTTTGAAATCAAGAATCTAGCCAATTCAGCCATAGTAGTTATTCTATACTGTGTTAACTCTTTTTGAAACTCTTGATTTAGAGTTTTAGAAAATTTATCTACATGATTGCAGTCTTCATATATAACCCCAGCTTTTTGTGCCTCTTTGCAAAAAGCATCAGCATAAAAATCAGGAGTAAGAAGTTTGCCTTCTAAATCAAGTCTTTTAATGGCTTTTTGTATAATTGTCTTAACAGTCATTATCTACTCCTTAGATTCACTCTTTCTCTTCGCAGTTGCACCCTCAGCGGATACCTTAGCAACGAAAGAGCGAATAGCCTTAGCCGCACTAAATTTTATAGCTTCAAATCTCTCTTGGTCAGTTACAACAGCATTGGGTGATACTGAAAAATCATATGTTCCTCTAAGAGCATAACTCTTACTAACGCCACTATGCTGTCTTACTATATGTAAACTAAGGCTCATTTGGTAACCTATGATATAACCATCTTTATCATAAACAATAGGTGAGTATGATGGGCTTGAGATAGAGATTTCTAAATGTGTATCTGACTCATCACGATTTCTTAGTGAAGCGTGAAAAACTTCTATAATAGCCTCATCAACTGCATCTTTTATGATAACAGTGTTTTCAGGATCTT
>CAYWVG010000147.1:0-3922 GCA_964461645.1 uncultured Sulfurimonas sp. | reverse complement strand
AGGAATGCTAGCCAATGGCATTCTCCACGATGAGCTTCGCACTATGTGGCTTAAAAATATTTCAAATCAATAAGGATACTTATGCACGATAATGTTGTTTTGATAATTACAATCTCACTTATCATCATATCTACTCCTTTTTTTGCAAAACTTTTAAAACTTCCGACCACTCCCATTGAGATAATCTTTGGCTCGATTTTGAGTTATGTTGGCTTTATCCATACTGAGCATCTCTTTGAGGTAGTCGCAGAACTTGGGTTTTTGTATCTTATGTTTATAGCAGGAACTGAGATAAACCTCAAAAAAGTTCTAAAAACACCTAAAGAACTTATGAAAAAAATCGTACTTTACCTCATTATACTTTACGCTTTTTCCATCGTGGTCTCACTCTATTTCGACCTTGGAAAAATCTTTATGGTTCTTCTTCCTCTTATCTCAGTTGGACTTATTGCGAGTCTTTCTAAAGAGTATGGAAAAACTCCGTGGCTAGGGCTTTCCATGACTGCTGGAGCAGTTGGTGAAGTTGTAAGCATCGGCTTTTTGACGCTTACCTCTGCTGCACTAGAGTCTGGTTTTGGAAGTGGACTTATAAAGACTATTGCCGCACTTATCTTGTTTTTGCTCTTTATGTTTTTACTCTTTCGTGCGATGGAACTTCTCTTTTGGTGGTTTCCAGGGGTTTCAACATCTTTGATGCCAGTTGATGATAACAAAGAGCAAGATATTCGGTTGTCCATGGGAATCTTCTTTTTACTTGTTGGAGCGATGCTATATCTGGAACTGGAACTTGCTTTTGGGGCATTTTTAGCAGGGATTTTTATACCGACTTTTTTTGAACATAAGCACGAGCTGCCAGAAAAACTTGCCTCATATGGATTTGGATTTTTAATTCCTATATTTTTTATCTATATAGGAAGTTCTTTTGATTTAGCAGCCCTATCCATGGATGGACTTATCTATAAAGCTTTAATAATAGCAGCCTTCATGATAGTTATTAGAGTTATTGCATCTTTAGTCTTTATAAGAGAACTTGGGCTTATAGACGCTATCTTGATGGGCCTTTCACACTCCATGCCACTTACTCTTCTCATCGCTATGGCTACGCTTGCTTATCAAGGTTCAAGCATAGATACACTCCACTATTATGCTTTTATATTAGCGGCTTTATTTCAGGTTATAAGTGTTATGATTATCATCAAACTCATAAATAACTATAAGTTAAAGGGAGAGGTAAGTGTCTAGGTCTGTGCTTTTACAACTTGCTCGAGAGTCCATCCAAGAGGTTTTAGAGCTTCAAAGAACTATAGATAAAACCTCTCTTATAAATGAGCATCCTCTGCTAAATGAAAAGATACAAACAACCATAAATATCTATTTAGATAAAAAGCTAAGAGGTTCATGTGCATCAACTTCTGCACAAAAAACTCTCCTTGAGGACATCATTCACAACGCTAAAGTTGCAGCGTTTGAAGATAAAAACTTTACTCCTCTTACAACTTCTCAATATCTAAGTTGTGAGATAGAACTAATCCTAAACACTCCTGATGGAGTGATGAGTCAAAGAGATGAGGCTATACTAAAAGAGGGTTAGCTCTCTTTTGTTTTACCTTGTATAAAACATGCTATTGCATAGCCATGGTTTAGTCCTAGAGCTATACTTCCGCCTCTCTCTTGAGTGATATCTCCAGCTACAAAAAGTCCTTTGATATTTGTTTCGTAGTCATCATCATGAACAGGTTTCCCATCTATCTCTTCTATACCTGATGCACTTAAAAAACCGCTAGGCGTTGTTCCACCAATGGCAAATACTACTCTGTCAAAAATTTCGGGCTCTATCTCTCTATATATGACTTTTACCTTGCCATCTACATCTTCTAGTCCGTCTATATTTATGCCAAGTATCGGTCTAACTTCTTTGTGGATGATGGCGTTTGCTATATTTGTTTGGTTTGTTGGGTTTGCTCGTCTGAAGGTCTCCCTTCTATAGCAGATAGCCACCTCATTCTTCCCACTCAAATCAACCGCATACTCAACCGCACTATCTCCGCCACCAACTACAAGAATTTTTTCGCCCTCACTGCAACTCTCAAGGCTATAAACTATCTTATTTTTAATCCCTGGTGCAATTGGATACTTAGGTTTATTTACTTTTCCCATTCTACCAATCGTTACAACAACATTTTTAGCTCTAATCATTTTGCCAGCCATATTGACTTCAAAATAATGTTCTTTTTTTATGATGGACTCAACTTCGACATGCGTTTGAAGCTCAACTGAATGGCGTTCTAATAGCTGATCAAAGAAGTCAAGTGTAGTCTCTTTTGTTCCATCTACAAAGAATATCTTCCCATCAAGTTCAACCTTTTGCCCTTTCCAATCCTTATCTACTCTTTTATTATCTTTATAATATTTTCTAATAGTAGAGTTATGATTTTGGTCTTTTTCTAGTAAAACTATGTCTCGTATGCCTAGTGAATAACTCTCAATGGCAGTCGCTATTCCTGCTGGCCCTGCCCCAATTATGGCTAGATTGTATAGGTGACTCATTAAAACTCCTTATATTTGTAAAAATATTTTAACATATTTTAGTTTGTTTGTTATATACTTAGCGAATGTATTATGTAATCAAAAAACAACACTCAACGCTTCTATCTACCTTTATTGGTTTTTCTGTAGGAAAATTTATTGCCTCAAAAAATAGTGATAGTGTTATCTTTGAGTTTCAAAAAAATGGTAAGCCTCTTAGAAAGTGGGTTAAAAAAGAGGATATCATTCTTCTTACTGACAATAAAGAATATTATCAAAAAACTCTTAAACATTTTAGTGAGATTGAAGCTACCCAAAAAAAATTAGTTGAAGAAGCACAAGTTCATCTAAAAAAATCTATGGAAACATTTGCCGATACTATGCACTCGGAGATAGATGAATACGAAGAATTAAGAGATAGCTCTGATATTCCTTGTATGTTAAAAAATCTATAAAAGTCATGCCCCGAATCGATAATAAAAAATTTTACACTTCTGCCATAGAACTTCATGGAGTAAGCGCAAAGGGCGTAAACTGGAACTCAAGCGACTCTCAAAACTTAAGATTTGAAATCATACTAGAACTTCTTCCTCCAAAACTTGATGAGTTTACTTTAGCTGATGCAGGTTGTGGCTTTGGAGATTTTTATCTCTATGCAAAGGAAAAAAACAACCTCCCAAAAGACTATATTGCCATAGATTCCATCAAAGAAATGGTCTCTATAACCAAAGAACGAACGCAAAGCAAAGCGATTTTAGCTGATATCTGTAAAGACGCGCTACCAAGCGCCTCTTACTATATCTGTAGTGGAGCGATGAATATTTTAGAAAGTTTTGAGACCCATCTTTTTATGCGTAATTGTTACCAATCAAGCAAAAAAGGCTTTATTTTTAACATTCTCTATGGAGAAAAAGAGAGCCAAACATATAACTATCTAACACTCCATGAGATAAAAAAGATTGCATCTTCTATTGGAGTTAGAGAGCTGAAATTTAAAGATGACTATATGAAAAATGATATAACTGTTGGGTTTTTTAAGTAGTGTCTGAATTTTTTGGGATGGCTGAAGATCTAGATATAAAGAAGTTAAAAATCATCTTTGTTGGAGAGCTTTACAAGCAAAAAGAGCTAAGAAAAAAGTTAGGCGAAGTGTGCGCCATAAGCGATGAAGAACTTATCTTAGCTTCATATATAAAGTGGGGAGTTGATTTTGTAAAGCGCCTTGATGGTAGTTTTAGGATTGCTATTTATGATAAGAAAAAACTATATCTTTTTCGTGATAGATTTGGCCTAAAATCTCTCTTTTTTATGCAACAAGGAAGGAAATTTATCTTTGCCTCTACCATCAAAGAGCTAACACCTTATCTTGATAAAGTTAGTATGAACAAGGATGCCC
>CAYWVG010000146.1:0-3939 GCA_964461645.1 uncultured Sulfurimonas sp. | reverse complement strand
TAAAAAAAGAGTATCTAAAAAAGAAGCAAAAAAGCGAATCCAAAAACCAGCATATTTTACTTCTTTCATAATCCGTCCTTGAGTAAACTCTACCTCTAAAGAGGTAAGTTTTAGCGCCTTAGCGACTAGCGTAATAAAGATGAGCTTTTGCTCATCTTTATGTTATACATGGTAGTTTGGTGCTTCTTGAGTGATGATAACATCATGAACATGACTCTCTTTAAGTCCAGCACTTGTAATCTCTACAAACTCGGCTTTTTCCCAAAACATCTCAATTGTAGCGCTTCCACAATATCCCATAGATGAGCGAAGTCCACCCATCATCTGATGAACAATTCCAGCGATTGGACCTCTATAAGGAACACGCCCTTCAATTCCCTCAGGAACTAGCTTATCAGATGCTGTTCCCTCTTGAAAATATCTATCAGTTGAGCCTTTTTGCATAGCTCCGATACTTCCCATACCTCTGTATGATTTGTATTGACGCCCTTGAAACATGATAGTGTCTCCTGGAGATTCTTCAGTTCCAGCTAAAAGTGAGCCAGCCATAATACAAGATGCTCCAACTGCTAAAGCCTTAGCAATATCTCCAGAATACTTTATACCGCCATCAGCAATGATTGGCACACCATGCTTTTGTGCAGCTTTAGCACACTCATCTATTGCAGATATTTGAGGGATGCCAACGCCCGCAACGATGCGAGTTGTACAGATAGATCCAGGTCCGATTCCAACCTTAACACCATCAGCTCCAGCCTTTATAAGTGCCTCAACTGCTTCTGCCGTAGCCACATTTCCAGCGATAATATCAACTTCTAGAGTCTCTTTTATCTTTCTTACAGTCTCTAAGATTCCTTTTGAGTGACCATGAGCTGAATCTAAAACTAAAACATCACAACCAGCATTTACAAGTGCTTTTGCGCGCTCAAACTGCCCAACGCCGATAGCTCCACCGACTATAAGTCTTCCAAAAGCATCTTTATTTGAGTTTGGATATTCGATGCGTTTTTTGATATCTTTGATAGTAACTAGACCTTTTAAAAGTCCATCTTCATCGATGATAGGAAGTTTTTCTATCTTGTGTTTGTTCATAATATCAGCCGCATCATCTAAAGAGATACCTTTTCCAGCAGTAACAAGAGGCATCTTTGTCATTGACTCTGTTACTAACTTTTTCATATCTTTTTCAAATCTCATATCACGGTTTGTAAGGATTCCTAGTAGCTTGTTGTGAGTATCAACTACAGGTACGCCTGAGATCTTGTACTCATTCATAAGCTTTTCTGCATCTTTTAGAGTTGCATCAGGATGTACATAGATAGGATCTATAATGATGCCACTCTCACTTTTTTTAACTTTAGTTATTTGTTTTGCTTGAGTTTTTACATCCATGTTTTTATGGATAATGCCTATGCCGCCGAGTCTTGCCATGGCGATAGCCGTTCTATATTCTGTAACTGTATCCATAGCTGCTGAGACTAAAGGAATTTTAAGACTTATATTTCGTGTGAGTTTTGTCTCAAGAGATACTTCTTTTGGTAAAATTTCAGAGTATTGTGGTACTAAAAGTACATCTTCAAATGTTAAGGCGCGTTTACGAATTCTCATGCTAATCCTTTTGTTATGCAGTATTTTTGTGGTGCTAATAAATTTTCCGATTATATCTTTTTTGTTGTTAAAAAAAAGTAAAGAGCTCTTTGTTTAAACCCAATATCTCGGATAATGTCTTTTTGGATTTCTTGAAAAGTTGTTTACAGCTAAGGCAATAAACAACAATAAAAGTGCACCAAGAGCTATTGGAGATAAGACATATAGATAACCTAAATTATGAATCGCATCCCCTCCAATAATTGCAATAAGTGCAGTTCCTCCACCAGGAGGATGTAGAGTGCAGGTAAAGTGCATTAAAACGATTGATAAAGATACGGCTAATGCACCCAGTATAGAGATATCAAGATTGATAAATTTGTAAACGCTCACGCCAACAATAGCGGAGATGAGATGTCCTCCAATTAGGTTCCTAGGCTGTGCAAAATCTGATTGTGGAGCGCCATATACAAGTACAGCAGAAGCTCCAAAAGATCCTACAATAAAGAGGCTATTAGCCATTCCTAATTGCATTATTTCAGGTATGAATGAAACAAAGAAGATTCCAGTAAATGCACCTATCCAAGACCACATGATTTTTTTAAATGGTTCTCTTGGAGGAGACTTTTCAAACCCTTTCATCTTGCTAAAATATCGTTTAACTACTGTCAAAATATATACCTTCTTTAGGAGAAAATAAGCTACTGATTTAAATTTCGGAAATATATCTTTTTTCTGATTAAAGCAGTATAAAGGATTTCACTCCTTTATACATTAAGAGTTATAATTTATCTGTTTTTCTAAAGAGAGGGAACCATCAAAAAGAGTCTGCTCATCATAAGCTTTAGCGATGAGTTGTAGTCCTACTGGCATGCCTTCATCTGACTTCAGTATAGGAAGAGAGAGAGCTGGTAGACCTGCTAAGTTTACGCTAATAGTATATAAGTCATTTAGGTACATATCCATAGGATTTGAAAGCTCTCCAAATTTTGGAGCAGTTGATGGAGCTATGGGTGAGAGTATCAAGTCAACACTCTTAAAAATTTCATCATATTGAGATTTTATCATATGTCTTGTTTTTTGAGCTTTTACATAGTAAGCTTCATAGTATCCGCTTGAGAGTACAAAGTTCCCAAGTAGGATTCTTCTCTTTACTTCATCTCCAAAACCCTGACTTCTTGTTTTGATGTAAGTATCTTCAAGGTTAGCGCCATCAGCACGGTTGCCGTATCTGATGCCATCAAATCTTGCAAAGTTCGTAGCAGCTTCAGCAGTCGCAGTTATATAGTAAGCAGATATATCAAACTTTGCATCCATCAGCTCACGCTCTACTATAGTATGACCAGCAGCTTTTAGTGCATCTATAGCTTTCTCATAAGCTTTTTTTACGATGTCACCAGCACTCTGTATATGTTTTGGAAGTATCGCAATAGTTAACTTTCTACTTGCATCTAGTTTATCCGAGACTTTATCATTCATCTCCATACTTGTAGAGTCTCTAACATCATGACCACTTATAATGTCGTATAAAATGGCTGCATCTTCAACATTTTGAGTCATTGGACCTATTTGATCAAAACTAGATGCATAAGCACCCAAACCATAACGGCTCACTCTTCCATAAGTTGGCTTCATACCGACTATGCCACAGTAAGCTGCAGGTTGGCGAATAGAACCACCAGTATCACTCCCAAGTGCTGCAATAGCCAGACCTGCACCAACAGCAGCAGCACTTCCGCCAGAACTTCCACCTGGGACATGTTCTTGGCTATGAGGATTTTGTGTTTTACCGTAAAAACTAGACTCCGTAGTTGAACCCATCGCAAACTCATCCATATTTGTTCTACCAAAAGCAGATAAGCCAGCATCCAACATCTTCTCAATCACAGTTGCATTATATGGAGATATATACCCTTGAAGTATATTAGAACCAGATGTAACAGACCAATCTTTTACTTGGATGTTATCTTTTATAGCGATAGGCACGCCATCACCCAAATTGTTTACATCTATGTAAGCATTAAGCTCAGGCCGTGCTTCTATCTTAGCTTTAAGCTCTTGCTTGAATTTGTTGAGTTCATCTTTACTTAACTTTAGGGCTTCTTTTAATGTAATCACTAGTTTTCCTGTATTTATAAATTATTGGGTGCATTATAGCAAAATGTGTTTATTTTTTCTTTAGTGTCTAAGGAGTGAGTGCAACAATTAGTTGTAAATGTTGAAAAAGTATTTTATTTATATGATGTAATCCTTGTTAGCTAATGGGGAGTACATTCCATTGTGCTGTATGATAGCGGCTGTCTTGAGAAATAAGTCGCCGCTAGGCTACTTATTTTTCTCCGAGTACTTGTT
>CAYWVG010000145.1:0-3950 GCA_964461645.1 uncultured Sulfurimonas sp. | reverse complement strand
GAAATTATATCTAAAAAAGATTTTCTGGGTCTATATGATAAGACTTTTGAGTCACTTCAAAAATCAACTCATCATCAACTCGCCCTATTGCATAACCTTTTTTTATCTTCATGCCCTTTTTTATATCTGGTGAAATTTGTGAAAGATTTGCATAGATAGTGTGCAATTCGTTATCATGCTCGATAATAACGATATTATTTAAAACAGCTGTCTTATCGGCATAGATTACTCTGCCATTAAACACTGTTTTAACTTTTTCATTATTCATTTTTGGTTTAAGAGAAATAGACTCGTTAAATACTTTAATGCCGTAGATGGGGTCTGTATATGTTCCATATTTTTTAGTGATGGTGTATGGATTAAATGGAGCTATAGTTTTTGAGCCTATATATTTTTTAGTCTTAACAGCTTGGTAACTACTTCCATGTTTTTTTACATTTGGGAGGTTATCATCTGAGATTTTAGTATCAAAAGCTTGTCTTCTTTGTTCTGCTTCTTTAGCTTTTCGTATCTCATCAATCTTTATAATGTTTAATTTTGCAAGTGTCTCTTTAAGTTGGTCTTGCTTTTTAAGAACATCTTGTAACTCTTTTTTATATGAGTTTTTAGCAATCTCTAAACTTTTCAAGTCTTTTATATTTTTTTTGTTACTAGCTATGAGGTCTTTTCTTTTTGCATCAATACTTGCTATTTCAACTTCAAGAGAGCTTGCATGTTCATTTAAAGTATCTATGTTTTTTGAGTTATTATAAAACTCTTGGTTTAATTTTTTTACCTTTTGTTTTGACTCTTCTAGCATCACCTTTAGAACTTCAAACTCCATCAGCGATGTCTCACTTGCATCCATCTCTTCTTCTAAAATTACAGTAAGCGAAACACTTTGAGCTATGGTAAAAACTAGCTCTTCTTCTAGCTTTTCTTGGGTAGATTTTAGGTTTGTTTGCACACCTTTTAGCTCTTCTAGCTGCTTTGTGCTTGACTCATAAGTAGCTTCTTTATTTAATAATTCTTCTTTTAGATTTGCAATATGTTTTTCTTGAGTCTCTATCTCTTTTTTTTGCTTGAGTATAGCTTTTGCTGTCTCATCCATTTTCTCATTTAAGCTTGAATAGCTTTTTGTAAATGTACTTAGCTTTGAGCTAGTTTTTTTGATATCAGAATCCACACTTGTTTTTGCAAATACTATACTTGTTGCTAATACAATTATTAAAAATAGATGTATCATACCTCTTCTTTATGCCCTATTACTATCATAAGTGCCAAAATTATAGATAATATCATTGATGCACCAAAAAGTGTAGCTGCATCATTTACAACATCAAAAATAACTATATTAATACTAAGGTTTTCAAACTGCTCTTGTACTAAAGGTGCTGAAGAAATATACATAAAAAGGGCAAAAGCAATAATTCCAGCGATGATGGCATCTACAATCGCAAGCCTAAATAAAACTGCAGAACGAAGCCAAACAGGAGCCCCAAATAGCGCCATAATGCTCATTCTCTCATTGTGCTTAAACTGCCAAATACGAAGTTCTTTAAATATAAGAAGCGTTGTTACTATAAAAACAACAATGGCAAAAACAAAAACAACAGTTTTAAATAAGACTAGGAGTTTATAAGTTGTGTCATGGCTATGAGAGAAGTCTTCTACTTTTTTAATAGAGCTGATTTTTAAAAGATTTTCTCTTAGTTTTTTTATCTGATTTGGACTTGGGTACTGTGTTAGAGTAAGTTTATAAAACTTTGGAAGAGTTAGTTTTAAAAGCTCTTTGTTTTTTTCAGTTATACCACTATTTAGGCGCTCTATTACGTTATCTGCTGAGAGTTCTCTAACACTATCTATAAGCTCACTTACATCAATAATCTCTTTGTTTTGTAGTTTTTTTTGACTTATGATGATGATGGAGTAGTTATTTGCTAGATTTTGTTTATACGCTTCCATAGTTCTATCAACAATGATAAAAATCTGTATAGAAAAGAGGATACTTACAAGTGCAATAACAAGCGAGAAGTGATTTTTAAACGACTTCATGTATGCTCCCATACTCAATGTTGTAGTGCTTATAATCAACATTTAGATTTCTTGGAATATTATGAGTTACAACTATAACAGTAGTGTTTAACTGCTCATTTGCGCCCTCTAAAAGATTCCAGATAAGCTGAGATGAGTAGTCATCTAAGTTACCAGTTGGCTCATCTGCTAAGATGAGTATGGGATTGTGTGCCAAAGCTCTAGCCATTGCAACTCTTTGCTGCTCTCCTCCACTTAGCTCTAGTGGGTATTTACCTGCTTGATGTTTAAGTCTAACATGCTTTAAGAGTGAGTCAACTTGATTTTGAGTCACTCCTTTTTCGTAACCGTTAATGATTAGAGGAAGCATTATATTTTTCTCAATCGTCCACTCTTTTACAAGTTTATAGTCTTGAAAAACTATGCCAATATGTCTTCTTAGAAAGTTTAGTTTAGAAGTTGTTACACCACGAAGTTCTACTCCGCCGACTATTAAACTCCCTTGTTTGGCCTTTAGTGAGCCATAAAGAGATTTGAGCAGAGTTGACTTTCCACTCCCACTAGCTCCAGTTATAAATATAAAGCTACCTGAGTCTATAGAGAAGTTTGCTTTGTTTATAATCGTCTCATTGTTTGAGTATGAAAGAGATAGGTCTTGTGCAATTATTACCTTATCCATTAAACACCTCACATAAATATTTATGTGCTAAAAGATTGCTCTTTGAACTTAATGGAAGCGCTGGATAGTAAGATGCAACTCTGTCTCTGATGGTTAGATATAAGTGTTCTGGCCTATCAAAACTTCCCAATGAAAGTCTAAACATAACACCACTATCAAGTCTATAAACTCTCTCAAAATGTATAAATCCGCCATCAAACTTTTTTGTAACTCCATGAAGCCCAAAAAGTGTTTCAAGAGAGATACTTACCTCTTGAAAATCAAAATTGCCATCTATCACAAGTGCATCTGAAATTTCTTCATTTATCATAGTCACATCATAGATGTTTTTCTGCATCTTTTTCCATCTATCTTCATACTTAGAACTGATGGCGATATCTTTGTTTTTGTTGATGTGAAGTATAGTTTTATGAAAATTTATAAAAGTTTCATAAGAGTATGCGTAGTATTTTTCACTATCAGTTCTAAGTTCTAGTCTTCCATCAAGCTTTAAAACTCGCCTAGCTTCTTCTATAAAAGATGTAGAGATCACTCTTCTGTGTGGCTTTTTATCCCATGGAACGGGAAAATGAACAAAGATTTTTTCAACAATGTTAGATGGAACTAGCTCCAAAAAAAGCCTCGCATCATAGTCAAGCACAAGCAAGTTATCAATACTTTGAATGCTAACTTGCTTTAAAACCTGCTCTATGGATGGCCTATGTATCTCTATACCGATAAACAAAATATCTCGATTTTCTTTAGCCTGATGCAAAAGATGTCTGCCGGAGCCAAAACCCACTTCAATACTTATGCGTTTATCATCTAAAAATCCATCAGTAAAAAAACCGATATCTCTTAGCGCATTTGAAGTTTGAAGATGGATATTTTTTTGTTTTTGGGGAACATTGGAAGATATTACATCTAGTTTTGCAAAGTCCGCGTAAGCCAAAAGTGCCTTGTGTACATTATGGATGGATGCTGGCCTTGTAAGCTTATCTGTCTTTAAAAGATTTTTAGACTCTTCTTGCTTTGTAAGCAAAAAAAAGTCTTCACCTTCAACACTTACCGAGATAAGAGTCTCATCTTGATGCACAATATTTTTTGCAGCAAAATTGAAAGAGACTCCATCATGGTTTGTTTTAAACTCTATATCTTTAAACTCTCGTATATGAAGATGTGGCATCAGTTCTCATTTAGTTAAAATCTTGAGTAGGCAGTATCACTTCTACTTCTTTACTAACAGGTTTAGAAAGTTTAGAAGGCTTATCCTGTACAA
>CAYWVG010000144.1:0-4024 GCA_964461645.1 uncultured Sulfurimonas sp. | reverse complement strand
GAGAGTGCCACTCGCAGTGATTCTCAAATCATCTCTTTTGTTAAAGAAACATATAAGCTATTTGCAGCATCTATGATGGCTGGTGCAGTTGGTGCTTATGTTGGTGTTCCACTAGCTGGAACTATTGCGGCTTGGTTTATACCTCTATTTATTTTAGAGATTGGACTTCTTATCGGACTTCACTTTGTAAAACATAAGCCAGGGATAAACCTTATGGTTATGTTTGGATTTGTCTTTATGACGGGTCTTATGTTAGCACCTCTGCTTTCACAAACACTTGGAATGAGTGGTGGTGGGACAATTATTGGTAATGCTTTTGCTATGACTGCTGTTGTTTTTGGAGCTATGAGCTTTTACGCTATTAAGACTACAAAAGATTTTACAAGTTATGGCAAGCCATTGATGATTGCTCTTTTTGTTGTTATTGGATTTTCTATTGTAAACCTATTTTTAGGTAACCCAATGTTAAGTGTTATCATCTCTGGTGCTGTTGTGTTTTTGTTTAGCATCTTAGTTGTATATGACACTCAAAATATTATGAATGGCTCATATGAAACTCCTATTGATGGAGCTATTGCACTATACTTAGACTTTCTAAACATCTTTACTGCACTACTTCATCTCTTTGGCATCTTTGGTAGAGATGACTAAAGAATCTCTCTCACCCGAACTCTTTCGGGTGTGTGATGCAAATCTTAACCGCCTCAAAGAAGGCATACGAGTTGTTGAAGATATCATGCGATATCGAGATAACAACAAAGAACTCTCCCTAAAACTAAAACAACTTCGTCATCTTGCTCGTATAGATGAGATAGATAAACTTCTACTTCACAGAGATAGCATCAAAGATGTACTTCGTCCAACTACTAAGAGCGAGCTAAATCGTACAGATATTAAAAGTATTATTATTGCAAACTTTAAAAGAGCAGAGGAGTCATCAAGAGTCCTAGAAGAGCTTTTTAAACTCTACGATGCAAAGCTTAGTGAAGATTTCAAACACATAAGATATGAGCTTTATAATCTAGAAAAAGAGATAGTTCTACAAGAGAAGTAAACTATCTGTATAAAAAAACCACTTCAAACTCTAAGTAGTTTAGTGGGTACTCTTGCATAAGTTTTTTTGTCTCTTTATAACTTAACACTTTTCTAGATGCACTCACACCACTTTTTTTTATGTACTTAAACATATCTCTTGTAGATTCAAACTCTAACTTATACTGGGCCACTTCCATCTGTGCATCTAAGTGTTTTTTTTGAATTCTCTCTATCTCATCTACACTTCTAAGTATTGAACTTAGATTTGCCGTTTTGTTTAGTGTTTTAAATGTGTTTGAACTAAAGATAGCTAAAGAGACTCTAGCATCAAGCTTGTTTATCTCACAAAAAAGCCTCTCTAAATCATCTGCCCACTGAAGAGCTGATGCTGAAAATATGTGTTCATAATTTTTTTCTAGTCTATCTTGAAATAGAGTAGCATCGTTAAAATCTCCATAGATGCACACAATGTTGCTAGACTTTGGATGCAACTCTAGCATCCCCAATGCAAAGTCAACACCTGTAAAACTCTCATATTCCCAGTCAATGCTGCGGCACACTGCACCACTTCCACAACCCAAATCTAAGATTTTTTTAGGCTGATAGTCTAGTTTTTCAAAAAGTCTCTTTATAACTCTGTTTTGTATTACATTATAAGAACCGTAGTTTAGAGCATTTTTGGAAAATTCCGAGCTTATTTTCATCGTCTGTTTGCTACTAAAGAGATGATAAAAATCACAAGAACAGAGAGAACTATAGTAGCTCCTGATGGCAAAGACATATAAAAAGATAGAGTCATGCCAGATGCAACGCTAAAGATGGCAAAAAATAGAGATATAAGGAGTGTTTTTACAAAGCCCTGTCTGTACTGAAGTGCTGAGACCGTTGGGATAACCATCAAAGCACCAATAAGCAAACTTCCGACAACTCTAATGGAGAGTGCTATGATGATGGCTACGATGCTAACAAGCAGAAAGTTTAAGAGTCTAACTCTGATGCCACTTGTTTTTGCTACCTCTTCATCATAAGCTATAAAATAAAACTCTTTTGCGAAAACAAGTAAAACACTAAGACAAACTATGCCAAAAAGAAAGATAGTTATAAGATCCTCATCACTAACGGCAAGTATAGAACCAAAGAGGTATGAGAAGAGCGAATTGTTAAATGCACCGCCTAAAGAGACAATAATAACTGCAATAGCTAACGAACCAGATAAAAATATAGCAAGAACTGCATCTGAGTATAGTGCAAAACTATATCTTAGATACTCTATAAGCCACGCTGAGATGATGGCCATGACTACTGCCATCCAAAGAGGGTTATATCCTGCAACCAGACCAACAGCAACACCAACTAAAGCAGAGTGTGCTAGAGTCTCACTTATCATCGAATAGCGTCTTAAGACGATAAAAGTACCACTGATGGATGCTAAAACTGCGATAATCATCCCAGCTAAAAAAGCTCTCTGCATAAATTCATATTCAAATATCTCTAACATATCAATGCCCGTGCTTGTGGTTATGGATTAGGTGTGCATCTATACCGTAAAGCTCGCTCATCTCTTCACAACTCAGAGCCTCTTTAGGATTGTTACATATGACTGCTTTTTGGTTGATGGTAAAGAGCCTTGCGATATCGTCCGCAATAACTCCAATATCGTGAGTTATAAAGACGATAGTAATCTTCTCTTTTGTATTTAACTCTCGCAGGAGTTCATAAAATCTCTGCTGAGAAGAGACATCTACGCCAGTATTTGGCTCGTCTAGTATAAGTATCTCAGGTCTAGATGCTAAAGCTCTAGCACACATAACTCTCTGTCTTTGTCCGCCTGAGAGCGTGCCTATCATCTTGTCTTTTAGATGATAAACATCCATTTTTCGCATAGCATCTTCAACTCTTATCTTATCTTCTTGGCTCTCTTTTGAGAAGAGTTTTCGCTTTGAAGTTCTACCCATCTTTACAACATCTTGTGTTGTAGCTGGAAAAGATGCATCCACATGACTTGCTCTTTGTGGAACATAACCTATCTTATGCCACTCTTTAAAGTCTTTTATCTTTTTACCAAATATCCGAACTTCACCTTTGCTCTGTTTTTCTAAGCCTAACAAGATTCTAATGAGTGTAGTTTTTCCACCACCATTTGGTCCGATGATGGCAATATAGTCTTGTGCAAAAATCTCAAATGAGACATTGCTTAGTATCTCTTGCTCATCTACTATAAAGTATAGGTTTTTTACATCAAAGATTGGTAGTGAAAATTTCATTCGCACTCAAGAGCTTTAGTTATTTTTTCTAAGTTTTGTAGCATTATATCTTTGTAGCTAGATTTTTTCTCTGCCTCATCGCGCGTTATATTTCCTAAGGGTTGAAGCACATCGACCTCTACTTTCGCCTCAGCTGCTATACTTTTCATCGCTTTATCACTTACAAAACTCTCAAAAAAGACAACACTTAAGTCATGCTCTTTTATATGTTCTATTAGTTTTAACATATTTTTCGCATTTGGCTGAGCATCTGGAGAGAGTCCACTAAGTGCTTCAACCTCAAAACCATAGTTTTTACTAAGATAAGAAAAAGCGTTGTGATTTACTATGATGGTCTTTTTTTTACAACTCTTTAGCTCCTCTTTATACTTAGCATCTATAATCTCTAGCTCAGATATGTATTTTTTTGCATTTGTTTCATACAGCTCTCTATTTTCAGATGAGAGCTTCGAAAACTCTTCGCTTATAATCTTTGTAGCAGTTATCATGTTTTGTATATCTAACCAATAGTGAGGATCTATTTCTTCACTGTGTTCATCGTCATGCTGATGGTGTGCTTCATCATGGTGGTGCTCTGCATGATTGCAGCTTCCATGTTCTGAATTTAAAAGTTTTACATGCTTACTCATATCTATAACTCTGTTTTTAAACTCAAAAGAGTGTGTCCACGGCTCAAGTCCAGCTCCACTATAGATAACAACATCGCTCTGCATAATCTTCGCCAT
>CAYWVG010000143.1:0-4030 GCA_964461645.1 uncultured Sulfurimonas sp. | reverse complement strand
TAAATGACACTTTACAAAATGCGCTTATAAACATTGTAACGATCTTCTTGGGACTTGGTGTTGGCTCAAAACTAGCATCTGATCAGTTTTTAGTTCCTGATACTATGTTTATTATGGTTTTGGGTGTTATCGCCTTTGCTGTTGGAACTGCAGCTGGTGTTATTATGGCTAAGATAATGAACCTATTTCCTGGACATAAGATAAATCCACTTATCGGTTCAGCTGGTGTATCTGCTGTTCCTATGGCTGCTCGTGTATCAAACAAAGTTGGTATGGAGTATGACCGCTCAAACATGCTCTTAATGCATGCAATGGGTCCAAATGTTGCGGGCGTTATCGGTTCAGCTGTTGCAGCTGGTGTTCTTATCTCACTATTTCAGTAAGGACTTCTCTTATTCATCCCTAATAATGGGATGAATAAGGTTATTATTTTTTGCTTAACACTTCTTGAGTATTCATCGCCTCTATAATAAGAGGTATAACATTATGACTCTTCGTTTTATCTATAAATCCATTTGCACCTAAAACTTCAGCTTCTCTTTTGTTGTTACTTCCAGTCATTGAAGAGTTTACAATTATAGGTATTTTTTTTGTTCTTGGTTCATTTCTTAGAAGTTTAATAACTGTAAAGCCTGACATTTCAGGCATTTCAATATCTGTGATAATAGCTGGGATTTTAGAAGGATCTTCTAACTCTAAAATATAATCAACTAATTTTTTACCATTGTCAAACATTTTCATATTTATATTTGCATTTTTAAATATCTGGCTTAGGTGTCTTTGAGCAGTTTTTGAGTCTTCTGCAATAAGAACGGTTCCTTTGAGTAGTTTGGTAGGAATATCTAGTTCAGTAAGGTTAGTAGGAGATTCTGTGACATCCACCATAGCTTGAGGAACGACATCTGCTAAAAGTTTTTCATAATCAAGTATAAGACACAAGCTTCCATCTTCAAGCCTAGTATCGTTCATAACTACACCATCATCTTTTAGTCTATAGCTATCAGGAGCATGCATCTCATTCCAGTTTTTCTTAATAACTCTGTACGCTGACATGATTCTAAGCCCAATAATTACACCATTAAAGTCACAGATAAGGATATTTGATTTTTTAATCTCTTCTTTTGTTAGGTTAGTCCCTAGCCATGATGGTAGGTTTAGTATAGGGATTTGAAGACCACGAAGTATGATAGTTCCCTCTAAAAGTTTATGCGCTGATGGAATTTGAGTTAGAAAATGATTTTTAGATTCAACAACCTCTCTTGTCTTAAAAACATTTATCGCATAGAAAGCAGAGTCTTTATGATTGCTGATTCTAAAAACTAAAAGTTGAAGCTCATTATTTTTAGCTAGATTTGTAGTGGAATCAACTTTGGACAAAACTGACATTATTACCCCTTGAATTAAACTTTGTCAATAATAGCGAAAATATGATGAAAACATACTTGAATATTAATGATGAAATGGTAAAATAGCTCCAATTTTAACGAAGGTTTTTAAAAGTGAAAATAATAGCGATTATGATTTTAGCGTTTAGTTTATCATTTGCAAAAGTTTATTACTCTAAGGTTGAACCTTATGAGATTAGAGATATATCTTCCAATGTTTTAGGCTTAGTATTGTTTATAGATGAAGATATGATTGGCAAGAAGCTTGGGCCAAAGTCTTATATACATATAGATGATGAGATAGATGTAAAAGAGTTGGGATTTATAAAAGATAAACTAAAATATTTGCAAGATATAGTTAAAGTAAATGAAGATGTTTTGGTTAATTTAGAAAACTCTATCCATCGAAAGAGAGAAAATTATAAAAAAATACAAGAGTTGAAATTTAAATCTACAGTTGAGAAAGATAGAGAATTTCATGAACTTATAACAAGTGAAAATCAATATCTAAACACACAAAAAGAGATATTAAATCTAAAAGTTCAAATAGCGGACTTAAAGCTAAGACAAGCTCGTCTTTTGCGAGATGTAAAAGATAAAAATCTTAAAAACGAAGGCTTTATACTTTATGATATTTTGGTTAAAACTGGTCAAGTTGTAAATATCTCGACTCCTCTTGCGAAGGTAGCTGATATCTCTAAGGCTAAACTTAGCATCTATCTTGATGAGTCAGATGTAGTTAGTGCAAAAGATAAAGTTGTGTATATCAATGGTGAAAAAACTGCTTATAAAATTTCAAGACTATTAAAAATTGCAGATGCTAAAAATATTTCAAAGTACTTAGCTCAAATTATCATAGACTCCCCAAAACTCTTTTCAAAATTAGCTACTGTTGAACTAAAAGATAATTAGATGCAAACGGACATAAAAGAAGCAGAAGTAATAATTTTTTGGGGGAAAACTCCAGATTTGAAAAATTTAGAGTTATTTGAGAGCTTAAAAAAGAAAAAGATTATAGTGATAGACCCTGCTAAAACAGAGATTGCAAAGATGGCAGATTTGCATATCTCTATAAAACCAAAAGGAGATTTTTTTCTTGCAATGCTCCTTTGTAGATTTTTATATATTTATGACAGAGTCAATGAAGAGCATTTAAAAAAACATACAGATGGGTTTGAAGATTTTTATGAACTGACTCAATCTATCCGCATAGTCTCTACGCTCAAAGAGATAGATGTTGACCTAGGTGAGCTTGAGAGAGTGATTGAGCTAGTAGGAGATAAAAAAGTATCTATAGTTTGTGGCACAGGCGTACAAAGAGATGAGGATGACATTTTAAGGGCGATTGATGCGTTTGGAGTTATGCTTGGACTTTTTAAAAGTGATGGCTTTGACACTCCATCTGGCAAATTTGAATTTATAGAGGAATATGAGTGTATTTTACCATCAAAAAAAGATTTTTTTGAGATAAAAGACTTATAATATCAAAAATAATTTAGAGGAATTTATAATGAATAATACAAAAGAGTTAGATAAAAAATATATTCTACCAACATATGCAAGAGCAGATGTAGAATTTGTAAGTGGAAATGGCGCAAGACTAGTAGATGTAAATGATAAAAAGTATATAGACTTTGCATCTGGCATCGGAGTGGTAAGTGTTGGACACGCCAATAAAAGAGTAAATGATGCCATCACAAAGCAGATCTCACAACTAACACACACGTCAAATCTTTACTATATAGCATCTCAAGCTAAGGCTGCACAAAAGATAGTTGAGTCAAGTGGCTATGACATGATGTGTTTTTTTGGAAATAGCGGCGCTGAAGCAAATGAGGGTGCTATAAAGATAGCAAGAAAGTTTGGAGAGAGAGATGGAGAAGTTAAGAGATATAAAGTTATAACACTTCAAAACTCATTTCATGGAAGAACTATAACAACGCTAAAGTCAACAGGGCAAGAGCTTATGCACAACTACTTTGGACCATATCCTGATGGTTTTGTATATGCAAATGATATAGAGCAAGTTGAGTCACTTTTAGATAACCATACAGTAGCAGTTATGATAGAGCTTGTTCAAGGTGAGGGTGGAGTGGAACCACTAAACAAAGCAAGAATTCAAGCACTAGCAAAGATGCTAAAAGAGAAAAATATCTTGCTTATAGTCGATGAAGTTCAAACTGGAGTCTATAGAACAGGAGAATTTTTAGCATCTAATGTTTATGAAATCCAGCCAGATGTTATAACCCTTGCAAAAGGTTTAGCTGGTGGTGTTCCAATCGGTGTAGTTATGACATCTCTAAAAGAGATTTTTTCTCACGGAGATCACGGCTCTACATTTGGTGGAAACTTTCTTAGCACTACTGCTGCTTGTGAAGTTGTTGATATTTTAGATGAATATGCAAAGAGTGGAGGACTAAAAGAGATAACAGAGTACTTCAACTATAAACTCCAAGAGTTTTGCGACTTGCACAAAGAAGTATTTACCTCTAAAGTTGGCATAGGTTTGATGTGTGGACTTAGAGTAAGAGACGCAGAGACTCTAGCAAAAGTTATCTCAAACGCAAGAAATGAGGGGGTAATAGTACTTAGAGCTGGAAGAAATACTCTTAGATTTTTACCACCACTAACTATAACGAAAGAGG
>CAYWVG010000142.1:0-4059 GCA_964461645.1 uncultured Sulfurimonas sp. | reverse complement strand
ATCAGGCCAGCTCTTCAAATCATCAAAACAAAACCAGATATCTCAGTAGTCTCAAGCGTCTTTTTTATGTGTATGCAGACTCAAGTTTTAGTCTATGGAGATTGTGCCATAGTCCAAGACCCAGATGCACAAACTTTAGCACAAATTGCCATATCTTCTGCATCTACAGCACAAGCCTTTGGCATCGAGCCAAAAGTTGCGATGCTCTCATACTCAACAGGAGAGAGTGGGAGTGGTGCTGATGTAGATAAGGTTAGAGAAGCAACCCAGATAGTAAAAGCAAAAAGACCAGACTTACTTATAGAAGGGCCAATTCAGTACGATGCAGCAGTAAACAAAAGCGTAGCACAAACAAAACTTCCAAACTCAAAAGTAGCAGGGGAGGCTAGTGTCTTTATCTTCCCAGATTTAAACACTGGAAACAACACCTATAAAGCAGTTCAACGCTCAAGTGGAGCAATTGCCATAGGGCCGATACTCCAAGGACTCAACAAACCCATCAATGATTTGAGCAGGGGATGTAGTGTTGAAGATATAGTAAATACCATAGCCATAACATCAATACAAGCAGGACAAAAATAGTGAGAGTAGCAGTTATAAACTCAGGTAGTTCATCTTTAAAGTTTAAACTTTTTAATATGGATACTAATGAGGTGATTTACTCTACAGTTGTAGAAAAAATAGGTGAAAAAAACTCTGCTATAAAGAGTCATAGTCAAGCACTTGAACTTATAGAAGTTGATTTTTCCACTATAGATATTATTGGGCATCGCGTGGTTCATGGTGGAGAGGAGTTTACAAAACCAACTCTACTAGATGAAGAAGTTATAAAAAAACTAGAAGATTTAACGCATCTAGCACCTCTACATAATCCCGCAAACTTAGAGGGCATCTTAGTTGCAAAACAAAAAGCGCCAAAGATAGCACAAGTAGCAGTTTTTGACACAGCATTTCACTCAGAGATGCCACAAGAAGCCTATCTGTATGCGCTTGATTTTGAGCTGTATGAAAAACATAAGATTAGAAAATACGGCTTCCACGGAACCTCTCACTCCTACCTTTTAAAAGAGACAGCTAAAGAGCTAAACAGAGAGGAAAATGAGTTAAATATCATAACTTTGCATCTAGGAAATGGTGCTAGTGCATGTGCTATAGAAAATGGTAAAAGTATCGACACTTCTATGGGATTTACTCCACTTGAAGGTCTTGTTATGGGAACAAGATGTGGAGATATAGATCCTGCAATAGTTTTGTATATGCAAAGAGATTTAGGAATGGGTCGTGATAAAGTAGATGAGATTTTAAATAAAAAGTCAGGGCTTCTTGGGCTTTGCGGAACTAGCGATATAAGAAATATACTAGAGCAAGATGATGAACGCTCTAGGTTAGCCATCGACATCATGACAAGAAGAGTTAAGAAGTATATCGGTGCATATATAGCACTGCTTGGCAGAGTAGATGCGATAGTCTTTAGTGGAGGTATAGGGGAGAATTCTGCTTATATAAGAGAGAGAATAGTAGATAAAAACCTAGCAAAAGATATACCTATCTTGGTTATAAAAACCAATGAAGAGCTTGAGATTGCTAGGCAGTGTTTAGCTTTTAAAGAATCTTAGTTTGAGAGTAAAAGTGGTTTTTTTTAGCTATATAATTTAACTCTTTTAATCTCTCATTTGAGAGAGGTTTGTTTTTTATCTTATATACCATATTTACTAAGTAGTCATAAGAGCTTAAATCTATATTTTTACTTAGTAGTGCTTCGGTAGAGAGAAAGTTTACTATCTCTTTTTGTGAGAGAGTAGTATAGTTGCTTTGTAGATTTGTTAACATAGCATCAGTTGCAAGTGCGTTATCATCAAAGAGCTTTTTCGCAATTTTTTTAGATGCATCTCTATCTATTCCTCTTGAGTAGAGATTGTTGGCGATATTGTTTGATAAAGAATTTGATTGAGTTCTATTTTGTTGGCTTGAAGTTGACGCTAAAAGTGGTGATAGTGTTAAGGATGAGGTTAGTAAAACCAGAGATAAAATATTTTGATTTTTCTTCATTTTGTATCCTTAAAGTTTTAGTTCTTTTAGTCTTTATGAATATCAGTATAGCTCTCTTTTGTAAATAGAAAAGTCAATCATTTATTGATGTTTGGTTTACGGATTTGCTTGATAAATTTAGTAAGAATTTAAAAATAGCATAAACCCCTAAGAAAGGGGCTTAAAAGTGGATTATAAAGGTGTTACGTTCTCAGCTTGTGGGCCTTTTTGACCTTCACCTACTTCAAAAGTAACTCTTTGTCCCTCTGTTAGAGAAACACGACCACCACCAGTGTGGTTTACTTGACGAAAGTGTACAAATACATCTTTTCCGCCATTATCTTGTTGGATAAATCCATAACCTTTTTCTTCGTTAAACCATTTAACTGAACCGTCTTGTAATTCTGCCATTGCAATACCTCATGCATAAAATAATCACTTCCTTAGAAGTGGAGTCAAAAATTGGAGAGTCTTTAGGGTCACAATTGAGTATATCACTAAATTACACACTAAAGATGAACTCGAGCCTCATCTTTTCATCGGAGCTATTGTATCTTAATTATTTCATTTATAGCAATACGTTAAGCGTTAAACAAATGAAGTTAAATGTCGATATGTTAACTATAGTAACAGACAAAGGATACATTATGCAAATATCATCAAATATGAGTGCTGCTAGCACTGTAAAAAACCCGAATATTATTAAGCCTCTTTATACTGAGAAAATATCTCAAGATGAGGTCAAGGAGATTCGAGAACAATTAGCTAAAAATTCTTTAGCGATGGCTTTTAACTCAACTGCCATTCAAGGTGCTTTTTCAAAATCTGAAAATAATTTTGAACAAGATTATAAAGATTTTCAAAGTTTTTTAAATGAGGTTGGTTATAACGGAAAACCAATCGCTGAGCTAAGTAGAGATGAAGCTGCAGAACTTGTAAGTGAAGATGGCATCTTTGGTATCAAGCAGACTTCAGAGCGCATAGCTAACTTTGTTATAAATGGTGCAGCTGGAGATGAAGATAGACTCCGTGCAGGTAGAGAGGGAATGCTTAGAGGATTTGCAGAAGCACAGAAGATGTGGGGAGGCGAACTTCCAGAGATTTCTCAAAAGACTATGGCAAAAGCTATAGAGATGGTCGACACAGCTATGCACGACTTAGGTTTTTCCATCATAAACGAAGAAGCCTAATAACTAAAGATGAGTCTTAGGCAGGGATATCGAGCCTACTTGACTCAGCTTTTTGCTCTTTAGAAGAGTTACTCTGTTGCGCTTCATTTTTATATGTCTCTTTTCCCACTAATTTTTCTTGAGCTTCTTGAGCTAGTTGTTGTTGTGCTTTGATTTTCATCACATTTGCACTTGATGCAACTGCCATGTCTTGTGCACTTGGATTTGCAGGTGCGAGAGCAGCTGCTATAACTGAGTCTGCATTTGCGATGGTTTCTTGTGGAGTTGAGCCTTTTTTAAAAGAGATTGAGACTTCACCTCCAATAGCATACATTTTGCCATCAGGGCCTTTTTGGTAGCTATAAGATGCAGCTCCAGTTGAAGCTCCAGCACTTTGATGTGCGGCTTCATGAGCACGAACTTCTGCATCTCTTGATTGTAAGTCTAAAACAAGCTTTTTTTCATCTGCACTAAGTTCAGTTTCTGGTTTTTTTTGTAGAGCACGATCTTCTTGTGTTTGCTCCTTTTGCTCTTTTTCTTTAGGAACAAAAGAGGCTTGATAGCTAGTGCTAGCAGAGTAAAGTGTGTTTGATGAAATGTTCATAATATCAATTATACAAACGAGTAAGTTAAAATCAGCTATTATTTCATAATTAAAAAAATGGATGAGATTATGATATTTGAACTTCAAGATGATTATATAGAGCTTTTTAAACTTATAAAGGTTTTAGATTTAGTAGATAGTGGCGCAGATGCAAAGAGGATAGTTGGTGAAGGTTTTGTTAGAAGAAATGGTGAAGTAGAACTTAGAAAAAGAGCAAAAATTATCTCAGGCGATGTTATAGAGATAGCCGAAGTTCGT
>CAYWVG010000141.1:0-4071 GCA_964461645.1 uncultured Sulfurimonas sp. | reverse complement strand
TTTCCTATCACTTTTGCATCGTAAGCGCAATTTTAGCATTTTTGAGTATTATTTGTATACTAAAATAGACAATTGGTTAGGGTATTTTAAAATGAGTAAAAATACAAAAGAGATGTTTAAAGATTATGTTCCTGAGATTTTAGAGTTTGATGAAGAGATTGATGGAGGCGATGAGCATAAGATTAGAGATGAGCATCTAGATGCTAAAGAGAAGATTTTAAAAGAATTTCAAGAAAAATTAGCAAACAAAAGAGTCTATAGACATCCTATAAGAACTGAAAATGAGAAAACATGATACAAAAAGCACATAAAGCTTACAACGAAGAAAATTATTTGGGTGCATTTGAGCTTTACAAAGAGCTAGTCAAACAAAACAATGCTGAGGCTATGACATCTTTAGGCTTTATGTACCAAAATGCAAAAGGGTGCAATCAAAACGACGCAAAAGCATTAGAACTTTATGAGAGAGCAAGCCTACTTGAGCATCCATTGGCTTTTTTTAATCTTGCTATTTTATATATGAATGGCTTAGGCGGTGTTGAGCATGACCAATTTAAGGCACATGATTTATACATGAAAGCTGCCATAAGAGAAGTAGTGCCTGCTATGTATGAGGTGGCTTTGATGTTAGAGCGTGGGCTTGGCTGTCTGCAAAACTTCTCTGAGGCTGCTTTTTGGTATGAAGAAGGAGCAAAAAGAGGACATTTGGAATCTTTTAACAATCTTGGTGTTTTATATAAAGATGGTCATGGAGTTGTACAAGATGAGGCGAGATGCTTTATCTGCTTTTCTCGTGCCGCTGATGGTGGTTTGGCTGAAGGACTTTACAACTTAGGACAACTTTATGACCAAGGTATAGGGTGTGAAATCGACCATGACAAGGCACTAGAGCTTTGCAGACAAGCGGCTTACAAGGGCCACGAAAAAGCAAAAGAGATTATTAAAAATCTACAAGAAGACGGACAAATAGTCTTTTAGGGAAAAAGGAAGTTAAATGTTTACAGGGCTCATAAGAGAGATAGCTAGAGTTAAAAGTTTTACAGGGGAGAAGCTCTGCATTGCTTCAAAATATAAAGCAAAACTAGGTGACTCTATAGCTATTAACGGCGCTTGTTTAAGTGTTGTGGAGCTTTTAACTGATGGTTTTTGTGTTGAGCTCTCACGAGAGTCACAAAAGGTTTTAGCTACACAAAACTACAAGGATGAAGTCCATATAGAGCCAGCTATGATGATGGGCGATAGGTTTGAGGGTCATGTGGTTCAAGGCCATATAGATGCCATAGGAACTATAAAAGAGATAAAACAAAATGGAAACTCTTATGATGTTTTTATAGAAATAGGCAAGAAGTTTATCCCATTTATCGTTCCAAAAGGTTCCATCACTATAGATGGAGTAAGTTTAACTGTAAATGATGTAAGTGAAGATAGTTTTAGACTCACAATCATCCCAATAACCATGAGAGAGACTCTTTTTAAGAACTACAAAAAAGGCACAAAAGTAAATGTCGAGACCGATATGTTTGCAAGATATATCTCGCACATCATCTCACACCAAACAAAAGCCAAATCCTCTGTTTCTTGGAACGATATAGACTCAATCTCTGCTAGGTACTAATCTCTCAAGGACTTTGCATCAGGATTGCACTTAATTTTGTGCTCCATTTCTACTAGTTCAAACTCTTTGAGTAGCTTTTTTGAAGCTATTGTTGCGTCTCTTATCCCTTCTTGTTTGTTAAGAAAAATATTAAAGCCGTTCTCATAAAGTGCTAATCTTGTAGCTAAAGCTATGGAATATGTACTAAGAACTCCATCACTCTTCATAGAAGACCCAATATCTTTAAAATACTCCCTAGTCCAAAGTGCATAGTTTGCTTTTGGCGAGAAAGCATCTTGATAAACTATGTCAAACTTATCTCTAAATCTTTTAATATACTCTCTTGCATCTCCTACAAATATCTCTATATGAAAGTTCTTATCGCTGTATGTTTTGTTTGTTGATAGCTCTTCTATAATGTGTCTAAATTCATCAAAAATTTCTGGATAACTGAACTCTTTTAGTGACTCTATAAGCTTTTCATCTAGCTCTGGGGAGTAGATATTCAATCGCTGATTTGAAGAATTTTTTTTATGGTAGTAAAGCGAGGCAAGAGTATTAAAACCAAGCCCAAAACAGATATCTAAGATATTTATCTCATCTTTGCTTCGCATCTCATTCATAGTTGGGATAACATGTTTTAAAAGAGACTCTTTCAAAGCTCCATCTTTGGTGGAGTGATAGTGTTCATCGTACTCTTTCGAGTAAGCTGTAAATGAGCCATCATCACTTAAAGTGATTTCGTGGAGGGAGTTGTTAAATCTGTGCATTGGTTTGTTTAACTTTATAACCCATTACCCCACATGTGCATTTTTTTTGCCATGATTAGGTCGTAGTCTTTTAGTAGATCTATCTCGTTAGCAGAGCGAAACTCTAACTCTTCTAGTAAGATTTTTGTGCTGAGTATATCTGTTGTGTTTTTCTTCTCTAGAATGATTATATTTGCACTGTTAGCTAGTGTTTGGTAAGCTAGTTTTAAAATCATTTTAGGGTTCTCATGTTTACTAAGGACATCTTGAATGATGACTATGTCATGATCTCTTGGGCTAGCTCTAAAGGCTTGTGAGAAGTTTAGGTTTTGTTCATTGTAAAGGACTAAGTTTAGCTTCCCATCAACTACATCTAAGAGTCTCTTTAGCTCTTTTGTTATCTTGTCTTCTTGTGAACTTACTTGCAGATAACGGCTTGCTGGATATGGCTTAAAGAGTTGTAAAAACTTATCTAAATCCATCTTTAGTAAGCTAACTCATGGAGTTCTTTAAAAAGATAAGCTTCTACTATATCTTCTATGTTTCTTTGAGTGTGCGCCACTAGGACCATCATGTTTTTTTCCATAAATGGCCAAACATATTCGTTATCATCTACAACAACCACACACTCACTAAGGTTTGTAAAGCCATCTTTATCGCTAGAATGGTTTGTCTCTAATAGTTGTCCACTTTCAACAAGCAGTTGAGTCCAAACTTTAGCATCATCAATCTTACTTAGTGATGATGAGCTTACATCATCACTACTCATCGGTAAGAGGATATACATCCTACTCTTCTACCTTTGATAGATCAAGCGCTAGAGCGTCATTGTCCATGATGTCTATATCTTTACGTAAAACCGCTTTTGCTATCTCTTTTGCATCGCTAAGTGAGTGCATTTTGTAAGTTCCACACTGATAAATATTTAACTCTGGGATATCTTTTTGCTCTTTAACTTCTAAGATATCTTTCATGGAGTTTTCCCATGCCTTTGCAACTATCTCTTCATCTGGCTGACCTATAACGCTCATATAAAAACCTGTTCTACATCCCATAGGTGAAATGTCTATAATTTCTGTTTTTTCTGAGTTTAAATGATCTCTCATAAAACCTGCAAAAAGATGTTCTAGTGTGTGAATACCTTCTGATGAAAGAGTCTCCTCATTTGGCTTTACAAAACGTAAATCAAAAACTGTGATATCGTCACCTTTTGGAGTTTTCATCCCCTTAGCTCTGCGAACTGCAGGAGCTGGCATAATAGTGTGATCTACTGTAAATGAGTCTAGTAATGGCATCTTGTTATTTCCTTAATTTTATTTCATAAAATGAAGGAGACCTTCATCTATTTTGTCACGCTAAATGAACAAGTCCCTTTAGCTACGCTAACGCTTAGTTTCCCTCGGCGGGAAGCCCTCGGCACTTGTGCCTCTTCTATTTTGTCACGCTAAATGAACAAGTCCCTTTAGCTACGCTAACGCTTAGTTTCCCTCGGCGGGAAGCCCTCGGCACTTGTGCCTCTTCTATTTTGTTACGCCAGTAGTATTTTATCGTTTTTAGATTTATTTATATTGAAGTTGGTAGATTAGATTTGTAGTTCTAACTTTGAAGCCTAAAGCCCCGAACAAGTTCGCGGTTCCAAAAGAATTGAAGTTGGTAAAAAGTTTTAGATTTACTGTAGATTGTGCCTAACTCAGACCGATTGCGTACTTTAGTACGCCGAGTGTCTGA
>CAYWVG010000140.1:0-4107 GCA_964461645.1 uncultured Sulfurimonas sp. | reverse complement strand
GTGGAAGAAACTGGGTACCCTCTCAAAAAGTATGGCCTATCTTTGAAGATGAAAATAAAGAGAAAAACTGCATAAGTAGTATAGATGCCAAGCTTTATCTGCTAGATGCTAACTTAGAGACAACAAAGCTGGCTCCATCAGAAGAAGATGGCTGTAAATCAGTTAGTTATAAGATGCCAGACAATGGTTACTACAATCTTTTTTATGTAGATAAAATAGTCCAAAACAATACTCTATATATCAAAACTGCAAAGTTTGAAAACATGAGATTTAACCATAGTAACGATGCTATCTATGACGAAGAGAAAATGTCCGCTCATAGTATAAAAGAAGTTCCTTTTGACATCTTAAGATTAAGAGAAGATGGGGAGACTTTTTATCATCGTCTATATTCTGGCGATAAGATAAGACTTAAAGTTTTACTAAATTCAGAGCCTATTGAAGGTGTAACGCTAACGCTATCAACAATGACAGGTTGGTCAAAAACTCTCAAAACTGACAAAAACGGTATAGCACTCTTCACGCTTATAAAAGATTATTTTCCCGAGTGGAATGAGTTTGATAGAAGACATAAAAACAAGTTTGTTCTAGTTGCAAACTATAAAGAAGATGCCAACACTTCGCTTGATGGGTATGGCTCCATAAACTATGAAGCGACATACTCATCTCTTTACTACCCAGAAGCAAGTGGTTATACATCTTATGCTTATGGCTTAATGGCCGCAACATTAGCTGCCATAATATCTGGCTTTATTATCTACTTCTTTAGAAGAGGAAGAAAAAAACCATTTAAAGAGGTGCGCTTTGATGAAAAAGATTAGAGATTTTATAAACAAGGCAGATATCAAAAGATTTCGTTTTTGGTTACAGATTTTTTTCTTTGTTATCTTTATATATGGTGGCTACTTTGCAATCAACTTAGGCACTAGCATCCCTGTTTTTTCATGTGGTTTTGATCAGGAAGTTGGAGGGATGTGTTATTTTTTACCTCTGCAGCATCAACTAGCTCGCCCTTTAGATGTACTCTTTAGTGTAGCTAGCATCTCTGTTCTTATAGGCTTTGTAACATTTTTACTCTGGTTTATAGTTTTTAACAAAGCATGGTGTGGTTACGCTTGTCCACTTGGCACTATGCAAGATTGGCTAACTGGTTTAAGAAAAAGACTAGGCATCAGATATAGCACCTATACTCAACCGCAATTTAACAAACTCAAAAAGATAAAGTACATAATGCTAGCACTTGTAATTTTATCCCCTATGGCTGTTGGGATGGGACTACTTGAGCGTGAATGGGTAACTGCTTTTTGTAGCATCTGCCCTGGAAGAATGGTAACGCCTCTTTTTGTAGGAGATACTTCTCAATGGAGCTTAGATTTCTCGTCTAAGAGTGCGATGATTCTTACTGCTTTAGGTTTAGTATTTACTGGTCTCTTTGTGGTTGGCTCATTTGTAAAAAAGAGATTTTTCTGTTTTTTCTGTCCTATGAGTGCCATGCACTATATCTTTAGTGACGCAGCCCTTTTAAAACTTAAAAAAGATGGTGACAAGTGTACAAAATGCGGTGATTGCTACACTGTTTGTGATATGCAGATAAAAGACATAGCTGATGATGTTACAAGCACCAATATTTTAAGAGATGACTGTATTTTATGCCTAAAATGTGTAGCAGCGTGTCCTGAAGAGGATGCTTTATATGTTGACTTTGTAAATTATCCAATATTTAAATCTACTAAAGGTGGATTTGTAAAAAGGATGCAAATGGATAAACTGGAGAAACAAAATGACTAAAAATATAAGAGAACATAAAATAGAGACTCCAAAAGAGAAACAAAATCGGCATAAGGCTATGGAAGCCATTATGGTGTTAGAGAAAATCAAAAAAGAGTTTAAAGAACCACCAAAGGCGATGGATTACTTTTACAATCTTTTTGAGAGCGTGCATTGTAGACATGAACCACTTCATAGTGACAAAGTAAAAGTTGGGACGATGTGTATCCAAGTGCCCTCTGAAATAATCTACGCACTTGATGCCGTTCCTATTAGACTATGTAATGGTTTTTATACGGATGATGAGATAGGTAGTGATCTGCTTCCATCAAAATCATGTCCTTTAGTAAAGGCTACTGTAGGGCAGTTTGCATCTAATAACTTCTCAGATAAACCTGATATTATCATATCTCCTACAACCTGCGATCAAAAAGCAAAAGCAGGTGCCATCATAGAAGATATGGGATATGAAATTTTTGATATGGAGTTTCCAAGAACTAAAGAGAGCGAAGAGAGCCGTGAGTATTGGAGACGAAGTGTTAGAAAATTCACAAAAGAGTTATCAAGTAATTTAAATAAAAAAGTAACAAGAAAAAAACTAAAAGAGTCTATACAAAAAGTGGGTTACGCTCAACATCTTTACCACAATCTAAATTTTTTAAGAAAAAACATTAATTCTCCAATACTTGGAGTTGATATGTTTTTAGTTACAAACGCATTTTTCTTTGATAAGATTGATAACTGGATAGAAGCTGTAGATAAACTTGCAAAAGAGTGTGAGCAAAGAGTAGAAAATGAGTTTAACGCTGCACATAAAAGAAGTCCAAGGATCGTCTATACAGGCTCACCTCCAATCTTTCCAAATCTAAAAATCCCTCTTATTATAGAGCAATCAGACGCCATAATCGTTGCAGATGAGACATGCTCATCAAACAGAATGTTTAATGATATGGTAAGCGTGGATGAGTGGTTTGTCAACGATATGATAGATGGTGTTGCAGATAGATATCTAAAGGGATGTACCTGCCCAATATTTACAAAAAATGAAGATAGAAAAAGAAGAATTATTGACCTTGTTAGAGAGTATAAGGCTGATGGCGTTATATATCAAGCCTTTGCAGGATGTCAAGTTTATGAAATGGAACAAAGATCTGTTTTAGAAGCCATGGAGAGAGAAGGCATTCCTATTATGTACTTAGAGAGTGACTATTCTCCTAGTCATCTAGGTCAGCTTACAACTAGAGTTGAAGCATTTGTAGAGTCACTTAAAAATAGAAGAAGGAAACGTTAATGAAATATTTTGCAGGTATAGATATAGGTTCAACAGCTATTAAAATTGCAATTGTAGATGAAAATAAAAACCTAGCAGGACATAAAATAAGTGCAAGTGGAAGTATGTTTTACAAATATGCGAAACAAGCACTAAAAGAGATGCTAGCTGAACTTGGTGTTGATGAGAATAAATTGGTATATACAGTTGCAACAGGATATGGAAGAAAACTCTTTAAAGAAGCAGATGAAAATATAAGCGAAATCACCGCAAATGCAATGGGTGCAATGGCAGCAGCCGCTTCAGAGTGCGATATCAAAACTATTATAAATATAGGCGGTCAAGATTCCAAAGCTATCTCTCTTGATGATGAGGGCAATGTGGTCAACTTTGCTATGAACGACAGATGTGCGGCTGGAACTGGAAAATTTTTAGATGTTGTCGCTATGAATTTAGAGATAGAGGTTGATGAGTTAGGCGAATATCACTTTAGATCAAAAGGAACACCATTAGCAATAAACAGCACCTGTGCGGTCTTTGCAGAGTCTGAAATAATCGGTCTTTTAGGCAACGATAACAGTGTTGAAGATATCGTAGCAGGGGTGCACTACTCCATAGCAAAAAGAATAATTAAACTTGTAAAAAGAGTTGGCATAAAAGAAGGTATCTACTTTGACGGCGGTCCTGCACTAAATATTGGTTTAGTCAGTGCTATTGAAAATGAGCTAGGCAAGAAGATATTTATTCCTGCATTTCCACAAATAACGACATCTCTAGGTGCTGCAATACTAGCTCATGAATCTTACGGATATGAAAACAGAGCTTAATTAGATTTATGCAAGGAAAAAGTGCAATAGATGTTTAATAAAATTATAAAGTTTTTTATTGATAATTATAGAATAAACTACACTCTATTTTTTTTAGTTTTTGCAGTAGGCATCTACTCATATACAAAGATACCAAAGGAGATATCACCTACTCTTGAACCTGCATCTATAACTATCAGGGGCTCATACCAAGGAGCTTCTGTAGATAGTTTAAATACGATGGCTGTTGGGGAGATCGAAGAT
>CAYWVG010000139.1:0-4260 GCA_964461645.1 uncultured Sulfurimonas sp. | reverse complement strand
ACCATCAAAGAGCTAACACCTTATCTTGATAAAGTTAGTATGAACAAGGATGCCCTGCTATCTTATCTCTCATTTTTAGCACCAACTGCACCTTATACTTTTTTTGATGGCATCTACAAACTAGGTTCATCTGAGTATCTAATCTTTGATGGGCAAAAGTATGAGATAAAAGAGTATTTTAACCTACTTGATGCAAAGTCTAACATTATCACTGATAGAGATGAGGCTATTTATATGCTTGAAAATACTCTAAGAGCTTCTATAGATGCAAGGCTAACAGATGCGACTGCATCTCTTCTCTCAGGAGGGATAGATAGTGCATCTGTAAATGTTTTTGCAAAACAAAGAGGCGTTAGTTTAGAGACTTACACCGTTGGCTATAAAGAGTTTGCTAAGTATGATGAGAGGGATGCAGCGGGAGAGAGTGCTCGGTTTTTAGGCTTAAACAACAGTTCTTTAGAGATATCTCAAAGTGATTTTATAGACGCAAGCGAGATAGTTTTAGATGCACTTGATGAGCCTCTAAACGACCCAGCATCTATTCCTCTTTACCTACTTTTTGAGAAAATCAAGCAAGATGGACATAGTGTTGTTTTGAGTGGAGAGGGAAGCGATGAGCTTTTTTTAGGATATAGGCAATATTTTGAATTTTTAGACATTGAGCAACTATCTACCCTTAAAAACAAAAACTATCTTAAGAGATATTTTCGCTCAAACTACTCTAAAAATAGAGAGTGGGAGCACTACAAAAGGGTTTTCGATGATACTCTACTTTTTCGCACTTCTGGAGAATCTTTTACAGATCTACAAAAAAACGCACTACTAAAACAAAATATCAAAGATAATCATGCCTTAAAATATCTCTCTAATCATAGAGATGAGTTCATAGCATCTACCCATAAGGATGAGAGCTTTTGGTATAGTTTCATCGACTTAAAACACTTTCAAGCTGAGCATTTTTTAGCAAAACTTGACCGTGTAAGTTCTGCACACTCCATAAAAACTAGGACCCCATTTTTAGACAATGACTTAGCCTCATTGGTATTTAGCATCAGCCCTTTTCTTCGCTACACGGATGGCGTCACCAAAGGACTTTTAAAAGAGATTATGAAGCCTCATTTAAATGAAGATATTCTAAAAAGAAAGAAAAAAGGCTTCTCAAATCCTTACTTAGAGTATCTTATAAACTCTAAAGAAATCTCTCTTATAAAAGAAGTAAACGCTCAAACTGGGATGTTTAAAACAAAAGAGTTAGATGAGTATATAAATAGTGCAAGTAAAAGTGGCTTTAAACAGCATATTTGGGGGCTTTATGTTCTTAGTGTTTGGGTTAAGAAATGGCTACTCTAATTTTGCTATAATTCGCAAAATATCAGGAAAAACATATGAAATCTAACTATAAAATAATCACTATTATTACTATTTTATTACTAACACTCTCGATAACCATCTCCTTTTTTAACTATATGGTTTCAAAAAATGAAACACAAACAAACTTAAGAACGCAATCTCTTCCGCTCTCAGTAGATAATATCTACACAGTAATACAAAAACAGCTTATAGAACCATACTTGGTAAGCTCTATGATGGCGCATGACACATTTTTAAAACACTGGCTTTTACATGATGAAAATGAGACCCAAAAGATAGCAGATTATCTCTCAAGTATAAAAGAAAAATATGGACTTCTTACTTCCTTTTTAGTATCCCAGGAGTCTCAAAACTACTACACACACAATGGCTTGTTGGAGAAAATAAATAATAAAAACCCAACCAATGAGTGGTACTTTGAATTTGTAAAAAACACTAAAGATCATGAGATAAACCTAGACTATAACTCTAACTTCACAGATAACCTCATCATGTTTATAAACTTTAAAATATACAATGAAGAACAAAAACTTTTAGGAGCAACAGGAGTCGGCATCGAAGTTTCATACATAGATGAGATGCTAGATATGTTTAAGAAAAAATACAACTTAAATGTTATGTTTATAAACCCCTCTGGCGAGGTTGTTCTTAGTAAAGATAGCAAGTATGTAAAGAATCATCTAAATGAGATGGAAGCCTTAAAAAACTACAAAAATATTATTACTTTAAAAGATACAACTTTGCTTGAATATGAAAAAAACAATGATGATTATATCATGCAGACTAAGTATATCCCAGAGCTTGGTGTCTATCTGATGGTCGAAGCGTGTGTAGATGATTTTTCATATAAAGCAAGAAATGTCTTTTACTTTAACCTTGCAATATCCCTCTTTTTTACTCTAATTTTTGCTCTGATAATCATATTTATCCTAAAGAGCTATCACAAAAAACTCGAAAAGCTAGCTGATTTTGATGAGCTAACTAACATTCCAAATAGACGAAAATTTAACGAAGAGTTTGAGAGGTTATTTTCCTTGTATCAAAGGGATGGCAGACCTATCTCGCTTCTGTTTTTAGACATAGACAACTTTAAGTCAATCAACGACAATAAAGGTCATCATGCGGGTGATGAAGTTCTAAGAAAAACCTCTAAAATCTTAAGAAAAAACATAAGAAAAACAGACCTTTTAGCTAGATGGGGAGGCGAGGAGTTTATCATCGCCTTTATAGATACAAAGATAAATGATGCTTATAACATCTCTCAAAAAATCAGAGAAGCAATAGCAGAAGATCAAGAGTTAAAAAATATAACGTCATATAGCGTTACAGCTAGTTTTGGGCTTACTACCTGCAATCACTCTGACACGGTAGATAGTGTAATCTCAAGAGCTGACAACGCTATGTATGAAGCAAAAGAAAATGGTAAGAACAGAGTCGTGTTATCTCGTTAGATTTTTCTCGCACTTAAAAATAGATAATCTTTGCCAGTGATGACAACTCTATACTTCTTTTGTTGAAGATATTTTTTGCAAAAATGTATGTCTTTTAAAACCAAACTCATCTCACTAAAACTGTAATTTGGCGCTTTTGCACCGTAAATCATCTCACCATCACACCACCTTGAGTTTGGAAAACCAAGCACTACAGCGCCACCATCTTCAATGAAGTTTTGATAGATATGCATAAACGAAGCGTTAAAACTTATGTTAGAACTCTGCAGGGTTCCTATAGATATAAGTAGGTCGAACTTGGCTAAATTTAGCTCATCAAGGGCATTTATATCGTGACAAATAAACTCAACATTAGAGGATTTAATCTCCTCTTTTGCATACTCTATAGCAGATGCACAGTAGTCAACTCCTACAAAACTCTTATCATCAAATAACTCTTTTTTTAGCATTTGTTCTATAACTCTAAACTCATCACCACGGTTGATACCAAGATTTAAAACTCGTTTTTTACTCTTTATGCCAACAAATTCCAAAGCTTTTTTATAGTGATATAAAAAACTAAACTGCTCAGTTTTGTCAATACTAAAGAACTCACTTCCAACACCGTACTTTTCACTACTTTGCTGCGACTTATGAAAAGAGCTACTTTCATCAAGCTTAGAAAATCTCAAAACGATACTCTTCTCATCTTTTTGTAAAGGAAGGAGCATTTTTAAAAGAAACAGCTGGGCCAAATCCACAAAAGATTTAAAACCATAAGAGTCCAAATCGCTCTGTAAAATCTCCGCTTCAAGCATCTCGTGTGGTTGCAAACGAAGAGACTCAAAAACATCAAGAATCTCAAATGGACTCTTTGATTTTAAATCAATACTTATCATATTTACTACTTTTTGAGTTATTTTAATATCTTGCAATTATACTTTAACTCATCTGATTTTAGTAATGTTTTAAAACTTAGTGTAAACTACACAAAAAGGAAAATTTTATGAAAGAAGTTACTGTTTGGTATAACCCAAGTTGTTCAAAATGTCGTGAAGCTTTGGCTATTTTAGATGAGAGTGGATGTGAGGTCGAAGCTGTTGAGTACTTAAAGACAATCCCTACAAAAGATGAAATCACGACCGCTCTTACTATGCTTGGAATGAACCCTAGAGAACTTATGAGAACAAAAGAGGACATCTATAGTGAGTTAAATCTAAAGGATGAGGATGATTATGACAAACTTGTAGATGCCATGATACAACACCCTATTCTCATAGAGAGACCTGTGATTTTTAAGGACTCTAAAGCCATCATAGGGCGACCAACTTCGCTAATAGCAAAGTTTTTAGAAGGTTAATTTAGGCTTCTTTGCTTTTGTCTTTTTTCACAAAAGCACAATCACCACTTGAGTATGGGCAAGTCTTTACTATGCTCATCTCAAAGTGTTCTTCTTCTA
>CAYWVG010000138.1:0-4362 GCA_964461645.1 uncultured Sulfurimonas sp. | reverse complement strand
TCTTACCATATTTAGATGCAAAAAGTTCCATGACTAAAGAGTTTAAAGAGGAGTGTAGAATCTTAAAAATAGAGCCTAAGATGCGTCCATTTCTCTACACAAACAGAGAAATTTTTACAAAGGTAAAAGAGCTACTGCTGTGATGCTTTTTTAGTTCTATAAACTCTCATAGTAAAAGTTGAGCTTATTAGTTCATGGTCTCTCTTAAACTCTATAGGAAAGTTAACGCTTATAATCCAGTCAGCTTTGTTTATTGCATCTAAGAAGTTATAAAAACTCTGTGGGGAGTTTATGGATGAAGTAGTATTTACTTCATACACACTAAACTCATCTTCTTCGTTTAGTTCTTCTTGTTTTGATAATTCTAGGGATGTAAAATAACTTCTAAATTGTTTTTGAAATCTTGTTGAGCTAAAAGAGTTGTCAAATGAAGTAAGAATGTGAGCATTATCTGATTGTAAGCCCTTTAATCTCTCTAAAGTATTGTCTGCAAACTCTTCGTACCTTCTAAGCTCCGTTGCTTCTTTATTTAGTACGCCTCTTTGTTCTCTATAGTTTTTCCCCTCAGGTATAAGAACTAAAAAGGAAAATATCAAGACAAATAAGAGTAAAACAATCGATAAAAAAAGAAGGTATAAACTCTGTTTTGTTATGTTAATCTTCATCACTAACCTCTTTTTCTTCCTCATATCTAGGAGATTCTAGGGAGAGTTCATCTTCATCTATATAGTTAGTTGATACAAACTTTAACCAGCCATTTTCAGCTTCATAAAAACTACTATAAGTCCTATGAAAGATAGAACGAAGTGGAGCTTGGAGCATAAAGTTATATATGTCTTTATTTGGTGTTATTCCATGTAAAATAAGTCCATTTTTTAACAATGTAGCTTGTGAAAGGGTTATTCTTTGTGGAACTAAATCAAAAAGATTTGCTATAGAGTCTTTTAGTACTGTATTTTTAGTGGTTATTGACTCACTTAGGAGTAGCTCTTTTTCTATAAAAGTTATTTGTGAGTTCATCTTTTGCACATTTGCTTCTAACTCAATTTTTCTCTGTTGTATCTCTTGTAGATTTTGAGTAAATCTATAATCCTTAAAAAACAAAAAGAAGTAAGTTAAAAAAAGCATAATAAGTGTGATACTAAAAAAACTAAAGATAAGTTGTGACTCCCCTGATACAACACTTTTTTTACGTGGTTTTATATAGCTATATTTCATTTTAACTCTGCCCTTGCAAGGTCAATAATCTCACCACCCAAATCTACATGTCTAACAAAAACACTAAAGAACATCTCTTCCTCAAGGTAAGTTTTTAAATCATTACTTACCCCAACACCATCAGCAATATATACAGTTTCTACAAATTTACTTTGATATTTCGAATCTTTATAAAACCTATTTACAGAACTTTGAATCGCTAAAAATCTCTGATAGTCTTCATTAAAACCACTTGGGTCTTGAACTAAAAGGTCATCTTCCTCATCCAAAAATCCTTCATCTTGAGACTGTGAAAATTCATCTATCTCACCTATTGCATCAAGATCTTCAATATCTCCAAAATCATCCAAACCATCAATATCACTCATAGTGTCAATATCATCTAAATCTATACTAGATTCTAGATCCAAATCAATCTCAGAATCTGATGAATCCATCATCATCTCATCTTGATTGTTATCCTGATCTACATTTAAATGCTCTGCAAATAGAAGCTTACTTTTGTCAAACACGCATAGTGTAACATAGCTATCTTCTACAAGTACAAAAAGTCCGAGTTGTGTGTCTATCTTATCTTTAAAAAAACTGGAGAGTACACTAAAAGGAGAAAATATAAAATCAACCCCTATCTCTTCGTAAGTACTTTTTATCTCTTTTATAGCTGATGTTGATGTGAAATATGCCCAGTCATTTTTATGACACATCATCTTTGAAGCGCTAAAGTCACCAAAGATAGACATCTCTTTAGTTGAGCAAGTTGGGATCGCCCCCTGCTCCTCTGAGTAGTCTAAAACACATATATAAGAAAAAGGAGATTCACCTATAAAAGAGCCGATATATTCTTTCATTTTTTCTCCAAACCCCGTATCGTCAAAGCTTTTATGATAATTTTTAGGAGCATGTTTTTTACTGCTTATGTGAACATAGACGACACTCTTTGATCTCTCAATAACAATAGCTATGTATATCTTATTATATATAGATTCAAAAAGTCTGCCGAGCACTATTCATCTCCACATAGAGGGTGTGCTTTGTTATAGTTCTGTTCTTTCAATGCACTGCCTAATTTTGTATATATTTGTGTAGTAGCCATGCTAGAGTGCCCTAAAAGTTCACTAACATCAGCGATAGATGCACTACCATTTAGTAACTCTGTCGCATAAGAGTGACGGAGTTGATGTGGCGACACTTTTAATCCTACTCTTTTAAAGACTTTATTAACCCTATATCTTAGAGTGTTTTGGCTTAATCTTTCATCATTTGCCTCAAAAAGAAATACTTTTGGGGAGTTTTTGGACAAATACTCATCTATGAGTTTCTTGGTTGATTTAAGAAGTGGTACATCTCTATGTTTAGCACCTTTACCTAAAACTCTTATCCACTCACTAGATATATCACTTAGTTTTAAATCACAAAGTTCAGATATTCTAAGGCCTAAAGTGTAGAGCATCACAACGATTAGTCTCTCATACTCATCTGCGTATTCTAGCGCCTCTATTATATGTTTATGTGATATTGGTTTTGGTAGAGTTTTTGCTACTTTTATACTATCATCTGCTTTTAAAAAAACTTTCATCTCGTTATCATTTAGATATTCTACAAAGCCTCTTACGGCACTTAGTTTTTTACTTATGCTCTTAGGATTTAGTTTTGCTATTTTTATACGATATGGCATGAGATTTATGATGATTTTTTCATCTTCTTCATACACTTCAACATAGTTCAAAGCCTCTTGAATAGCTTCATCATAACTCTTTATGGTCAAATCCGAATAACCCCTAAAACTCTCAAGATGCTCTAAAAAAGCTACTTTTTTTTTACTTACTGACTTTTTCAAGTAACTTCTCAAAATCTTTATGATATGTTGCTGCTTGTTTTACTAGCTTCTCATCAGTTACAACGCTTGGAGCGAGTTTTTTATATGAACTAAGCATTATCTCGCAGATAGTTCTTATCTTTGCTCTGTCACCATCAGAGATTACATCATGAGTGGCAATTTTATTTATATCTTGCATATAGGCTCTTGCATCTTCAATATAAGAGACATACTTAAGAGAGGTGATAGACTGAGCCATAACTGTAGATGCCATGCGGTTGTATATATCCATACTAAAAGCTTCTTTTGCATAAAAAAGAGCCTCTTTATACTCACCTATCTCATAGTAATATTTTGCTTTTAGTGATTTTTCATAAGATGGATTTATAAGAAAGTAAAGTGCCATAAGTAGAAGTAAAAATAAGGCTACAGCTGGGATTAGTACTCTACTTCTCATAATTATCTAACCTTTTTTTCAAATAAGCTCTCGCTTCTTCTAATTTCATCTCACTTATATCTAAAGGCTCCGTTGCATAAAAACGCATTATACCAAAAGGCTTTGGAACTACAAATTTATCCCAACTATTAAACTGCCAGAATTTTGTTGAAGTCACTCTAATTAGAACAATCTTAGCTTTTGTTTTTTGTGACATTACTATAATGCCATCTGCCATCTCATGTCTCGGCCCTTTTGGTCCATCAGGTGTTATACCAATATCATAACCCTCTTTTATGGATTTCATAGCTTGGATAAGAACTCTTGCTGCATTTCTATTGGTTGAGCCTGCTATCGTTTCTAATCCCAAATATTTTATAGTTTTTGAAATGAGTAGTCCATCAAAGTGAGGCGAGATTAAAACTTTAGCATGTGGTACTTTTCTATAGTGAAAATACATATATGGAAGCATTAAGAGTTCACCATGCCAACAAGCAAAGATAGTTGGTTCATCCCCTAAATTTGGAGGAGCATAAAACTCTTTTTTGTTTGTAATGTGTAAGAAGCGAATAAAAAGTGAAGCTAAAAGAGGAACTATCAGTAGAGCCAAGTATCGAAACAGCTTTTTAAGCAACTATCTTACCCTCTAAGATTGTTCTACCGATAGAGGTTATAACAACATCTCTAAATTGGCCCAAAAGTTCATCAGAACCCTTTACTTTTATAACAATATTGTCATCACTTCTGCCACTTACATAGTAGTCTTGGATAAGGTCTTCAAAGTAAACTCTGTAGGTTTTTCCTAAAGAAGTAGCATTTATCTCATCTAGTATCTCCGTATGAAGAGTCTGAAGTGCTGTAAGCCTCTGAGATGCCACTTCTTCATCGACAG
>CAYWVG010000137.1:0-4440 GCA_964461645.1 uncultured Sulfurimonas sp. | reverse complement strand
TTATTTTATCTAAATTACTGAATTAAATAGTGTCTAGTTTATAGGGGACATTCCAGAGTTACCTGAATGTTATATTCAGAACTCAGCACATAAAGTAACCGTTAATTCTTCATGTATCCCTCATTACTATCTATATTTATTCAATGATATTGGGCATAAAGGTGTATTTGGTGCTATTGTGAATAAAGTAAGTATTGGACATTTAACTAAAGACAAATTATCTAATATTGATATTCTTCTTCCTCCAAAAAAAGAGCAACTACAAATATCAAAATTTATAGAAAATAACAACCAAAAAATAGACAAAACCATAGATCTACAACAGCAACAAATCACAAAACTAAAAGAGTATAAAACTACTCTCATAGATAGTGCAGTAACTGGTAAAGTGAAAGTACCATGAGCAACATCCTAATCTACCAAAACGAAAACGGTAATATAAAAGTTGATGTACGCTTTGAGGAGGAGTCTCTTTGGCTCTCTCAAGTTCAGATCTGCGAAGTGTTTGGCAGAGCAAAATCAACTATTAGTGAACATATTAAAGCAATATTTGAAGAAGAAGAGCTAGAACCTGCTTCAACTGTTCGGAATTACCGAACAGTTCAAATGGAAGGTGATAGAGAAGTAGCTAGAGATGTTGACTTTTATAATCTTGATATGATTATAGCCATAGGCTTTCGTGTTCGCTCATCTACTGGTACGAAGTTTCGCATCTGGGCAAAAGATAGACTCAAAGAGTACATAACTAAAGGGTTTGTACTTAATGATGATAGATTTAAAAGTGGTAACTCTATGAGCTACTTCGATGAACTACAAAAACGCCTGCGTGATATACGAATATCTGAGAAGTTTTTTTATCAAAAAATCAAAGATATCTACATGACAAGCATAGACTATGATGCAAAAGATGAAAAAACAATAGAATTTTTTAAGATAGTCCAAAACAAACTACTCTGGGCAGTATCAAAGCAAACAGCAGCAGAACTTGTACACAGTAGAGTAGATATAAGCAAACCTCGTTTAGGGATGAATTCATACGACAAAGAGAACAAAAATATCACCAAAAAAGATGTAAGCATCGCTAAAAATTATCTGGACGAAGAAGAGATAAAGCTTCTCGGACTTTTAGTAGAACAGTACCTTGCATTTGCAGAAACTATGGCTATGCAACAAACACCCATGTATATGAAAGACTGGGCTCAAAGATTAGATATGGTTATCTCTCTCAATGGTAGAGAGCTTTTAACACATGCAGGCAAGATTAGCCACCAGATAGCAAAAGATAAAAGCGAACTAGAGTATAAAAAATATAAAGAGATACAAAAAGAGCAACAAAAAGTAGAGAGCTTAAAAGAACTAGAAGAAGATATGAAGAGGTTAAAATGATAGTTTCAAAAACAAATGAAGAAGCATTAGAAAGTAGTATTGAGCAAACATTAATAGAGCAAGGTTTTTACAAAGGTCTAAATAGTGACTTTAACAAAGAGCATGCCATAGAAGAGAAGCGGTTTTGGCACTTTTTAGAAAGCACTCAAGAAGATGAGTTAGAAAAACTAAAAAGAGATCCACAATACAAACTAAAAATCATTCAAAGACTTGATAGAATGATAAAAAAGTATGGTGTTTTAAAACTACTTCGTAAAGGTCTTGATGTAGATGATGCGCATTTTACTCTGATGTATGTTGCTCCTCTTGCTTCAAGCTCTCAAGCTATAAAAGAGAAGTTTGATAGTAATGAATTTAGCATCATGAGGCAAGTGACTTACTCAAAAACTAACCCTCTTCAAGAGATTGATATTGTTATATTTATAAATGGCTTACCACTTGTCACAATGGAGTTAAAAAACCAATGGACAGGGCAAAATGCTAAGGTTCATGGACAAAAACAGTATAGAGAAGATAGAGATACTACGCAACCGCTACTAAACTTCGCTAGATGTATAGTTCACTTTGCTGTAGATACAGATGAAGCATACATGACTACTAAGTTAGATGGAAGTAAAACATTTTTCTTACCATTTAACAAAGGCAATAATCACGGTAAAGGTAATCCAGTAAACCCCAATGGACACAAAACTTCCTATATATGGGAAGAGGTGTTTACAAAAGAGTCTCTCGCTGGACTTATACAACACTTCGTTAGACTAGATGGAAAAGACGGTGACGCTCTCTCAAAAAGAACACTTTATTTTCCAAGATACCACCAAATGGATGTAGTTAGAAAAATAATAGACGATGCAAGCACTAAAGGAGTTGGTCAAACATATCTTATCCAACATAGTGCAGGAAGTGGCAAATCAAACTCTCTAACTTGGGCTGCTTATCAACTTATTGAAACATATCCTAAGAGCATAGATACTGCAGGCAATCGTGGATTAGACAACCCGTTATTTGATTCAGTAATAGTAGTTACAGATAGAAGACTTCTAGATAAACAGCTAAGAGACAATATAAAAGAGTTTAGTGAAGTAAAAAATATTGTAGCACCAGCATACTCATCTCAAGAGTTAAAAAGAAGCCTAGAGAGTGGCAAAAAGATTATTATCACTACGATACAAAAGTTTCCTTTTATAGTTGATGGTATAGCAGATTTGAGTGATAAAAGATTTGCAGTAATCATAGATGAAGCGCACAGTTCACAAAGCGGTTCTGCACATGACAATATGAACCGTGCAATGGGCAAAGAAGATGCTGATACGCTAGATGCACAAGATGCAATACTAGAAATAATGAGAACTAGAAAAATGAAAGGCAATGCTTCTTATCTGGCTTTTACGGCAACTCCAAAGTCAAATACACTTGAAAAATTTGGTATAGAACAAGAGGATGGCACATTTAAACCGTTTCATCTTTATAGCATGAAACAAGCTATTGAAGAGGGATTTATACTTGATGTACTCTCAAACTATACTACTTACAAAAGCTACTATGAGATAGAAAAGTCAATAGAAGATAACCCTTTGTTTGATACAGCAAAAGCACAAAAAAAATTAAGAGCTTTTGTAGAAAGAGATGAGCAAACCATAGCAACAAAAGCAGATATTATTCTAGATCATTTTATAAGTAAAGTAGTAAATACTAAGAAGCTAAAAGGCAAAGCTAAAGCAATGGTAGTTACACAAGATATACAAACAGCTATTCTTTATTATTTTGCAATAACTAAAAAACTATCAGAAAGAGGAAATCCATTTAAAACTATTGTTGCATTTTCTGGAAAGAAAGAAGTAAAAGGTATCCAATACACAGAAGATGAGTTAAATGGATTTGCAAGTAAAGATATAAGTGAAAAATTTGACAGCGATGAGTATAGATTACTCATAGTTGCAAATAAATTTTTGACAGGGTTTGACCAACCAAAACTCTCTGCTATGTATGTAGATAAAAAGCTTCAAGGGGTGCTAGCAGTTCAAGCACTCTCAAGGCTCAACCGTTCAGCCGATAAACTAGGTAAAAAAACAGAAGACCTTTTTGTCCTAGACTTTTTTAACAAAGCAGAAGATATTAAAACTTCTTTTGACCCCTTCTATACTGCAACCACACTTAGTGGTGCTACAGATGTAAATGTACTTCACGAGTTAAAAGATGCTATTGATGATGTAGGTATCTATGAGTGGAGTGAAGTAGAAGATTTTATAGAGAAGTATTTTGATGGTGTTGAGGCGAGTGAGCTTAGTCCCATCATAGATGCGGCAGCTGAACGATTTAACAATGAGCTGGAACTTGAAGATGAAGAAAAGATTGACTATAAAATCAAAGCTAAACAGTTTGTAAAAATATATGCTCAGATGGCTTCAATAATGACTTATGAAATTGTAAATTGGGAAAAACTATTTTGGTTCATAAAGTTCTTAATTCCAAAGCTGATTATAAAAGACAAAAATCAAGATGCACTAGATGAACTGCTCAACTCTGTTGATCTATCTACATATGGGCTAGAGAGAGTAAAACTAAATGTTAGTCTAGGATTAGATGATAGTGAAACAGAACTCGATCCACAAAACCCAAATCCTAGAGGTACACATGGCACAGAAGAAGAAAAAGATCCACTAGATACTATCATAAATAGCTTCAATGAAAAATGGTTTCAAGGATGGGACGCAACACCGCAAGAGCAAAGAGTACGATTGATAAACATGGCTCAAAAGATGAAAGAGCATCCAGATTTCCAAAGTAAATATGCAGATAATCCTGATACACACACTAGAGATTTGGCATATATTAAAATTTTTGATGATGTGATGAACCAGCAAAGACGAAGTGAACTAGAGTTATATAGGATAGTAGCTCAAGATGATGTCTTTAAAAATGCTTTTCAAGATACGGTTAAAAGGATGCTGAATCTATAAATTTCTCAACCCATCAATCTATTGATATCATTATAAAGACCTAAACCCATAAGTGAAAATAGCACTACCCAGCCAGCTATGGTTAGTTTTATAA
>CAYWVG010000136.1:0-4463 GCA_964461645.1 uncultured Sulfurimonas sp. | reverse complement strand
ACGAGATGAGGGATTCTAAAAAAAACCTAGACAATTACTATAATGACAGTGCATACTCAGTTGGTTCAGCAGAGCTTATCTATAAAACTGCAGATTTTTACAACTTTAACCTTGCATTTGGTATGAGAGGTTATAAAGTTATCTGGGAAGATCACAAAAACTCTATAAGCGGTTATGGAGAGGGTAAAGGTGACGCGAGTTCAAGATTTTGGAATATTGACAATGGCGAGATAGCAGTTACTACAAATGCTTACATCGGATATGATACAGATAAAATCAAGTTTAAAGCTGGTCGTCAGGAGCTTGAGACTGAGTGGTTAGATGAGCATCATGATGCCATCACACTATACGCAAAGCCTATAGATAAGCTTGAAATTGAGCTTATTTGGTCACAAAGTCACTATAGAATGTGGTCCAGAGAGCTTTTTTATGGAACAAATATGGACGGCTTTAGTGGGACTATAAACTCTGAGGGTGGCGGTATCTACAAACTCGGACTTACTTACGATGTACTAGATTCTCTAAAAGTTAAGGCCTATACTCTAGTTGCTCCAAACAACTACTCCATTTTTGGTGGTAAGGCTACACTTGCACTAGAGAGTGGTGATTTTAAGTATGGTGGATTTTTTCACTATATGCAAACAGATGAGCAACTAAAAGGCAACGAAAATGGCTCACTTATAGATACAAAAGCGTATGTAGAGCTTGATGGCTATAATCTTGGACTTGGATATATCCAAACAGGAAAAGATGGCGGTTGGGGTTCTGCTTATAAGGGTGGAGAAAACGTAACACCTTTTGAAGAGGGGGACAAACTCTACAACTATATAGCGATAGATACTAGAACTCCATATATAACGCTTTCTAAAACTATTATGGGGCTTAGCCTAAGCGCAATATATGGTCAAAGTACTTATAAACTGCCACCTTCTCCCTCTACTAGCAATAGTAACTATAAGCAGAGTGAGTTTTGTTTATGGGTTGGTTATGACATCACAAAAAACCTAAATCTAAGCGCAATCCTTGCTGTGGTAGATGAAGATGAAAAAGATGTTGGACACCCCTCTACTGACTTAACTCAAGTAAGTTCAACTCTAGTTTACAAGTTCTAGATTTTCTTTTAATTCTCCTTTAAAAAGAGGTGCTTATGCATCTCTTTTATACTTATAAAAAATTGTATTTAATGAAGAAAAATAGTATACTATAGCCACTTTATATGACAAGACAATAAAATATGAAAAGCACAAAACTCTTAGATCAATTTCGCTCCTTTTATATAAGAAACTACCCAAATGATATGGAGACTCACATCGAGTACTTCTCTATCTTTGGCGGACTTGGATTTGAGGTCGACACTACACAACCAATCTCTTTTCTTATAGAAGATCTCATCTTAGAAAACTTTACCTATCTAAATGCAAAGATAGAAGAACTCACACTTGGCAATTCCATCAACAAAAGGCTTTTACATGCCCTAGCTGTTGGTGATAGAAGAATATTTTCTGCATTTAACAGAGCTGGGCTCAATAATGGAAATGGCGGAGCAGCATTAAACTATCTTCAAGAGAGAGGCTTAGTCCAAATCGAATACTCAAGAGAAGAGAGTCATAAAAGCTCAAACCCAAAGACTAAACTAAAAAGAGAGTTAGCTAGGCAGAGGATCTCGCACAAAGTGCTCTTTACACATCCTTTTGTTCGCTTTTGGTTTTACTTTATCCACCCAAACATAAGAGATATTAGAAATAAAAAATACGCAAGACTGTTTAAAAATTTTCAGTTGAGACAAAATGGCTATACAAGCCTCGTTTTTGAAGAACTCTCAGAAGTTTTACTAAACTATAACTTGCGTGATGCTCAGATTATTAGCTCTGGAAGTTATTGGGATGCAAAGATAGAGATAGATATCTTAACTATTACAAATAAAGACAAAATATATGTAGCTGAGTGCAAATGGACCAATCATGTTGTAACAAAAAAAGAGTGGCAAAAACTTATGCAAAAGTGTGAGACACTTGGCATAGAGCCATCTCAAATCATACTCTTTTCAAAAAGAGGCTTCTCGAAAGAGCTTAGGCAGATGCAAGGCAAAAAACTTGCACTCTATAACAGTAATGACTTTGAGGCACTCCTAAAAAACACCTCAAGCGATGAGCTTATAGAGACTCTTTTTTAACTACTTAACTAACTTCTCTTAGAGTTGTATATGCTTCTTGTAGAAGTTGGAACTTTTGTGTGTAGTGTTCTATCATATTTGGGCTTTCATGTACTATTTTATCTGGATGATATGCTCTTGCTAGCTTCTTATAGTTTCTTTTTATAATTTCTTGACTAGCTCCAACAGGACATTCCAAAAGAGAATACAAATGTGTTAAGTGATTTTGTTCTTCTTCTCTACAAAGGTCCCCAAAGGTGTAAGAAGTGAAATCACTATAGAGTTTACTCAAAAAATGATTGTCGTAACTATACTCTAGTTGATAATGAAGTACATCTTTTTTGTTAAGTGTTCTCTCTAATCTTGCCTTTGCTTTATGATCACTCACATCAACTACCAAAGAGACATCTGTGCCACGCTCAACATAGACTTCAAGCTGTGAGCGAAAGTAGCTAAGAACCCATGTGTTAGGGCTATCAAGTGTTATTAAAACTGTGTTTTTGTCATAAGCGTATAGTTTCACTTTTACTTTTTGAGTACTATCGAGTTTTTTCAACTCTATCTTTATTGGCTGAGTTCCAAATTTTAGCATTGAACGTAAAAAAAACTTATGGTCATACTCATGCGTAGATGCATGATGCTGGGATAGCTCTTTTAAAAACTCATCTCTTATCTCTGTTAATGTCTCATTTCTAAACACCAAAACAGATTTTGATAAAAAGAGCATACCTCTTGAGTGATAACTTAAGAAGTTCTTCATCCACTCTTTATTTAGTGTCTCAAAACACGTTGTGATAAGAATAAGATTGTTGCGTAAAACAATGTCCATAAACCTACCTTTTGAGATATTTTACTATGTAAAGCAAATAAAGTTCCACAAAGCTTAAATGGCTATAACCAGATGTTATCCAAAAGCCTAGTTGAGCCTACTTTAGCTTCAACTAAAACTACACTATTGCCTAATTCTACCTCTTTTATCACTTCAAAATCACGGTTTAAAACTTCAACATAAAAGATCTCTAGAGGATGTAAAACTTCTCTCATATTGTTTACTATCTCATCTCTATTTCTTACATTTTTAGAAACAAGCTTTGCACAAAGATGAAGCGATTGCGGGATTTTAAGGGCCTCTTGTCGCTCCTCTTTTGAGAGATAAACATTTCTACTACTAAGCGCTAGTCCATCGCTCTCTCTTTGAGTCTCAACTGCTACAATCTCAACGCTCATAAAGAACTGCTCAACCATAAGTTTTATGAGATTGAGTTGTTGTGCATCTTTTTTACCAAAGTAGGCTTTTGTTGGACTTACAATATTTAAGAGTTTCATCACTACAGTTAAGACACCATTAAAATGCCCAGCCCTACTAAAACCCTCTAAAACAAAACCACGAACGCGAGGCGCTAAGATGCTAGCTTCATCATCTTTATAAATCTCATCCACTGATGGAAAAAACAAAATATCTACACCGCTTAATTGGCATATCTTTTTATCAGCTTCATCTCGTTTGGGATAAATACCCAAATCTTCACCTTTTAAAAACTGCGTAGGGTTGAGAAATATAGAGACCACAACTATCTCATTTTCTTCTCTTGCTTGCTTTATAAGTTTTGCATGTCCTTGATGTAAGGCTCCCATTGTTGGGATAAAACCGATGGAATTTTTCTCTTGAGAAACCACGTTCTTGAGATGCTCTCTTAGCTCTTTTACTGTTGTGACAATCTTCATTTTAAGCCTCTTTTTTATATAATCGCAATTATACACTATTGGACAATTATATGGATAATTATGAATACACAGAATTACTAAAACACTTAAGCCTAAAGATGAAAAATGTTGCAGGTGTTGTAGAGCCTACTAAACTAAGCTCAAGATTAGATGCAATTGACCAAGAAGAAGCTTCTCAAGACTTTTGGAATGATGCCGCGTATGCTGCTAAAATCCAAAAAGAAAAAACTCAAATTCAAAGAAAACTAGGTAAATACCAAAGAACTAGCGAAGCACTACAAGATGCTAAAGATCTATATGAGATGGCAAAAGATGAAGCAGATGAAGAGACTATAGAGTCTTGCTTTAAAGATAGCGAAAAACTAGAAGAACTCATACTCAACATGGAAGTAGAGGTTTTACTAAGTGGTGAAACAGATGCAAACAACGCTATTTTATCCATTCACCCTGGAGCTGGTGGAACAGAGTCTCAAGACTGGGCAGAGATATTGCTTCGTATGTATAAACGCTGGGCTGAGAGACGAGGTTTTGCGGTTGAAGTTCTTGACTATCAAGCTGGAGATGAGGCTGGTATCAAAGATGCATC
>CAYWVG010000135.1:0-4501 GCA_964461645.1 uncultured Sulfurimonas sp. | reverse complement strand
TGAAAAATAAAATTATGTTGTCTGATAAATCAAAAATCCAAGATGTTTTAGCATCTCAAACTGCGTCAGGAGACATCATCCTCTTTGCAAATGATGCACCTAATTTTATATAGTTATGATAGAAAAGTATATAACTCAAATAACAAACGAATACAACACAGGAACTGCAACCGAACACAGCTATCGAGGTCACTTAAAAGAGTTACTAGAATCTTTAGATGAAAATATAATCGCCATAAACGAACCAAAGCGAGTTAAAGCTGGTGCTCCTGATTATCTCATCGCTACAAAAGATGAGCATATAGAGATAGGGCATATTGAAGCAAAAGATATTGGTAAAGATATACATTCTAAAACTTACAACGAACAGTTTAGTCGCTATAAAAAAGGTTTAGAAAACTTAATCATCACTGACTATATGGAATTTGTGTTTTATAAAGATGCAGATGAATATACGAAAGTAAAAATCGCATCACTTCAAGATGGCAAGATAGTCTCACACCCCGAGAACTTTAAAGAGTTTATAAACCTCATAAAAGATTTTACCTCTTATGTAGGTCAAAGTATAACATCAGCTTCAAAGTTAGCCATTATGATGGCAGCAAAAGCAAAACTAATGGCAGATGTAATGCTAAAGGCTTTAGAAGAAGATATTGAAAATGAAGAGTTTAGTGATATTTACGGACAGTTTAAAACCTTTCAAGATATGCTCATTCATGATATGTCGCCAAAAGATTTTGCCGATATGTATGCTCAAACTATCACTTATGGAATGTTTACAGCAAGGTTTCATGATAAGACACTCTCAACATTTTCAAGACAAGAAGCAGCAGAGTTAGTTCCACATTCAAACCCATTTTTAAGAAGTTTATTTCACCAGATTGCAGGATATGACTTAGACACTAGAATCTCATGGATGGTTGACTCTTTAGTAAAAATATTTAAAGCAACAGATGTCAAGAAAATTCTTGAAAACTTTGGAAGCAAAACGCAAAGAAACGACCCTATTATCCATTTTTATGAAGAGTTTTTAGCAGAATTTGACCCAAAACTAAGAAAAGCAAGAGGTGTTTGGTACACACCAGAGCCAGTTGTAAAGTTTATAGTAAATGCAGTAGATGAAGTTTTAAAAACTGAGTTTTCTTTAGAAGATGGCTTAGCAGACACTTCAAAAACTACCATAAAAGTGGATGCAACTACAAAAACAGGTAAAGCTACAAAGATAAATAAAGAAGTTCACAAAGTACAGATCCTAGATCCAGCAACAGGAACAGGAACTTTTTTAGCCGAGATAATAAACCATGTAAAAGATAACTTTTTTGGTGGTGGTTGGAGTAAGTATGTAGAACAAGATCTAATCCCAAGGCTTCATGGTTTTGAGATAGTTATGGCATCTTACGCTATGGCTCACTTAAAGCTAGATCTACTCTTAAAACTCACAGGCTATGAGCCACAAAGCAAGCAAAGGTTAAAAGTCTTTTTAACAAACTCATTAGAAGAGCATCACGAGTCAGCTGGAAATCTCTTTAGTACCTACTTAGCAAGAGAATCACAAGAAGCAGATAGAGTTAAAAAAGATGCTCCTGTTATGGTTGTGGTTGGTAATCCGCCATATGCAGTAAGTAGTTCAAACAAAGGTGAGTGGATAGCTAATCTTCTGCAAGATTATAAAAAAGATTTAAATGAGAGAAATATACAACCTTTGTCTGATGATTATATAAAGTTTATAAGATATGGACAACATTACATAGAAAAAAATGACGAAGGTATTTTGGCTTATATTTCAAACAACTCTTTTATAGATGGAATCATACATAGACAGATGAGAAAATCTCTACTTGAATGTTTTGATAAAATTTATATCTTAGATTTACATGGAAACTCGAAGAAAAAAGAGACAGCAATAGATGGATCTAAAGATGAAAATGTCTTTGATATTATGCAGGGTGTTAGTATAAATATCTTTGTTAAAAAATCTAAAAGTAAAAAGTTAGCTGATGTATATCACTATGATATTTATGGAAAAAGAGAATTAAAATATAATTTTCTAAATGATAATAATATTAAATCTGTAGAGTGGAAAAAATTAGATTATACAGAACCTAACTATTTTTTTGTTCCTAAAAATTTTAAAAATTTTAAGAATTACAATAATTATTTTTCTGTTACTGAATTATTTAATATTAATTCTGTTGGTGTTGTTACATCATTAGATAAAGTTGTTTTATCTGATAATAAAGAAATATTAAAAAAGTCTATAAATAATTATAAAGATGAAAAATATGATGAAAAATATGTAAAAAATTATTTATATAGACCATTCGAAACTAAATATATTTATTACAAAACAGATATACTAGGTCGTTCTAGAGAAAAAATTATGAAGCATTTTTATCATGATAACATTGGTTTAATTATTTCTAAACAATTTGGAGGACATAAGCATTTTATTACTTTTTTAACAAAAAGTATTAATGACAAAAGTTCACAACCATTTGCTCCATATTATAATAATCCTCTCTACCTCTACCCAGACGAAAACTCACTAGAAACTTCACGAACTCCAAACCTAAATCTTGAGATAGTTGCAGAGATTGAAAAAGCTCTGAATCTAAAATTTGTAAATGAAAAAGAGGAGACCCCCAGTCAAGCTGAGGGTGACGAAGGCTTAAGCAGTTTTGCACCCATTGACATACTTGACTATATCTATGCAGTTCTGCACTCACCATCTTACAGAGAAAAATACAAAGAGTTTTTAAAAATAGACTTTCCAAGAGTTCCATACCCTGATACTAAAACCTTTTGGCAACTTGTAGAGTTTGGAAGTGAGCTAAGAGGACTGCATCTTATGGAGAGTTCATCACTAAACACAAGAGTCATAGAAGTAAATGATGGCGATAATTTTGTAAGTAGAAAAATAGTCAAAAAAGATACAGTCATAGAAGAAGAAAAAGTAAAAATCTTTATAAATGAGACACAATTTATAGCAAATATCCCACTTATTGCATGGGAGTTTTACATAGGTGGCTATCAACCAGCACAAAAATGGCTCAAAGACAGAAGCGGACGAGAATTAAGCCATAATGATTTCAAGCACTACAATAAAATCATAAATGCCCTTGTTCAAACTGATGTCGTTATGAAAAAGATTGATGAAGTTTATAAAAATTGGTGAGTAAAAAATGAAAAATGGTAAAGTTACTCCAAATATGATTTTAAGTGAGATTGAGAAACTCTCTATTAGCATAGATAGTGATTTGGTAGAGCTTAAAGAGTTGTTGCAATGATAGATAAAAGTATAAAATATTTGGGCTACTTTACGGCTTTTGTTTTGGTTGTTTTAGTTTTGTTGGTGGTTTATGATGCTACTGCAAGGTATTTGTTCTCAGGTGGTTCTATTGCACTTCAGGAGTTGGAGTGGCATCTCTTTGATGTGGTTATTCTCTTTGGGATCTCTTATACTTTAAAAGAGAATGCTCATGTAAGAGTAGATATATTTTACGCTTCATATTCAAAGAAGAAAAAAACCATTATAAACATTATCTCTTCACTCTTTTTTGTACTTCCTTTTTCTTGTATGATAGTCTATATTGGTGTTGATTTTGTAGCTCTTAGTTTTGCTCAAAATGAGGCTTCTTCAAATCCTGGTGGTTTAGAATATAGATTTTTAGTAAAGTCACTTCTTCCGCTCTCGTTTGCTTTTTTAGGACTTGTGGCTATTAACGATGCGTATAAAAACATAAAAAGCTTAAAAGAAGAAGATGGGGTTATAAAGTTATGATGGCTATTTTTATATTTTTAGTTGTTTTAGCACTCTTACTTGTAGGTATCCCTGTAGCCTTTGTTTTTGGAAGTGTGGCTATAGTTTTTGCTTTTTTCATACCAGATCTAGGTTTTGGGATCTTCGATATTTTGGCTCTTCGCATCTACGGCATCATGAGTAACTCAACGCTGATGGCAGTTCCACTTTTTATAGCGATGGGGCTTATTTTAGAGAAGTCAAAAATGGCTGAGAGGCTTTTAATCTCCATGAGTGCTTTGTTTCGTGGGGTTCGTGGAGGTTTGGCAGTTAGTGTGGTTTTAGTCGGTGCTATGCTTGCAGCTTCAACTGGCATAGTCTCTGCATCTGTGGTTATGATGAGCGTTATCGCACTTCCTTTGATGCTTAAAGCTGGATATGACAAGTCTTTGGCATCCTCAACCATTGTAGCATCTGGAACGCTTGGGCAAATCATACCTCCATCTATTATTCTTATAATCTTAGGCGATGTTATGAGTGTTGGTGTTGGTGAGCTTTTTATGGGAGCGGTTTTGCCAGGAGCGCTATTAGTTGGTCTCTATATCACATATATTTTGATTCGCTCCTACTTCTCGCCACAACTAGCTCCAATCTCAAAAGAGGTTCAAGAGGTCTCTATAAAAGAGATATTTCTATCTATAATTCCGCCACTTCTTTTGATGTTCTCAGTTTTAGGAAGTATTTTTGCAGGCATTGCATCTC
>CAYWVG010000134.1:0-4529 GCA_964461645.1 uncultured Sulfurimonas sp. | reverse complement strand
AACACTCGTCATCCTGAACAAACATTCGTCATCCTGAACAAACGAGCTGTCATCCTGAACTTGATTCAGGATCCAACTTGATAATTGTTCAGAGCATTCAACTCATTATAGTGCGTAACATTAACTAGTCTGCAAAAAATGATTTGCATTCTTTATATATGTCACAGATGCCACTTGAGTAAAAAATTCTCTCGCGCCTTCAACATCTATGATTTGGTCTTTTTCGCCTAGATAAACTTCTAGCTTTACGCCTTGTTGCACTAACTCTTCTAACTCATCTAAATCCCACTCATAGTTAAGCAACTCTTCTAACTCTTGTTTTGAACTCTTTTTTTGCTCTATGATTTTTTTCTCATAAGGCTCAAAACAGAGCTTTATAAACTGCTTCATATAGACTAGCTCACTCTTTGTGTAAGAGAGAAGTTGAAGCCTCTTAAACTTTGCATCTCTTGTTTGAAAAAAAGCAGGAGATAGAAGTTGCAGAGTATCTACTCTTTTTTTAGATGCTAGAGTTTTTTTAACATGCTCAAGTGCTTTTATAGCTCCATAACTAAAGCCAACTACTGTGTACTTTGTATCATTTACATACTCTTTAAAGAGATAGTTCTCACGCAGAAGAGAAAATCCACTAAAGAACTGCATCTATAGCTTCTTTAACATCTGACTTTGTTATGCTCTCCCTCTCAGAGAGCTTCTCTTCAACTACCCTCATAGCATCTGACATCTTCTCTATAAGAGCTTTTGTCTCTTTGTGTAACTTTGAAATAAGAGCTCCATTTTGCTCATCACTAGAGATAAGAGTGTCGCCCATGCCATACTCTTTTAACATCTTCTCTACAAGCTCTTTAGCTTCATCCAAATCAACTTTTGCACTGCTCGCATGCTCGCCATATTTAATATCACAAGCTGCCATTCCTGCTAAGAGCATCTTTATTCTTGATTCTAACTCATGTTTTATAAGTGGCTCATCTGTAGTTGGAGTTAGCTTCTCATTTGAGAGCATTAACTTCTCAAATGGAAGGTCAAAGTACGTAGCAACTATGGCTTTAGCGGCTTGATAAGTGACTCTATAAGCCTTTTGTTTCTCACTTAGCATCTGGAGTTTTTTCTTTCCAAACATTACTTTATCTTTTACCTGATGAAAGTGATCTATATTTACTTTTTTATCATCTTGCCTTAAAGCCAGTAGTGCAGCTTCATTTACAAGCGCAGCTAAGGCTGCTCCATTAAAACCAACAGTCATATTTGCAATTTTCATAATCTCTAAATCATTTGGAACTCTACTAAGATATTTTTCCAGTATAGATGCTCTCTCATTTTTAGTTGGAAGCTCTACAAAGACTCTTCTATCAAATCTACCCGCACGAAGAAGTGCTGAGTCTAGTACTTCTATCTTGTTTGTAGCTGCAATGACTATGATGCCGCTTTGGTTTTCAAAACCATCCATCTCCGTTAGGAGTTGGTTTAGAGTAGCCTCTCTCTCATCATTTCTTACTCCATCTCTTTTTTTACCAACTGCATCTATCTCATCTATAAAGATGATGGAAGGTGCTGAATTTTTTGCAGCTAAAAAGAGCTCATGAACCCTTTTTGCTCCCATACCTACATAGATTTGCACAAAAGATGCACCACTTTGGTAAAAAAATGGCACACCAGCTTCATGAGCTACTGCTTTTGCTATCATGGTTTTACCAACACCAGGAGGGCCAACCAAAAGCACACCTCTTGGCATCCTAGCACCAAAGTTTTTATACCTTGCAGGTTTTTTCATAAAGTCTATAATCTCTTCAAGCTCAATCTTTACATCACTGATGCCACCAATATCACTAAACTTTACATCACTTCTCATAGCTTCAAGTGGAGTGCTCTGTATCTCAACTCTTGAGGCTCTAACTCCGCCACCCTCAACAAACCCTTCTCTCTTTTGCCACCATCTATAGATAAGTGAGGCTATGCCTAAGAACAAAACTGCGAAAAGTATATATACTATAACATTTGAGCCAGAACCAACTTCAACTTTATGGTTTATAAACATCTCAGGTTTTACTTGAGAAGATGCTATCTTATAGACATCATTATCAGTTTTTAAATATACGAAATCTTTGGTAATAGTTACATTTCTAACCGTGTGATTATCAAGAATCTTATTTGCTTCACGAAGGGTTATCATCGAAGAGTTGTCTCTAAGAACAGCAAAAAGAACCAGAGCAATAATAATAAAGGATGATAAGTAAAGCAGTATTCTGTTAGTTTTAGAGTTTGGCATGGTTAAATTCTCCTCTAATTTCATAGTCTTGTATAGTGACCCAGTTTCCTAGTAAATCCTCTTTTGAGTCAACCACTATCTTGTTAAAATGTTGGTCGTGCCCCACAAACAAAGAATCTTTTTGACTCTCTAACAAAACTTCTAAATCACCACTAAAAGCGCTTCTAAACTCTAAATTTTTTTGCTTTATAATAGACTCTAACTCATGTAAGCGTTCTTTTGCAACTCTTCCATTTACTTCAGGTTTTAGAGTTGCAGATGGAGTTCCATCACGCTTAGAATATGTAAAAGCATGAAGATGAGTAAGTGGCAAATCTCTTACATTTTTCATAGCCTCATCCCACAACTCCACGCTCTCTCCAGGATGACCTGTAATAAAGTCCGTACCAATAGCAAAGCCTTTAGATGCTAACTCTTCAAAGAGTTCCCTATCTTGCTTATAAACATTTCTTCTATTCATCAGCTTTAGCATCTTTGGTGAAGTGTGCTGAAGTGCAATGTGAAGATGCCGCTCAAGCCAGCTCTCGCCCAAAAGCTCTTTAAACTCATCTGTTATCTGTACAGGCTCAACACTTCCAAGTCTTATACGTCTAACCCCACGGATTTGTGAGATTTTTTTCATAAGTGAGGCTAATGAACTATCTGTTTTCTGTCCATAACTTCCAACATTTGTACCAGTTAGGATAAACTCTCCAAAACCATTAGATGCGAGCCTTTGGATTTGCTCTAATATCCTTGCCTCATCCATACTTCTAGCATCACCTCTTACAAAGGGAATGATGCAGTAGGAACATCTAAAACTACAACCCTCTTGTATCTTTATAAACGCCCTACTCTTACCAATAAAGTCATCAACTACAGCGTTATCTATATGGTTTAAATCTCCAGCATCGTAAAAGGGTTTTTCTTCTTGTAAAAAACCCTCTATCTTTAGCTTTTCACTCTGACCGAAAACTCCATGAACCTTACCGCTCTTTAGAAGTGATTCACCTTTTGTATGAGCACCGCATCCAGTGAGATATACCTTTGCATCTGATGTTTTTTCTACTTGACTTAAGTATGAGCGAACATGAGTATCTGCTCCATTTGTTACCGTACAAGAGTTTATAACTATCGCATCAGCTTCCGATTCATCTTGTGTTATCTCGTAGTTTTTTAGCGCTTGCATCATAACTTGTGAGTCATACAGGTTAGTTCTACATCCAAAGGTCTTAAAAAATACTTTTTTCATTTAATCTCCTTTTTTGCAAAGCTAGTTTTTTTAGCAGAGGTAAACATAATCATTTATATAACCTCATTAGTATCAAAAGGAGGCACTCTATCCTCATTTTGAATATGAAGCCTTTGAGTAGGATATGCGATAGTTATATCATCCTCTTTATTAAAAGCCTCGACAATCTCCACAGATATAACGCTTCTAAGCGTCAAAGTAGCGTAAGCATTTGTTAAGTACCATGAGTCTATAGATACACCGTTTTCTTTTATAAAGGAGAAGATTCTAGGCTCAACATTTGTGTTTTTAAGACTATACTTATTTCTAAGCTTATTTAACTGTTTTCTTGTTATATCTGTATAACCTTTGGAGTATTTTTTAACTATCTCTTTTGCTATATGCATAGCTTTTTTATGGTTTGAATCAAAAGTTATAGTAATATGCACACCATCCCAAACGGTCTTTAGTGAAGAGTGTGTGTAGTTAGCTATCATTTGCGTAAAAACATAGTTATTTGGAACAAATATAACTCTTCCTGCTCTTCTGTTATCAGTAACTGATGTTAGAGTGATATCTTCAAGTATTGTCATGCGAAGAAGCGAGATATCCATCACATCTCCAACATACTTCATTCCACCCAAATCAACTCTTATCCTATCTCCAACATGAATACTCCCACCGATGACCACAACAAGCCAGCCAAGTATGCTCATAAACCAGTCTTTCATGGCAATAGCAATACCAGCGGAGGCAAATCCAAGTATGGTGACAAGATAACTAGCGTTTTCTATATAGTTAAAAAAGACGATTATTATGATAAGCGTAACATTTAAAAATGTGATGATTTTATTTGTCATATAAAATCGCTCATTATCCGTTATATACTTCTTAACAATAAGTTTTAAGATAAAAAATATGAAAAATACAACCAAGACGACTACGCCTATCTTGCCAAGTTTTAAGACTTGAACTTCTATATCTTTGTTAATATTTATCTCTATAATCTCTATTCTTTTTTGGTAAACCTCAGATGCAATCTCCATAGTCTCC
>CAYWVG010000133.1:0-4627 GCA_964461645.1 uncultured Sulfurimonas sp. | reverse complement strand
TTCATTCTTCTAAAAAACAACGGTATTACCGCACCAAAAAAACCTGCAACGAAAAAATTTATAATCATACTAAGAGCGATAACAACTCCAAGCATCGGCATATTGAACCAAAATGCAGCTATAATTCCCATAATCATGGCAAATATTGAGCCATTAATAATAGCAATCGCTACCTCTTTTTTTACAACTCTTTTGGCTTCTCTTTTAGATATTTCTCCAAGGGCCAACTGTCTTACAACGACAGTAAGACTCTGTATTCCAACATTTCCACCCAAAGATGCAACAATAGGCATTAATATTGCCAGAGCAATAATACTCTCTATTGTTGCTGCAAAAGAGCCTATAACAAAAGAAGCACCTATAGCGGTAAAAAGATTTAGAGATAGCCAAGTAGCACGTTTCTTTCCTGCTCTTAATATCTCATAATCTTCTTCTGCTTCATCATCAACACCTGCAAGATTATACATCTGCTCAGTTGCTTGTTCGTTGATAATATCGTAGATATCGTCCGAAGTTATACGGCCTACTAAAATACCATAGTTGTTAACTATGGGCATAACCGAGAGGTCATATTGCTTAAAGTCATTTACTATGATTTTTATATCGTCAGTATCTACACCTCGTTTAGGCTCAAAACTTTCATCGCTAAGTTCAATATTTTGCTCTAATGTTTTTGAAAAATCAAAAATAAGGATATCATCTAGTCCGATAGTATATTGTAATTTTACATTATTATCGGTTATAAATAGGTTTTGAATATTTTCTATTTTATTTGCACGCCTTAGCTTTGCAAATCTCTCTATTACATCATGAACTACTTCATTTTTTTTAGCTGTGAAGACTTCAAGTTGCATGTAAGCACCAGCTTCTTCATCATCATATGTTTGAAGCTTAGTGATTTCTTGTCTATCTTTTTCATCTAAGATTTCAAAAACTTGAGATGCTACGCTTTCATTGACCTCTTCAAGCTCTTGCATAAACTCTAATTGGTCATCTGATTCTAGTTCTGTGACTGCATAGGAAAGTTCATCTACACTTAAAGATTCAACAACAAAGTCGAAGTATCTATCAGGAAGAGCAAGAGCTACATCGCCGACTAAATCTTTAGGAATTAGTTTAATAGCTTCATTTAAATCGCTATCTTCTAACTCTTTTAAAATATTAGCAATATCTGACGGATGCATCTCGCTTGTTTCGTGAGAATTTAAGTATTCTTCTAGCCTATTCATTGTGCGAAATTATACCCTATAATATTATATTATTTAACACTTAAGAGAATTTAATTAGCTATTTGAAGAAGTAAACGCTTACAAGGTGGAGTTTTAACAAATGAAGTTTAGTATCACTTATCTTAGATTTAATATGTAGCCATCAGATAACTTTTGCATATTATATCTGTAGAGCCCATCAAGTTCTATAACTGTGCGGTAATATCCAGCATGATTTCCTACTCTTATCTTAGAAAAAATACTCTCTTTATTCTCTTTGGAATAACTATTTACACTCTCATCACTTTTAAAATCCAAAACAATTCTATGAGGTTTTACAAGCAAGAAATTTCTTATAATTTTATCTTCTGTTATAATTTTTAGACTTTTAGAGCTCTCTAAAAACTTTGCGTATTTTATAGAAGCTATCTCTTTAAACTCTTGAGTAACTTTTTTTTTGACCACTGGTTTTTCTTCAAACTGCGTATCTGCAAAGTTTTGAGATATAAATATAGGTAAGTGCCAATCTACTCTGTTTTTAAGTTCAATACTCGTTTGTTCTACAGTTGCATCTAGGTTTTCATACTCTATTGTTACTTTTTTTATGATCCTTGCTGATGATGGAAGAGTGATGGATGAGCGCTTAAATGGCTCTATGTTTTGTATTTGATTTGTTGTATAGGGTATGTCTTTTTCACCTTTTGCTGGGAAAAAAGGGTTTTCTCTTGCATTTAGGCTTACAAGTATAAGAAGCGCTATATATAAAGCTCTAATCAAAAACTGCCCCTATTTGAATCTTTTTTATAAAATTATTAAGAGTTATTATATCAAGTTATTGAGCAGAAATCTCTTTTAACTCAAAAAACTCTCTTTGAAGCTCAGCGTTTTCATGTTTAAGCCTATGCACTTCACTTTGAAGATAGTTCTCATACTCTTGAAGCTCAAAAAGAACTTCAAGAGAATTTGTACCATACAAAAGAACTCCTATATAAATACCAAGGACTAAAACTATAAGTATAAGACTTAAAAACTTTACTAAAGATAGTCCTAAATACCTCTGAGTAACACTCTGAGAGTTGTCTATGTCTTCATAAAGCTCTTCATTTTGCATTTTTATCTCTAGTTGAAAAGAGATGAGCCTAAGTATTCACCATACACTACTTCATTTTCTATCTCTAAGAGACGGTTATATTTAGCAGTTCTCTCTCCACGTGCAGTTGAACCAGTTTTTATTTGACCACAATTTAGCGCTACTGCAAAGTCAGCTATAAAAGCATCTTCACTCTCGCCTGAACGATGACTCATAACACAAGTGTAACCATTTCTTTGAGCTAGACGAACTGTGAGCATTGTTTCACTAACCGTGCCTATTTGGTTTGGTTTGATAAGAATAGAGTTAGCAATACCTTTTGTTATACCCTCGTTTAAGATGTTCACATTAGTTACAAACAAATCATCCCCAACGAGTTGAACTTTATTGCCAAGTTTTTGTGTTAAAACCTTCCAACCATCCCAATCATCTTCACTTAAACCATCCTCTATTGATACGATAGGATACTTAGCACATAAGTCAACATAATAATTTGCCAGCTCTTCACTTGTAACTGTACGGTTTTCAGATTCTAACCGGTAACCACCATCACAAACTAGCTCAGATGCAGCAACATCTAAAGCGATTGCTATTTCTTCTCCAGCTCTGTATCCTGCTTTCTCAATAGCTTGCATAATGATTTGAATTGGCTCTTCGTTTGAAGATAAATCAGGTGCGAAACCTCCTTCATCTCCTAGCGCTGTATTGTGCTTGTTCTCTTTTAGTATAGCCTTTAGGTTATGATAAACTTCCGCAGATGCACGAAGTCCTTCTGCAAAATCTTCAAAACCCACTGGCATAATCATATACTCTTGAAAGTCAACTGAGTTATCAGCGTGAGAACCGCCATTTATGATGTTGAGCATAGGAGTTGGAACTACCATAGCATTTGCACCACCTAGGTAGCGATAGAGTGGCATACCAAGACTTTTTGCTGCTGCACGTGCAACAGCCATAGATACTCCTAAAACTGCATTAGCTCCAAGATTGCCATAGTTATCAGTTCCATCAAGCTCTTTCATAGTTGCATCAATGACAGCTTGGTTAAAAGGAGATAGTCCAATAAGCGCGTCAGAAATTTGCGAGTTTACATTTTCAACTGCTTGTAAAACCCCTTTACCCATGTAGCGTTTTCCGCCATCACGAAGCTCCAACGCTTCTCTCTTTCCAGTACTAGCACCTGATGGTACAATTGCACTCTCTATAGTTCCGTCACTTAGCTCCACTGTAGCTTTTACTGTTGGATTTCCACGTGAATCCATAACTTCTATTGCACTTACGCTATCTATAAACATCTAGTTTGCCTTTATACTTTGGTATAGTTAATGTTGCAATTTTAGCTAAAACAAATTAAGATAAACATTAGTCTAATCTTCTGCTGTTTCTTCTATGTCCGATGTATCCATAATCATAACATTACTAACACCCATAGCTATTTTGATTTTCTCTTCTATCTCTTTTGCTAATTCTGGCTCATCTTTAAACTTCTGTTTAACATTTTCACGGCCTTGACCTAGCTTTATATCTTCATAAGAGAACCATGCCCCCGCTTTATCTATAACATCAAGTTTAACACCATAATCAACTAATTCTCCCTCTTTAGAGATGCCCTCACCAAACATAATATCAAACTCAGCTTGACGAAATGGTGGTGCTACTTTGTTTTTTATAACTTTGGCTTTTACACGATTTCCTATCTGACTCTCACCTTGCTTTAGTGAAGCTATGCGTCTTACGTCTATACGAACTGATGCATAAAACTTTAGAGCATTTCCACCAGTTGTAGTCTCAGGAGAGCCATAACCCATCATCCCGATCTTCATACGGATTTGGTTTATAAAGATAACTGTACAGTTCATTTTAGAGATAACACCTGTAAGTTTACGAAGTGCTTTTGACATAAGACGAGCCTGAACTCCAACATTTTGGTCAGACATCTCGCCCTCAATCTCAGACTTTGGAGTAAGAGCTGCCACAGAGTCGATAACTATAAGGTCAATCGCCCCACTTCTAGCTATGGTTTCTACAATATCAAGAGCTTGTTCGCCATAATCTGGCTGAGATACAAGTAAGTTCTCAACATCAACGCCTAAGTTCTTAGCGTATCCAACATCAAGCGCATGCTCTGCATCAATAAAAGCACAAACTCCGCCATTTTTTTGGCACTCTGCTGTTATTTGAAGTGCTAGTGTTGTTTTACCTGAACTCTCAGGTCCATAAATCTCAACAACACGGCCCTCAGGAACGCCACCAATGCCAAGCGCTAAGTCAAGTCCTATAGAACCTGTGCTTATCGCCTTTATAGGTACTATATCTTTATCTCCGAGTC
>CAYWVG010000132.1:0-4650 GCA_964461645.1 uncultured Sulfurimonas sp. | reverse complement strand
CTTTTGATGTCTCTCTTAATTTTTTATCTGGGTATTCTACTATAGTTAGGTTCATATTTTATATCTTTTTCTACTTCGCTTATTCTCTTAGAGAAACTGCAAAGTCTATCTTTGGATCACTGTATGCTATTTCTATCCCATTCATCGCACTCACAACTATCTCTTCAACAGTATAAAGAGTAGATATATCAGTAACCCCTATGGATATTTTTAGCTGTATCTCTCGGTCGGCTAGAAAGAAGTTAGAGTTTGAGACAAGTTCGCAAAGTCTCTCACTAGCTTTTTTAGCACTTTCTATATCTGTGTGCTTTAAAACCATTGCAAAAACACCGTTGCCATAATGAGCTACAGTGTCACTTCTTCTTGAAGTTTTAAGCAATAGTCTAGCGATAGTTCTAGTCATTAATGTTATTGCTTTATCGTTGTCGATGCTCTCTTTTAACTCTCGTGATAGCTCTATCATTATAAGCGAGCTTTTATGTTTAAACTCACCTATTAGCTCTATCTCTTGTTCTATTTTCGTCATCAGATATCGCTTGTTATAAACACCATATCTATTGTCAAAAATAGTTTCGTTCTCTACACTTTTTATTATCTTTGCGGTCTCATCATAGAAGTCTCGCATCTGAGTGCTCTGTTTTTTAAGTATACTATTTAGCTTTGAAACATCACTTTCTAAAGAAGTGGCTACATTCATAACAGCTTGTATCTCAGGACTTTCTTGAAGTTCTTGTCTTTTCTTCTCTAAGATCTTTGTCATCAAAGCCATGTTTTTATAAAGGTTTGCAGTAACGCCTAATATATTTTTTATAGAACCAAACCCTCTTTTTAGGCTTTGTTCAAGCATGATGGTGTTTTCATCATCATTGTTCTCTTCGAGCTCAAGCATAGAGTGTATCTGTTTTCTTAAGTTCTCACTCTTGTCTTCTAGAAGCCTATCAAAATACAAAGAAAAGTTATTTGGAGTAGGTGGCAAGTTATCTTTTATAAGAGAGTTCAGTACCTCTTTAGAGTATATTTCTAAATCACTTGTAGGCTCATCAATCTCTACCGCCGCAATAGTTGGCTCTTTGATTGCACGTGTCCTACTTCTTAAAGATCCTGCCATATCGTCTCCTTACTCTTTATCGTTTTTAACCAAAACCTCATCGATCATGCCATATTCTTTTGCCTCTTTCGAGCTCATATAGTTATCACGATCAGTGTCTTTTTCAACTCTTTTTATGCTTTGACCTGTATGTTTTGCAAGTAGTGCATTGAGTTCGGCTTTCATTCTTAAAATCTCTTCAGCTTGGATAGCAATGTCTGTTGCTTGACCTTGAGCACCACCTAGAGGTTGGTGTATCATGATGCGAGCATGCGGAAGAGCATATCTCTTTCCTTTTGCACCAGACGAGAGTAAAAAAGCTCCCATAGATGCAGCTTGTCCTACACAAATAGTAGCAACATCTGAACGGATATAGTTCATAGTGTCATATATTGCCATTCCTGCAGTTACTACACCGCCTGGAGAGTTTATATAAAAGTATATATCTTTTTCAGGGTCTTCTGCTTCTAAAAAAAGCAGCTGCGCAACTATAGAAGAAGCTACTGCATCATTTACTTCTCCACTGAGCATGATTATTCTATCTTTTAAAAGACGAGAGTAGATATCATATGAACGCTCACCACGACCAGTTTTTTCTACCACATAAGGAATATAGCTCATCCTTATGCTTCTTTCATCTTTGAGTTAAGAAGTTGACTAAGTACCTTATCTTCAATCATTGACATCTGAATAGCTGGAAGATATCCTGCTGATTTGTACTGCTCATAAGCTTTTTGTGGATCTTGTCCCATCTGCATTGCTTCATAGTAGATAGTTTGCATAACTTCTTGCTCTTCCACTTTTACTTTCTCAGCAGATGCTAATGCATCTATAATAAATGTAGCTTTTACACTTCTTTGTGCATCATCACGTAGAGTCTCACGAAGTTCTTCTAGTTTATCTTGGTTTTCGCGAAGTTCGTTAATCTCTTCTTCACTCATACCTTGAGCTTTTTTGTTTAGTGCCATATCTATCTCTTGGTCAACTACAAACTCAGGAAGGTCAAAAGATAGTTTTTCTACAAAAATTTCTAAAAGCTCTGGCTTTAAGTTGTCATTGTAAAGTTTTCCTAACTCTTCGTTTTCTATCTGAGTTTTAACTAGCTTCTTTAACTCTTCTAAGGTTGCATTTTCTTCACCTGGAAGCATTTTTTTAGCTAGCTCGTCATCGATAGCAACTTCATCTTTAACTTTGATGCCATTTACTTTTACTTTAAACGATGCGTCTTTGCCAGCTAACTCTGTTCCACCATAGTTCTCTGGAAATGTAACATTTATCTCAACTTCTTCATCTCTTTTTACACCGATAAGTTGGTCTTCAAAACCAGGAATGAACTGACCTGAACCTAAACGAAGCTCAAAGTTTTCAGCCTTGCCACCTTCAAAAGGTTTACCATCTAAGAATCCTTCGAAGTCTATTACAGCAGTGTCGCCATCTTTCATTTTACGGTTTCTAGTGACATCTTTTAGTGGCGCTTGTGCTTGTGCTAACTCTGTGATTCTAGCTTCAACATCAGCATCACTAATCGCAGGTTTTTCAAACTCTTTTACAAGTGAAGCATAATCACCTAGCTCAATTGTTGGTCTCATAGCAACTTTTACAGCTACTTCTATCTTATCATCACTCTTATCAAACTTAGAGATATTAGGCTCACCAATCAGCTCATCATTTGCTATGCTCAACTCTTCTAAACCTTTGTTTAAAACTTCACGAAGAGCTTCAGCTTCTGCATCTTGAACGAGTCTGTCTCCGTACTGTTTTTTAACAACATTTACAGGAACTTTCCCTTTTCTAAAACCTTGAATACTCGCAGTTTTTGCCAATTCTTTAGCAATTTTTTCCAAGTTAGCGTCAATTACTTCTCTTAAGATTGTCGCTTCTATAAGAGCGTTAGCACCATTTATTTTAGTTGATTTGATTTCCATCAATTTCCTTTTTTCATTGTTTACTTGTTTTTCAAGCATTATTTTTGGATAATATTACCTAAATTCTTCTTTTAGTTAGCTTTTGCATAACTTTGGCTTAAAATTTAATATCAAAAACCATACAACTGCCACATCTATCATCACATCAGCAAAGTTAAACACTGCAAAGTCAAATCCACAGTGCCAGTAAACCATATCCACTACTCCACCATGTATAAATCTATCATAGATATTTGACAATGCTCCACCTAACAAAAGTCCAGCTGGCAAAGCAAAACATAATTTTTTTAAACTTACAATATAGACTAAGATTCCAGAGACTAGGATAAGTTGTATATATTTTAGCCACTCATCTAAAAAACTAAACATAGAAAACGCAACGCCTCTGTTATAGACCAATATCAAGTCAATACACTGTGTGTAGTATCGAAAACCATCTACAAAAAGCATTTTGATGTTTTGGTCTATTATAAAAATAGTTGCCATACTCAAAAAAAGTATAGCTACAAGCTTTAAAGTTTTACTAGGCATTTAAAGCTTTTTGAAAAAACTCAACCATTTCTAGCATGTGTAAGTTTAGCTCTTTGGTATCCCTGCACTCAAGTAAAACTCTTAGTTTGTTTTCTGTTCCTGAATATCTTATAAGATGTCTAATATTTTTTGCTTCTAGCTCTTTTAATTTTTCATCTAAGCCTTCTATTTTAGAAAGCGCTATTTTAGTTTTTATGTTTATGTTTACAAGTTTTTGAGGGTAGAGTTTAAAAGGACGAAGAGCAACTGATGCTTTTGTCTTTGTCTCTATGATAAGCGCTAAAGTTTGCAAAGCACACACAAGTCCATCACCAGTTTTTGCAAAGTCACTAATTATGACATGACCACTCTGCTCTCCTCCAAAGTTAATGCCTTCTTTTTTCATAATTTCTACAACATTCTTATCGCCTACATCAGACCGAAAGAGTTTAAGTTTTTTTGATTTTAAGTAGTCTTCTAAGGCTTGATTACTCATCACGGTAGATACTATACCTCCGCCTTTTAAAACTCCTCTATCGTTCATATAAGAACCTAAAGCACCAAGAAGTTGGTCGCCATCTATAATCCCACCTTTTTCATCTGCGACAACTAATCTATCAGCATCTCCATCAAGAGCTATTCCTAAATCTGCTCTATATTTAACAACACTATCACAAAGATCTTTTGTATGAAGCGCTCCACATCCATCATTTATGTTAAAGCCATTAGGTTTATTGTGAAGCACAATAACTTCAGCACCGAGCTCTTCTAAAACAGTTGGTCCTACTATATAACCAGCCCCATTTGCAGCATCTAGAACTATCCTCATTCCGCTAAGCGAACACTCTCTTGGAAATGAGTTTTTAAGCGCTACTATATATCGCCCTATAACATCATCGATTCTTTTTGCTTTACCTATCTCTTTGCCTGTGACTTGCGCATCTGCTATTTTTTCATCATTTGCATAGATGGCTTCTATCTCGGCTTCTACTTCATGTGAGAGTTTATCTCCATGCCCATCAAAAAACTTTATGCCATTGTCTTCATAAGAGTTATGTGATGCGCTAATCATTATCCCAGCATCACATCGCATATTTTCAGTTATAAAAGCGATAGCGGGAGTTGGCA
>CAYWVG010000131.1:0-4658 GCA_964461645.1 uncultured Sulfurimonas sp. | reverse complement strand
ACAGTTAATGCACTATATCAAAAAGAGTATTAAATATAATATACAAAAAGTAGAATAATTTTAAAATGTCACTAAATGATACATCTTTTTTGCAGTTTGTAACATATGGGTAAATTTGTAACATCAAGAAACTTACATAGGTGCAAAAGTACTAAAAAACAGCTTAAAAGAGAGATTAATTTTTATATGAATTATTATAATAATGTGTAATATAGAGACACTTTATTAAACTATATCTTTACACTCTTAGCAAACTCTCTACCAAAATTCACACATGACGTTATTTCATCCTCATCTGGTAACCACTCTATTTTTAGCCCCTCGTTTACTAGCTCAAATCCGCTCTCTTGAAGTTTTTCATTTAGCACTTTTATATTTTCACCACTCCAGCCATAAGAGCCAAAAGATGCAGCCATCTTCTCTTTAAAGCCTAGTGATTTTATAAGCTCAAATGTAGATGCTAAAGAAGTCAAAACTCCCTTGTTTACAGTAGGCGAGCCAACTAAGATAGCTTTTGATTTAAAGACTTCAGATATTACATCATTTTTGTCTTTTTTGCTTAGATGCATAAGTTTTACAACTACTTCACTATCTTCTTGCATCAAGCCTTTAGCAATTGCCTCAGCCATCAGCCTTGTTGCATCCCACATTGTGTCATATAGTATGGTTATCTGATTTTCTTTGTAGTTATCTGCCCATTTTAAGTAAAGTTCTACTATTTGAGCAGGATTGTCTCTCCAGATAATCCCATGAGAGGTACAAATCATGTCTAACTCAAGATTCATAGAGAGTATCTCATTTATCTTTTTTGTTACTAGTTTGTTATATGGAGTAAGTATGTTTGAGTAGTATTTTAAGCACTCAATAAAAAGTTCACACTGATCAACTTGGTCGTTATATAGAGCCGAAGATGCATAGTGTTGCCCAAAAGCATCGTTACTAAAGAGGATGTTATCGCCGCTAAGATAACACGCCATGCTGTCAGGCCAGTGAAGCATCGCCATCTCTACAAATGTTAAGGTTTTATTGTTGCCCAAATCTAGTGTGTCACCACTCTTAACCACCACAAAGTTCCAATCTTGGTGGTACTGCCCTTTTAGTGATTTCACACAGTTTTTTGTGCAGTAAATCGGAGTATCTGGTATATAGCTCATAAGTTCAACAAGTGCGCCTGTGTGGTCCTTTTCTCCGTGATTTATAACTATGTAGTCTATCTTTTTTAAGTCTATTTTATTTTTAAGATTTTTTATAAAAACTTCAGTAAAAGGCTCTGAGACAGTATCTATAAGGACATTTTTTTCTTCTTCAATCAAGTAAGCATTATAAGAAGAACCCCTATGCGTTGAGTACTTAAAGCCTTGATAATGCTCTATCTCCCAGTCCACATTACCAACATGGTAAACATTGTTTTTTATATTAAAGTGCATTTTAAACTCCTTTTACATTATTTGTTTAAAAAACCCATTGATTTTTCGCTATCAAAACTAGCATCTTTTTCTCTTCTTATCTCACTAATAAAAGCATCAACACTAAAAATTGGCTCTGGCATAACTGCTATTTTATAAGCTGTGTTTTTTATAATGAGGTTAATCTGCCCACCTGTTAATGAGTACTTTGAAAGTTCTACTACATCAAAATCCTCTGTATATGGAGCATTTTTTGGTAGCATCTTTTGCCAAAGGCTTAGTCTTTGAGCTTCATCTGGCTTTTTAAACTCTATCTTATAATTAAAGCGTCTTGAGAATGCTTTGTCAATGTTCTCAAGCAAGTTTGTAGTAGCTATGAGCATCCCTTTGAAGTTTTCAATCTGCTCTAAGAAGATGTTTTGCATCTGATTGTGCATCTGCTCTGATCCACTTGTTGCTCCGCTTGATCTTGAGCTTAAGAACTGGTCTGCTTCATTTAAAAGTAGTATTGGCTCTGTTTTTGTTTTTTCACTCAAATCGTAAAAAGTATCAAAAATCTTGCGAACATTTTTCTCACTCTCTCCAACATACATGGAAAGAATCTTAGAGCAGTCAAAGGCTAAAACTTGTCGCTTTAGAGATTTTGCAAGTGAGTAAGCTGTCATAGTTTTACCAGTTCCAGCGTGACCATAGAAGATTATCCTTGCATCTATTCCACTTTTTTTATCTTTAACTCCCCACTCAACCAAACGCCCAACTACCTCTTTATCTACTTGACGCATAAGGTTTTGGAGTGTAGTCTCTGTATCTTTTGCCAAAACAACATCTTCAAGTGAAGTCTCAGGCTCTATAAGCTCAAAAATATCTTGCTCTTCTATAAGAGCATTTAGTTTGAGCCTGCGAACTTTTTTATTTTTATGAGGATGAATGATGCTTTGAAGCACCTCATCAACTATATAAAAAGCTCTAGAGATACCACCAAAAGGGTTTAGCATCTCTTCATAGTCGATGATGCCATCATTTATAAGGTTTGAACTCTCTTCTAAGAGTGAGCGGTTTTTTATGCGATCATACTCATCTAGCGAAATCAAATCTATCAGCGTATTCATCTCACGAAGAGATGCATCAGAAGAGCTATACTCTTCACGAAGAAGTGCTAAAAAGATAATCTCCTCTTTATATTCAAGCTTCTTTTGTTTGAAAAACTTATCTAAAATAAGCTTTTGAGGAGTTTGTGCAACTCTTAGGTTGATTCTGTTTTCTAGGAGTTGGAGTTTTTGCTGAATCCTATCGATGCCCAAAGAGTGTTCATGTACATCTTGACGAATAGTGCTCATCTTTTGATAAAGTTCTATGCGAAAAAACTGATCTTGAAGATACTCTAAGTGGTCACTATATGGCTTTATATCTGGAAGTTCAACCTCACTCGCTCCATCTTGGAGTAGCTTTAAAAAAGATGGAGTCAGCCCAACTGCTGTGTTTAAAAGCTCTAGTGGAGTTATCTCCGATACTTTTACAGGTGCAAAACTTTGCTGGTATAACCAGCCTAATTCTAAGAGTATTTTCACCTCTTTTAGATGCTCTAAGTGCTTATAATCATCACTCGGATATAGCTCACTTAAAAGCTCTAAAACCAAGACATCGTCTTGTCCTTGAAGGTACTTTTTTGTCAAATTTTGAAGCAGTAAAGCCTCATTTACACTACATTTTAGTTGTGTAAATATTTGAGAGGCTTCTATGTTTTTTATCTGTATAAAATCAACTAATATTTTCAATAATATCCTTAAAATCTATAGTTAAACTCATTTATAGTATTTCTATATTTTATCACAAAACTCAGTTTTTAGGCTTGAGTTTCAGCATTTGAGCTATTTAAACCTTATTTTCAAAAGAGTAGAGTAGTTCTATCTCCTCTTTCCAGATGCTATCATCTATGGTCTCAAGTATAAGCGGGATATCATTCATCCTATCATCATTCATTAAAAACTTAAAAGCATCAAGCCCTATTTCGCCCTCTCCTATGGAGTGATGTCTATCTTTTTTAGATCCTAGTGGCGGTTTAGAGTCGTTTATATGCATGCCCATCAGGTACTCAAACCCAACGATGCTGCCAAACTCATTCCAAGTCTTCTCGTAAGCCTCTTTTGTTCTTATATCATAGCCCGCTACAAACATATGACAAGTATCGATGCAGACTCCAATGCGGCTTTTATCTTCTACTTTTTCTATAATCTGCGCTAAATGTTCAAACTTATAACCAAGGTTACTTCCTTGCCCTGCGGTGTTTTCGATGACCGCTTTTACTCCGTTTGTCTTATCAAGCGACATATTTATAGAATCAGCGATTATATTTATACACTCATCTTCACTTATAAGTTTTAAGTGACTCCCAGGGTGAAAGTTTAGTTTTTCAAGTCCTAGTTGCTCACATCTTTGGATCTCATCTATAAAAGCTTCTCTTGATTTTTCTAACTTATCGGCTTCAGGGTGGCCAAGGTTTATAAGGTATGAGTTATGAGGCAAGACATGCTTTGGTAAAATCCCACTCTCTAAAAGTGCCTTTTTAAACTTATCTATCGTCTCTGCATCTAAATCTTTTGCAACCCACTGTCTCTGGTTTTTTGTAAAGAGTGCAAAGGCTCTAGCACCAATCTTGACTGCATTTTCAACTGCATTAAACACTCCACCACTTGCACTTGTATGTGCGCCTACAAATTTTTTACTGCTCATTATTTTGTATCCTTTATCTTAAATATTATACTATTTTTCATATCTTTAAAAAATGTTTCATTTTCATTTACTCTATAAATTATATCTACATCTTCATCTGCTATTTTTTGCTCAAAACCAGACTCTGTCTGCACTCTGTTTTTACCATTATAGATCGCATTTGCTAGTAAGATATTTTGAAGAATATCGCTAGGATAAGACTTATGCAGATACTCTTTGTTAAAACTAGACTTTGTCATACATCCCTCGCTTGTACAGATAAGATGGTTGATGCTAATCTTCTCTATGGCTTTTGAAGCAACAAAGAGCTCTAGCTCTATGGAGTCCTCTGTATTTCTAATATAACCCAAGTCCGCAAATTTGAGTTTTTTAGTCTTTATAATGATAACTTTAGTCTGAGTAATCTCATAGTTTTTAACACTACAAGCACTAAAGATAAGCGCAAAAACGATAAGTAAATATTTCATAAGTAGGATTATAGCAAGTTATGTGTTTTTCAAATTCAAGTTATAAAATTTAAAG
>CAYWVG010000130.1:0-4720 GCA_964461645.1 uncultured Sulfurimonas sp. | reverse complement strand
AGGCAAAGGCGAGTTCAAAAGAAGAACTTAAAAAAGAGATAAATGTCTATGTAAATTCTAAAGGTGAGATGTTTTTAGATAAAGAAAAGCTAGATGCACCTCAGCTAAAGAAAAGACTCTCAGAGATCTCAAAAGACCAAACAGTAGTTCTTAGAAGTGACAAAGAGTCACGGTTTCAAGACTTTGTAACTGTTATGGATATACTTAAAAGTTTGGAGCACGAACAGCTATATATCATTACAAAAGAATGACTTAGTAGGCTTTTTCAAGAAGTTTTATCTTCGAGCCAAAGCTCTCATTTTGCTCTTCTTTTGGCTCAACCACCTCTTTTTTACTCACTTTTGCATCTTGTGTAAAATCTTTTTTCTCTATCTTTACATCTTCTCTAAAGATAGTACTTGCTATAAAAAACAAAACCATAATCACAACCACACTTGCATATAGTAAAACATAGTTTTTAATGTGGCCAGATTCAAATGGGTTTTTCATAAATACTCTTTATCGTTTTTTAGTTGCCAATTATATACCAAATAAGATAACTTAAGCTTTTTTTATGTTAGTATATTTTAAAAATAATTTAAGGAGAGTAGATGCAAACCACAATGTTTAAAGGTTCTACTGTAAAACTAGTTGGTAATGAGCTAAATGTTGGAGACAAGGCGCCTGTTGTTATTGCTACTGGCGTTGATTTGAACGATGTTGAAGTAGGCGGTGCAAAAGACAAGATTCAGCTCATCATTACAGTTCCTTCACTTGACACAGCTACTTGTGCAGCTGAGACAAGAAAGTTTAATGAGGATGTAAATAACCTTGATATCTGTGAGACAACTGTAATATCTATGGATTTGCCTTTTGCAGCAGATAGGTTTTGCTCAACTGAGGGCATAGCAAATCTAAGCGTAGCATCTGACTACATCAACAAAGATGTAAGCCGTGCTTATGGTGTTCTTATGGATGATAACAAACTAAAAGGACTTAGTGCAAGGGCTGTTTTTGTGGTAGATAGAAGTGGAACTATAGTCTATAAAGAGATAGTAAGTGAAGTAACTGCTGAGCCAAACTACGAAGCTGCACTTGATGCTATAAAAGAAGCTAGATAGATTCACACCTTAGCGGTGTGAGTTTAACTAAGCTAGATTACAACACTTTTTATACTTTTTACCACTCCCACATGGGCACAAAATATTTCGCCCTATTTTTGAGTTTAAAAACTCCCCATCTCTATACAACCAGATGCCATCTTCAAATGTAAAATCACTTCTCTCATGCTGCACTTTTAAACCATCACTATCTTTGTAATAGGCTTTAAATTCAACTTCATCCCTAGAGGACTTTACTATCTCAAGCCCTAACCATTTCACACTTTTAGCATACTCTTGTATAAGAGCTGCGTCGACTTCCAAACTAGCATCTTTGGTTGCAGTATTTAAGATATAGTTCCCATCTCCAAGAACATAGGCACTATATCTACTTCTCATTAGTTCCTCTGCAGATGCCGCCTTTTTAACACCACTTAAATATGGCTGGCAGCACTCACTAAATTTTTTCTTACTTTTACAATAACACTCCATAATATCTCTCTTAAATAATAATTTTATAAACAAACCATGTTGTAATAAAGGATATTAAAATCCCATATCCAACGATAGCTGTGCTTAGTCTTGGAGCAAGACCTGCCATAGATGCTATAGCTGCTGCTGTTATCATTGGAGCCATAGCCGACTCCATGATTGAAACTTTTGCAGCCATAGAGTTCCAACCAAAAAGCATAGTTACCGCAAATGCCACAAGTGGAGCAAAAAGTAGTTTAACACTAAGTGCCACGCCAAAAGGTTTTAACTCATGAAGTGGGAGTTTAAACTTTAGTTGAAGCCCAACAGCAACTAAAGCTAAAGGGATTATTGTACTAGCTAAAGAACTTAGCACGCTTATTACAACTGGATGAAAATCATTTCCTATTAAACCAAAAGCCAGAACCAATGCTACAAATGGAGGGAAAGAGAGCATTTTAAAAAGAAGTGCTTTTTTATCTACTTTTTGTGTACTAGAGTAGTAAACAGAGATAAAAGTTCCATAAGTTGAGAGTGCTATAAATGTACCTAATTGGTCATACATCAAAACATATCCAAGTGCCTCAGTTCCAAAGTAGGCTTCTACGATTGGGATACCTAGATATGTTGTATTTCCAAGTACTCCAACTAACATCAAAGAACCTGTTACTTCTTTTGAAAATGCAAATATTTTACAGAGATAAAAGACAACTAAAGCGCTTGTAATTAAAACTATCCACGCTATAAAAACAGGTATAAAAATTTCAAATGAAAAAGAGAGTTTTGGAACTTTAAGTAAAATAAGCGCAGGAATTGAGATATAAATGATAAACTGATTCAAAATAAGCGGAGTATTTATTGCAAAAATATCTCGTTTACTAATGGCGTAGCCTATAAATATAGCACTAAAAATAAGTGCAAAATTTTCCATATATTAGCCTCTTAGCTCTTTAATGGCCCCATACGCTTCGTTTAGCTCTTGAGTCTTCACCTCAGCAAACTTCAACATATCTTGTGGCAATCCTTTACTAGCAATAGAGTCATAGTGATACTCTTTAATGAGCCTTCTATAGTTCTTTTTGATAGTCTCAAAAGAATCATTTTTAGAGGATTCAAGTGTTTCATAGTATCTATCAAGATTGCTAAATGATGACTGCGTATTTCTGTAGTTAGTATGGTTATAATCTTGCTTTTTATAACTACTATAGTATTTGTAGCTTTTGCCCTGCATTGTAAGCAAACCAAGTAGTAGGAAAAAGTTAAAAGGAAAAAATAGTATTCTCGGTGCAAATATCAGAAGTAACACCCCAATTATAATACTCCCAAAACATATACCCAACCACGTTATTTCTAAAAATATCCCTAGAGCAATAAGAGCAAATCCGAGAATTTTTCTCATATTGCAAAAGCCTCTATATAACTAATAAGTTCACCAAAGTAGTTTTCATTCTTGTACACTAAAACAATCCTCGTCAAATAAATTTTTAAAAGTATAACAAATGAAGCTATCAAGAGTGTTTAAAAAAGCTAGCTATCTTGTTTATACGTGGATTCAACTTACAAATTTGATATAAGCTTAATACAAGCACTTAAAGAGCTTTTCTCTCTCTAAGTTTGTCCTTTTTGCTCTTGCCCTTTCCTTTAACTGGAGCAGGACCTTTAGTCTTTTTAGGTGCTTCTCCAACTAAGGCAAACTCCTCAACACTCTCTCGTTTTAGCTCTATTTCGCTACGTTTTTCTATGAGTTTAAAATGCTCCATATCTTCATAGTCTATAAAACTTATCGCCACTCCAGATTTACCAGCGCGCGCTGTTCGCCCTATTCTATGAATATAGTCAGCTGGAGATCTAGGCAAGTCGTAATTTATAACACAATCAATGTCGTGAATATCTAATCCACGAGATGCTATATCAGTTGCAAAAAGTATGTTTACTTTTTTTTCTTTAAAAGCCAAAAGTGTTTCACTGCGAGACTCTTGTTCTAAGTCTCCATTAAAGGATGCTGCTTCAAATCCATACTTTCTAAATTTCTCAGCTATGTTATCAGTTGCTCGTTTATTTGCCATAAAAACTAGCACTAGCTCCCATTTGTTCTCTTTTAGTAGTTTTCTAAGTAGTGGGCCACGATTTTCACGGTTTACTTCTATGACTCTTTGGTTTATCGCTTCTACTGTCTGAGTTTCTTCTATACTAACTTCTACAGGGTTTTGTGTAATTTTTGAAGCAATGTCCTGCATCTTTTGAGGGTAAGTTGCTGAGAAGAGAAGATTTTGGCGTTTTTTAGGAATGGACTCTAAAACAAGTTCTAGCTCCTCTGTAAACCCCAAGTTAAGCATCTTATCTGCTTCATCTAAGATAAAAAACTCAATATGCGAGAGATTCATCTGCTTTTTACTCAAAACATCTAAAAACCTTCCAGAAGTTGCAACTAAGATATCACAACCTTGTTGGATTTCATAGAGCTGATCGCCAATACTCTCCCCGCCAATAATACTCACAACTTTAGGTTTTTGTGCTAAATATGCTCCAAAGGTTTTAAAAGCTTCTGCCACTTGCTGGGTTAACTCTCTAGTCGGAGTTAAAACAAGCACCTTGATTTTAGCTTTTCCTTCGCCTCTATTTTTAGACCAAAGCTCTAAAGTTGGCAAAACAAAACTAGCACTCTTTCCACTCCCAGTCTGAGCCATAGCCATAATATCATGACCTTGTAGAACAAGTGGAATAACTTTTTCTTGAATAGGAGTTGGTTTTACATAGTTACTTTTTTGCAAAGCAAGTTGTATAGGTTTTGATAATCCAAGTGTAGAAAATGACATATGAAGCTTCCTTATTGATAAACAGTATTTTAGTGGGTATTGGCTTTATTTATTGCATATAACGTCATTTTATAGTAGTAATCATATTTTAATAGCAGTTTTTTAAAATTATGAAAATTGCAACTATAGTTGGGCACACATCTGCAGAAGCAACTATGAAAAACTATGCAGATTTTATCAAAGATTATCATTTGAAAATTGATACTGGTATAAGTCTTTACAACGTTAGTAATAAGGTAGTGGGTAACAGTTTGGGTAACACTAGAAAATTGAGTGATTTGAGAAATGCTTGAAAGTTCGATGTGTAGGTGGTGGGTCCTATGTGACTCGAACACATGACCACTCCGTTATGAG
>CAYWVG010000129.1:0-4831 GCA_964461645.1 uncultured Sulfurimonas sp. | reverse complement strand
TTAGTAGAAAAGCTAGTGCGGAGTTTAGTTTCTTGCTCGCCTTTCCCGTTATGTGTGCAGTAAGTGTTTATGATTTACTAAAACACTATCATGAGTTTAGCGGTGAAAACTTAGTCACGTTAGCAGTAGGTTTTGTAGTCTCATTTTTTGTAGCATTTCTCACCATAAAACTCTTTTTAGTTTTTTTAGAAAGATTTACATTTGTTGCTTTTGGAATATATAGAATAATCTTTGGAGTTTTGCTCTTAGTTTTACTTTAAATATCTATCATCATCTTCCTTCTTAAAAAGAGGAATAGTACTTGCTTTGTCTCCCCTAACACTATAGGAGGTTTTTATGCAAAGTACTTACAACAGCCGTTTATACGACTTTATAGAAAGACTAGAAAAATCTTTTTATAATCTAAGTCAAAAGTTTTTATAATAATAGTGTAGTTCTTTAGTCAAAAAGATGTCATGGATGTAGCATCAAATTTAGAACTTAAATTTCCAAGGATGGATTTAGAAACTATTTAATATTTTTTTTGCAAGGCTCAAAGCTTTTGAACGATGCGAAAGTCTCTTTTTAAGCTCATCATCTAGCTCGCCCAAAGTTTTATCGAATCCTAGCGGGATAAACATTGGATCATAACCAAAACCACCATCTCCTCTTGCCTCAGCTATAGCATCTCCATACATCCAACCATGAACGCTATACTCACCTTTTTTTGTAACTATGGCAATTGCTGCAGTATAGTGAGCAGGTGATGAAGAGATATTTTTTTGTTTTAAATCTTCTATGAGTTTATAAAGGTTATCTTTATCATTCGCACCAACTCCAGCGTGCCTTGCACTATAGATGCCAGGCTTACCATCAAGTGCATCTACACTAATACCACTATCATCAGCTATAACTATAACATCCTCATCACTTAGTGCTTTATAAACTGCTCTAGCTTTTATAAGTGCATTTTCTTTAAAACTTTCCCCATCCTCGATTATCTCGAACTCTTCTATAAGCTCGCTATATGCCACAACATCGTATTCCTCACAGAGTGCTTTTATCTCTCTTACTTTACCTTTATTAGATGTAGCTAAAACTAATTTCAAATTTCTTCCCTTATACTCTATGTAATAATCTTTTCTATATAATTGCGAAATTATACTAAAATACAAGGCACTTCATGTTTAAAAAAGTTTTCCCGCTCTCCGCAATTTTATCACTTAGATTTTTAGGTCTCTTTTTAGTTTTACCTGTTATCTCTGTTTATGCTCTAGGACTTGAGGGCTCTACTCCTCTTCTTGTTGGTATAGTAGTTGGTGGTTATGCACTCACACAAGCACTTCTTCAAGTACCTTTTGGAACTATGAGTGATAAGATAGGAAGAAAACCAACTCTTCTTGTAGGTCTTATCATCTTTCTTATAGGCTCACTTGTTGCTGCCTTTGCAACTGACATTTACACCCTTATGCTAGGTCGTTTCTTACAAGGTGCTGGAGCTATTGGTTCAGTTATTACTGCCATGATTTCAGATTTAGTTGAAGAAGAGGTTCGTGGAAAAGCTATGGCTATTATGGGAGGAACGATTGCTCTTAGTTTTGCTATAGCTATGGGACTTGGGCCTGTAGTTGGGGCTGCTTATGGCGTAGATGCTCTTTTTATTATAACTGCCATCTTAGCTATTTTAGCCATGGTTGTTCTCTTTACTAAAGTCCCAACTCCACCGCGCATCAAACACACTTACCATAAAAGTTCAAAAACATCTGATATATTAAAAGATCCAAACCTTTTAAATATGATAATCATAAACGCTATGCAAAAAGGTCTTATGACTGTTGCTTTTGTGCTTATTCCCATCATCTTAACAAGCGATGCTTTTGCATGGCAGAAGAGTGACCTTTACATGGCTTACTTGCCAGCTATGGTTTTTGGTCTTATAGCTATGGGGCCAGCTGCTGTTTTTGGAGAGAAGTACAACAAACCGCGTGAGATATTTTTAGCATCTATCGTACTTTTTATAGGTGCTTTTTTAATTATGGGACTTACTACTTCAAGTGTAGTTTTTGTAGTTGGTGTAGTTATGTTTTTTATCGCTTTTAACATGATGGAGCCACTTGTTCAGTCCATGATTAGTAAGTTTGCAAAGGTTCACCAAAAGGGCGCAGCGCTTGGCATCGGGAACTCTGTAGCTTACTTTGCAACATTTATAGGTGGAACTCTAGCAGGGCTTATGTTAGATATTAGCGATAGAGCAACCATTGGCATCTCTGTAGCGGTACTAGCATCTATCTGGTTAGTGTGGACTATAAGACTTAAAAACCCTACAAAGCACTCGCATCTATATATCTCTAAAGAACTTGTAGATACAAATAAACTAAGCATACTAGAGCATGAGGACATTGCTGAGTGGTATATCAATGAAACTGAGGGCAAGATAGTTATTAAGTATGTAAGTGATGCCATAGATGAAGATGCGCTAAGAGCTAAGATTTCCTTGTAGGTCTTACTCTTAATATATTCTTAATTCTATAACACTTTTTTCACATTTTATTCTTGTAAATTTTTATATTATTTTTACAAAGGATGAGATATGAATGACTTGTTTATCCAAAATATACTAAGCAACGATGATATTGACACTCCAAAAGAGCGTAAAATCGAAATTGGTTTTTTAGATGAATATGGTGAAGGAAAAACGTCTGAAGATAAGATAGTTCAAAAACTTATCTTTACTTGTGAAGAAGGAATGGACTACTCAAACCTTTAAAATATAAAGGTCTGAGAAAGAAAATTTACTTCGTAACCGCTATTCGCTATTTTTGAGGTAGTACGTACATGTTGAAGTAGCGACCCTCAAATTTTGGTGGTTTATCCATTATAGCGATATCTTCTATCATCGGCCAAACACGAAGTAGTACTTCACGTCCAGCTTCTGGATGAGCCATTTCGCGACCTCTTAAAAAGACGCGGAACTTAACATGATAACCCTTTTCTAAAAACTCTCTTGCATGCTTAACTTTGTAAGCAACATCATTTTCAGCAATTTTCACAGATAGCTTAATCTCTTTTACAACGATTTTTACCTGATTTTTTCTCTGCTCTTTGATTTTTTTCTCTTCTTGGTATTTATATTTACCGTAATCCATGATTTTAGCAACTGGTGGTTTTGCAGTTGGCGCGATAAGGACTAAGTCCATACCTAACTCATTTGCTTTACTCATAGCTTCATCAGTAGAAATAATCCCTAACGACTCCCCTCCATCTATAGTACATCTTAATTCTGCTACACGGATATCGTCATTCATTATGACGCGGTCTGTTTTTTTACTCAAAAATTTACCTCATTTATTTTAGTTTGTATAAGCTTCAAGAATTCATCTTCGCTTAAGTTGTACTGCTCTCTAGTTCTTCTGTCACGAATGGCAACAGTCCTACCTTCGACCTCTTCATCTCCAATGATAACGAGCATTGGAACTCTTGTTTTTTCTGCTGTTCTGATTCTTTTGTTAAGAGAATCGTTTTTGTTATATATCTCACTATCGGCATTTATGTCGATTAGTTTATCTGCTAACTCTTTAGCGTAAGCGTTGTGCGTATCGGCGATTGGCACGATAGCAACTTGCGTCGGAGCGATAAACATTGGAAATTCTCCAGCATAATGCTCCGTTAATATACCAATAAAACGCTCAAAGGAACCTAAAATTGCTCTATGAATCATAACTGGCTGTATTTTATCGTTATTTTCGCCATTATATTCAAGTTCAAAACGCTCTGGAAGATTGAAATCTAACTGTATAGTTCCACACTGCCACTCTCGACCGATGGCATCTGTAATCTTTATATCAATCTTAGGTCCATAAAAAGCTCCACCGCCTTCATCTATCTCATATGGTAGCTCATTTTTATCCATCGCTGACTTTAAAGCTTTGATGGATGTTTCCCAAACTTCATCACTTCCTACAGCTTTTTCTGGTTTTGTTGATATCATCATCTTGTAGTCAAACTCAAATGTTGACATGATTTTATCTACAAAATCAACAACCTCGATGATTTGTTCTTCTATCTGATCGCTTGTACAGAAGATATGTGCATCATCTTGAGTAAATTCACGAACACGAAAGAGTCCATGAAGCGCGCCAGTAAACTCATGGCGATGAACAACTCCATACTCAAAATATTTTATAGGCAGATCTCGATACGAGTGAAGTTCATCTTCATACACTTTGATATGACCGACACAGTTCATTGGTTTTACACCAAACTCTATCTCGTCAATCTTTGTAAAGTACATATTTTCGCCGTAATTTTGGTAGTGTCCAGATGTCTTCCATAGGTCACTCTTTAACATCTCAGGGCCACGAACTGGCTCATATCCACGCTTACGGTGAGCTTTAAAGAGAAGACTCTCTAATCTTGCACGGAGTCTTCCACCAGCTGGGAGCCAGATAGGAAAACCAGCTCCGACCTCTTCACGAAAAGTAAAAAGCTTCATCTCGGCGCCTACTTTTCTATGGTCGCGTTTCTCAGCTTCTGCTAACATATCCATATGTGCTTTTAGTGACTCTTTATCTGCGAATGCAATACCATATATACGAGTTAGCATCTCATTCTTAGAATCTCCACCCAAATAAGCTCCAGATATCTTAGTAAGTTTAAAAAATCTTATAAGCCCGATGTTTGGAAGATGCGGACCACGACAAAGGTCTTCAAACTCACCTTGTTTGTAGATGCTAACCATATCATCTGGAATCCTCTGCATAACCGCTAGTTTTAAGTGGTCATCTTTAAACTTTTCTTTTGCCTCATCCATAGAGATTTCATATTTTTCAATCTCATATTTTTTCTTAGCAAA
>CAYWVG010000128.1:0-4926 GCA_964461645.1 uncultured Sulfurimonas sp. | reverse complement strand
TTATAGGAGTTTATCTGTCTCGATTATGAAAGGGGGAAACACAATTGAGATTTGATATTATATTTATTATAAATAAATATAAAGTAAATATATCTACTTTCCTTTTTCATAAAACTCTTCTATCATATTGTTAAGCTTACTGTAGAGTTTTTCAGACGCTTCCTCCATTTTTTCAAAGTTTTTCAAGATAATCTTTGGATTATCAAATTTTAGTGTTGTGCCATTTTTAACAAACTCAAGGTTTTTAAACACTGAATCGTGAACCAAGGCATGAGGTGCTTCCATATCTTTAAATGCTTTAGTATGGCCAAATCTCTCCTCCCCTATTCCTGCATACCATTTACCCATACGGCAGCTTTTATGATCTGAGAAAACCCTTGTTTTATCTGATTCGAGTATAGTTGAGTAGGCATTTGATTTAAAGATAATATGGTCAACCTTGACTAGCGTTGTAAAGAGGCGATTTTGAATCTTTACTGCTGATGCTGATGAGTGTTTTGCTAAAGTATTTAGCTCACTAAATGTTGCTTCAAACTCATGTATAACCTCATTTGAATCTTGTGCAATTTGCGAAATATTGTCAGAATTTACTCGCATATCGTTGGCATCTTGCTGCAAGGTTGAGATGTTTATTTCTATCTCATTAGTCGCCTTTTGGGTTCTCTCTGCAAGTTTTCTTACCTCATCTGCAACAACGGCAAAGCCACGCCCATGCTCACCAGCACGAGCAGCTTCGATAGCCGCATTAAGGGCTAAAAGATTTGTCTGATCTGCTATATCTTTTATAAGGCGAACAACTTCTGAAATCTCTCTTGAGCGTCCCTCAAGGCTAACAATCCCCTCATGGCTTGAACTGATAAGCTGCAATAGCCCACTAAGCCTTTGGCCGATATCAACAACACTTGTAAGGCTTTTTGATGATTCTTCTGCCGTTTTATGTGCGACATCAGCTATCTCATTTGCATCATTTTGAGAAGTATTTATATCTTCTTGTATTACATTTAGTCCAGTACTTATTCCACCACCTAGCGTGCTTAATTTTTGTGCTAATTCTCCTCGTATCTTTGTCTCATAGCCGTTTGCTATTGAAGTTATCGCGACATTGAGACTATTGGAGGTAGAGCGAAATATTCCATGTAAACCTGTTGAGTAGGTCTTTCTATAGGTCTTCCCAACAGAAGCGTTCTCTATAGTTGTTTTAGTATCTCTCATAAAGGCTTCGAGTTGATCTAGGACATCGTTTAAAGCCCAAGCTCTTGCTGAAACTAAAGAGTTGTCATCTGGAATATTTGTTACTCTATCTTCGAGGTTACCAAGGGCTGCATTTTTTAAAACCCTTTGGATACTTCCTACGATCACATCATAGGAGTTATCAGATTTACTCGAAGGAATAAAAATCCCTATCACAAGAGTAGCTATGGTAATACCAGCTAAAGCGTATTCAGATATAAAGAGGGCGTAAATAGCTGTACCAACTAGCGCAGCAAATAGTAGTATGGTTCTATTATCCTTGAAGAGAGATGATGTATTCATCGTAACTTACCCCTTTTTCTTTTAAAATATCAGTTAAAACTTTAAACGAAGCATCAACTCCACTGTTTTTTTCAACGTCTATCATCTTTTTATATAATGGAATAATGACATCAAGCGCTTTTGGATTTGGTTTTCTTCTCACTGAGTAGTAACCTATAATGTTACCTTTTTCATCAAGAGATGCCGTAACATTGGCATAGACCCAGTAAGCATTACTCTCTTTTGTTTTATTTATAATAAAAGCAAAAAGCTCTTTTTTTTGAGTAATTGTCTCCCAGAGATGTTTAAAAATAGCCTTTGGCATATCAGGATGTCTTAAAATGTTATGAGGTTTATTTAATAGTTCTAATTCACGGTATTCGGACATCTCTATAAATATTTTATTTGTATATGTTATGCGACCTTTTAGGTCGGTCTTGGAGACAATAAAATCATCCTCTTTTAACTCTCTTAGCATAAAATGTCTCTCCAATTTGTGTTATATTGTTAGCTAATTTGTATCGCAAATATTATAGCATACATCTTAGATATAATGTTTAATCTCAATCAAGGAACACCTCTACAAAATGCAATTTATTCTATCTCTATTTTACTTTTTATACTTTGCAATTATTGGGGTATATATTATATTTTTACCTAAAGTTCTTTCCATGCTTGGCTACAGCGCCAGTGAGATAGGCATCATCTTTGCAGCTGGACCTCTTGTTCGGTTTTTACTCCCATTTGCTTTTGTTAAAGGCCTAAAACTAAATAGTAAAACATTTAATCTTGCCATCTTAATTATGCTAGCGAGTAGCATCTCTTTTTACTTTTATGTAGATAGTTTTTATGGTCTTTTGCTCTCAAATATTGGTCTTGGAATGGGGCTTAGTGTTGTTTTGCCTTTTGTTGAAGTTATCTCGCTTGAGACTATGAAAAAAGAGAGATATGGCAAGATTAGACTCTTTGGCTCTATCGGTTTTATTTTTGTTGCACTTGTTTTAGTTAAATACTTAAGTTCCGCTCAAATCGCACTAAACTACTTGCTGCTATTTACATTCTTAACTGCCATTGTTGCTTTTATAATAGCTAAAGGAACTTCTACAGGTGCAAAAGGATACGAACAACCATCAAACGATATAAATCTTTTTAATGATTGGAAATTATGGTTAGGCTTAACTCTGATGCAAGTTAGTTTTGGCCCATTTTATAACTTTTTTACCATCTATGAAACTGACAATGGCATCTCTTTAGACATGACAATATACCTTTGGACTTTTGGAGTAGTTGCAGAGATAATCATGCTCTATTATCAAGGTAGGTTTTTACGTAAAAACCTACTTCTTATTTTGCAAATCACTACTTTTGCAACTGCTCTGAGATGGCTTCTGCTATTTTTATTTCCACAAAACCTTATGATGCTTTTTTTATCTCAACTTCTTCACGCTCTTAGCTTTGCACTCTTTCACTCTGCTGCCATCAGCTACTTGTTTCAGCTCTATAAACATAGGGCACTAGCACAGCAGTTTTTCTCTGGTATAACTTATGGTTTAGGTGCATTTGTGGGGGCTTTGTATGCTGGATATGTTTATGAGTTGTTCCCAAGATACCTCTTTTTGAGTTCGACTTTCATCGCTCTTTTGGCATCTTGGTTTATCTATCTGTGGAGTAGAAAAAGCGCTACTAATAGTCTATAATTAAGTTAGCTGTAAAAGTTTTATCTGTGTCATCTTTGCCTTGTGGCGGAGAGTTTACATAGTCGATTTTATAGCTTATACTAGCTGAGAGAGTAGAGTTAAATTTGCTAGAGAGCGCACTCTTTGAAGCAACAAAAAATACGCTAGAATCTTTAAACTCTGATCTATATGAGAGGTCTTGATCAAACTTTAGGTTTGAGAGAATTTGCCATCCATATACACCTTTGATTCTATATGAAGCATATCTGTCAACATCTCCTCTTTTTGTGCTTACTACCGCTGTTTTGTTAGGATTTGGATAAGGTATTATATTTCCACCTGCATCATACTGAGTATCTTCTATATTGTCTTCTGAGAAAAGTGTACTTCCCTCAAGGGTAAGCTTATGATCTTGTGTCTTTATAAAAGCATATTTAAGACCTGGACCTGTGTAGAGTTGATAGTCGTAACCTGAAAATTTATCTTGTTTAAACCCAAATAAATATGTTACAGACAATCTGTCTGTTAGCAGATAGCTGTAGTCTAATTCTGCTAAATATTTATTTTTTGTCTCAACTTTATCATCTGTTGCGTATTGAGCATCAAAAGAAAACCCTACTAAATGAACACCACTCCATCCCTTTTTTACACTTAAGTCTAAGTTAAATATATCAGTATTTGTATTCCCTTGAGTCTGCATAAAACCAAGCTCTGCGCGAGCTATAAATTTTGCATTCAAAAGTTTCGATTCTAGACTTTTTATCTTATCATTAAGAGCTGATTTTTGTGCTTTAATCTCTGCAATCTCTGCATATAACACATCTTGATTTAACGCCTCTTCACCAGCTATAACTAATGAACTTGCTACCACTAAACTTAACACTATTTTCTTCAAATTTTTCCTTTTATTATTTTTGAGTATGAACATCAAGTTGAGGGTATGGTATAGATATACCTTTCTCATCAAATGTCAATTTTACTATCTCTAATGTATCAAAATACACAGCCCAGTAGTCATCTGTTTTCGTCCATGCGCGAAAAACAAGATTTACACTTGACTCTGCTAACTCACTAACTGCAACAAAAGGTGCTGGTTCTCTTAAAATTCTCTCATCATCCAACATAATCTGCATTAAAACCTCTTTTGCAAGCTTCAAATCATCCCCATAACCGATGCCAAAGGTATGACTTAGCCTACGAGTGGTCTTCTTTGAGAAGTTAGTTATGTTTGACTTTGTTATAGCTGAGTTTGGAACTGTTATGGTTCTGTTATCAGCAGGAGAGATTGTTGTTGAGAAGAGATTTATATCCTCTACTGTCCCACTAGCTCCTCCAGCTTCTATGAAGTCTCCAACCTTAAATGGGCGAAAAACTATGATAAGAACTGCGGAACCAATATTTGAGAGCGAATCTTTAAGTGCTAAACCAACCGCTAAAGATGCAGCACCTATTATTGCAAGAAAAGAAGTTGTGTTTACTCCTAAAGCGTTTAAAGAACTCAGTATCACAACTACAAGTAGTGAGAAGTACATAACACTATCTGCAAACTCTACCAAAGTAGTGTCAATTTTTGCTTTTATCATAACTCTTTTAGTCAATGCTGTAAGCTTTTTAATAGCCCACTTTCCAATGAAAAAAATGAGTATGGCTGCAACAACTTTTAAGCCATATTGGCTCACATAGACAAGCATCATATCTAGGTATTTTGATATTTCCATTTTATGCCTTTTTTTAAAAT
>CAYWVG010000127.1:0-5110 GCA_964461645.1 uncultured Sulfurimonas sp. | reverse complement strand
TTTATAGATGCTAGAGTTGCATTTTATGACACAAACAATGTCACGCCTATGGCTTATGGATTTTCAGCGCACAAGACCAAAGAAGCGATAAAAGAGGGCGAAGAGATAATCTCTTATGATGAAGTTATAAAAAGAGTAAAGAAGATAGGGCAATGAAGCAAACACTACAAAACATAGATATGTTTAAAGAGCTTGATGAAGAGACACTATCTAAGATTGAAAAATTAACAACGCATCACACTATAGCTAAAGACAATATAGTTTTTTATGAGGGAGATGACTCTAAATATCTCTACCTTTTAGCTAAGGGGATTATAAAACTATATAAGACTTCATCTAGTCATAAAGAGATAGTTTTAAAGTACTTTCATGAGAATGAACTCATAGGCGAGGTGGCTAACTTTGAGAAGATGCCATATCCTGCAACTGCTAAAGCATATAGTGATGTTGAGGTTTTAAAGATAGATTTTAAAGGTTTAAAAGATATCATCTATTCAAATCCAGAACTCTCTTATATCATCCAAACATCTTTGATAAAAAAGATTAAAAATCTTGAAGTTATCATCTCTACTAACTTAGTTCTTGACTCTAAAGAGAGAGTCGCAAAGTATATGTACAACCACTCTGATAGTTTTTTTGCTACTAAAAACATCCTAATAGCTGAGATACTAAGTGTATCGCCTGAAACACTCTCAAGGATTCTAAAGTCATTTAAAGACAATGGCATCATAGATATGAAAGCTAAAAAGATGGATAGAGAAGCACTTTTAGAATACTTTGAATAAGGATAGGTTTGCATGGTAATATCAAATGCTATTGTTTGTGACGCTCATAGCGAGTACAAGGCTGATATTCGTATAGAAGATGGCATCATAACTGAGATAGCCGATAGTTTGAGTGATGACGATGTGCGAGATGCCAAAGGTGCGTATTTTCTACCACTTTTAGTGGACACGAACATAAGACTTCAAGACTCAATTCTTAACTCAAGAAACATCAAGAAAATATCAAAAGAGGCACACCGTGGCGGAGTTGGAGTCGTTGTACTAAATGCAGATAGCACTCCAGCTATTGATAACGAGATAGTCTTAGAGTTTGCACAAAATGGCCTGCATAACTTAGAGGGTGCAAAAGTAGAGCTTATGCTAAACTCTCTAAAAGAAGACAGCACACTAAGCAATATCGCCATACTTTTAAAAAGTGGAGCAGTAACTCCATATATGAGCACTATCGCAAAAAATGATGTAGCTATAAAGATAGCCGAGTATGCTCAGATGTATAAGAAAACCATCTTTTGTAAAGCTGAAGACAACTCTCTTATAAAAAGCGGAGTGATGCTTGATGGTGATGTCAGCTCAAAGTTAGGTCTTGCTGGCATCCCAGATTTGAGTGAAGTTTTGCATGTCTCAAGAATGATAGAGATAGCAAGACATTTTAAGATAAAAATTCTCTTTAAGTCCGTTGCATCTCCTCGCTCTATCTTCCTTATAACAAAAGCAAAAAAAGATGGAGTGGATGTGAAATGTGAGGTTTCCATAAACCACTTAACTCACTCTGATGAAGCTTGCGAAGACTTTAACACTACTGCAAAACTAGATCCGCCACTATCATCAAAAGGTGATGTGGAACTACTCATAGAGGCACTTAAAAACAAAGAGATAGATGTTTTAACAACTCTGCATCAACCAAGTTCACCCATCAACAAAGAGGTCGCTTTTTACGATGCAGCTTATGGCTGTGAAGCACTAGGCGATGCGATGAGCATCTACTACACTAAGCTTGTAAAAAGCGGACTTATAACAATGTCTGAGCTTATACAGCTAGCTTGCATGAACCCAGCATCTACAATAGGTTTAGATGCAGGAGAGATAAAAGTAGGAAGCAAAGCAAACGCTATGCTTTTTTGTATAAAAAACTCAAAAGTTCTAGAAAACGAGCAATCACTCTACAACAAAGAAGAACTCTTTGGAGAGGTTTTAGAGGTTTATTAGGTTTATAATATTAACTTGCAATTAGTAGAAAGATTAGTTTTTTTGATATAAGTCAAAGCATTCTTAATTTAAAACATGTACTATTTTATTAATAATTTAGTAATGCTTATTGTTAATAGTTAGTCGTTTTAAACTACTCTTAAAGTTAAAAAAACAAATGTCAAATAATTATCCTATCGGATAAATTAGGTAGGATATGCATCGTTTAAATCTTAAATCAAAACTTTTTAATTTGTCTGCACTACCGATGGTAATCATCCTTATACTATCAACGATGGTTCTTGTGGAAGTTTTTCAAAAAAAACAAAACCTACAAATGACAAAAAATCATATAAATAAAGCAATTACAATCTCAAAGATAGTTCACTTATTGCAACTTGAGAGAGGGCTTAGTATAGACTTAGTGGCAAATAAAAATAGCAGCAAAAAAGATATCTATGCCTCTACAAAAAAAGAACTAGGAATGCTACTAGAGACAAACACAATTCAAAACAATAAAACTCTCTTGAGTGAACTTGCAAAAGAGCGAAATAGCATTGATATAAATAGCCTTACTATTGATGAGATTGAAAAATTTTACTCTTTAAAAATCTCTATACTTCTTGATATTATAAACACTATCCCAAACTCTATAAGTAATCATGAAGATAGAAACTATATACAAGCCTACACACATCTTGTTGTTATGAAAGAGTCACTTGGAAAAACAAGGGCTATTTTAAATCAAGCTTCGAGTAATATGGGATTTGAAAGTGATGATTTTGTAAGGTTGAGCGGATTTTTAAACAGATATCACAAGGCTAAAAATAGATTTGAAAGTACTCTATCAAAAGAGAATGATTTTTTTTATTTTTATAAAAAATCTATAAATAGTAAAAAAATAAAAGAGACTTTAACAGAGCTTGATCTTATAGTAAACAACACAGAAAATCAAAAATTTGAAAATCATTCTTATGAATGGTTTGATAAAATCTCATACACCATTAATACTCTAAAAAAAGTAGAGAATGAGTTATTTGCCAATGTTAAGATATCACTAGAGGGACAACAAAAATTAAATTTTTATGAGATGCTTTTAGTTCTATCTTTTTTAATTATCAGTACATTAGCGCTTATTTTTAGAGCAATCATAACAATCAGAGAAATATTAACTTCTACAGACTCCCTTGAGACAAACTTTTTAAAATCAACGTCTCTTTTGCAACAGTATAAGTCAGTTGTAGATGAGAGCGCGATAGTTTCAAAAACAGATAAAGATGGTGTGATAATCTATGTAAATGAAAAGTTTTGTGAAATTAACGGTTATACGCAGAGTGAACTTTTAGGTAAAACGCATAACCTTATTAACCATCCAGATATGCCTAGAGAATTTTTTATAGATTTGTGGCGAACTATTAAAGATTTAAAAGAGCCATGGCATGGCGATATGAAAAATCTTAAAAAAGATGGCACAGCTTATTGGGCGAAAACATTTATAAAACCTATCTTAGATGCAGATGCTAAGGTTATAGAATTTATTGCAATACGAACAGATATTACTCAAATCGTCAAACAAGCTCTTATCTTTGAGAAGATTGCAAATACAGATGCACTCACAAGCTATGCCAACAGATATAAACTTAACAGTGATATAAAGGAGAGAAAAAATCTCTCGATAGCTCTTTTTAACATAGATGATTTTAGAGAACTTAACGACTTTTACGGACATACATTTGGGGATTGTGTTATAAAATTTGTAGCAGATAAGATTTATGACTTTATCTCAAAAGATGAGAGGTTCTCTTTTTACAGACTTCAAGGAGATGAGTTTGCTCTTTTAGCAACGGAGTATGAAAGAGAGCTTTTTATCTATAAGTGCAGAGATATTTTACAACTCATCAAAGAAGAACTAATTATAAAAAATGAAAAAATTATACTCTCATGTAGTTGTGGCATCGCTTTTGAAGACAAGGCAAGCCTTTTGCCTAAGGCAGATATGGCACTTAAAATTGCAAAACAAAAAAACAGTGACTTCATTATCTATAGTGATGAAATCAGCCTAAATAGCAAATATGAAAACAATATAAACTGCACAAAAAAACTAGTGACTGCCCTGCAAAACAAGAAGATTGTTACCTTTTACCAGCCTATAGTCAATAACACTACTTTAAAATATGAAAAGTACGAATCACTTGTTAGGATGATAGATGAAGAGGGCAATATCATCTCTCCTTATTTCTTTTTAGATATAGCAAAAAAAACAAAAAATTATTTTGATATTACTAAAATTGTAATTGAACAGTCGTTTAAAATGTTTAAAGATAAGGATGCTGAAGTTTCTATAAATTTATCTATTATGGACATACTCGAACCTAAAATCCATGACTATATTTTAATGATGCTGCAAAAATACGGTATCGGTAAAAAAGTTGTATTTGAGATAGTTGAGTCAGAATATATTGAAAATTTTCATACAGTTAAAAATTTTATAGACGAAGTTAAGAGATATGGTTGCAAGATAGCTATTGATGATTTTGGAACAGGATACAGTAACTTTGAGTATCTCATAAAACTAAAAGCAGATTATCTAAAAATAGATGGCTCACTTATAAAAAATATTGACACAGATGAAAATTCCGCTTTAGTTGTATCTACAATTGTAGAATTTTCTAAAAAACTTGGCATGAAAACAATAGCGGAGTTTGTTGAAAATGAAGCAATTTTAAAGATAGTACAAGAGTTAGAAATTGATTATTCTCAAGGGTATCATTTTTCAGCACCACAAGGAAAATTATCTGATTAGTAGAAGAGATAGATATAAAAAATTTAAGTATTAAATGAGATCTATGGTTTTGGCACTTATACCAATAATGGTCATAATAGCCCTCTCTACAGGGAAAATACAAGGTTATGCTCAGCTTGAAGTTGAACTCTCACTAAAGATGCAGACACTCTCAAGCGAAGAAAATGAGGTTAAAAGTATTCTTGAAATTATCTCTGATATTGCAGAGCAAACAAATTGTTGATGAAAATAAAATCATCTTAGAGTATATGATAGTTTTACTCTAAACTCTTTGGGGAAGTTAAATAGTGCTTCTTCAAAGGTGACTGGAAAACTTTTACTAATGGCTTCAATGGCT
>CAYWVG010000126.1:0-5277 GCA_964461645.1 uncultured Sulfurimonas sp. | reverse complement strand
TTCTAAATTCATAAGGCTGATTATACTCATATTTTTTTAGCATTGTCTTTTTTAGCTATAATAACTCAAATGTAAATAAGGATTTTTTATGTCTCTAACCCCACAAGACGGCTACAAACTCTACAATGAAAGAAAGTTTAAAGAGGCGTATGAAGCTCTTTATGATGCAGCTGCTTATGAAAACAACTCAGAGGCTCAGTACTTTATAGGAATGATGTATTTTTATGGTGATGGAGTTCAAAAGAGCAAAGAAGAAGCTATGAAATGGTGGAAAAAAGCCACAAGAAATGGTCACTTAGACTCAGCAAATAGACTAAGTGAGATATCTACTGGCACAAGTGTAATGTTTTAAGATGAGGATTTACGCACCTTGGGAGAAAACATTTAGGCGAATCTCCACCCCTTTTGAACACTTTTTACACGCACAAACCACCACAGGTATGATGCTAATGCTTATGACTGTTATAGCTTTGGTTTTGGCAAATACTCCACTTACACAAGCTTACGCAGATTTTTTTCATACTCAAGTTGAGATTAGTATAGGTTCATGGGAGCTTTCACACACTCTACATCACTGGATAAATGATGGACTTATGGCTGTTTTTTTCTTTATCATCGGACTAGAGATAAAAAGAGAGGTCTTAGTTGGAGAGCTCTCAAGCATAAAAGTAGCCATCTTACCAATACTCTCAGCCATCGGTGGTATGGCACTTCCTGCACTTATATATATGGCTTTTAACTATGATGGAGCTGGAGCAAAAGGCTGGGGAATTCCCATGGCTACAGATATTGCTTTTGCCATCAGTGCTCTTGTACTTCTTAGAAGTAGAGTCTCCCCTGCACTTGTAGCATTTTTAGTAGCGCTTGCTATTGTTGATGACCTCGGCGCTGTAATTGTAATTGCCCTTTTTTATACAGATGATATAAACATGATATCTCTTGCTTTAGTTTTTGCATCTTTTTTAGTGATGGTTATCTTTAACCGTCTTGGCATTCGCATGATACTTCCTTACTTTATAGTTGGCCTTTTTCTATGGTTTTTTATGCTTGAGTCTGGCATACATGCGACTATTGCTGGCGTAATTGCTGCTATGGCGATCCCATCAAAGCCAAAACAGACTCCGCTTGACTTTACAAATCACACTAGATACCTACTAGATAAATATGATAACTATCCAATAGCGACTGATTGTACTATGCATGACAAGCAAAAAGCGATACTTACAAATATTAAAGACAATCTCATCGCTATAGATTCTCCAGCTGCAAGGCTTGAGCACAAGTTGCATCTACCTGTGAGTCTGCTCGTTATCCCTCTTTTCGCACTTGCAAATGCTGGCATCTCGATAGACTTCTCTTCAGTAGGAGAAACTATAGTAGAGAGTGTATCTTTGGGGATTATCGCAGGTCTTATACTTGGTAAAGTTTTAGGTATTGCAGGTGTTGCATGGTTGGCTATAAAGCTCGGCATCGCCAAACTTCCAGAGGGAAGCACAATGAGTCAAGTCTTTGGTGTCTCATTCTTAGGTGGCATCGGTTTTACTATGTCAATATTTGTTGCAGATTTAGCTTTTATTGGGAACCCTGAACTTATATTTCAAGCAAAGATAGGGATTATAACTGCATCTCTTGCAGCGGGGCTTTTTGGTTACTTTTGGCTAAGGTTTATAGCAAAAAAAGCAGATTAGGATTTGTCTAATCTGCAAACATATTACCCTATATTTTTTTTCATAGTGTAATATGTCTAACAAAAATAAAAGGCTCATCCATGAAACACTTAAGTACGCTTTTTTTACTCTCGTCTTCACTTCTTTTTGCTTCAACTCTCTCACAAGAACCAACTTCATCTTCACTTATCGTCTACAATGATGGAGTAGCTCTTGTGCATGAGCAAAGAGATTTGAGTCTTTTAAAAGGAGATAAAGAGATAATTTACTCTCCTGTTGCAAACACCATCATCACAGACTCAGTAAATATCTCCCTGCCAAAAGAGCTAACTCTTTACTCTGGGCAATACAGATATGACCAACTAAGCTTATATAAGCTCTTAGATGCGCATATTGCAAAAACAGTTAGGATTGATAGAAATGAGTTTATACTTCTTTCGTATCAGGCTAATACTGCACTACTCAAAAATAAAAAAGATCAAATCATTTCAGTTGAATCCAAAGATATCGTCTTTGGAACCATTCCCTCTTCACTTCTTACAAAACCATCTTTAGTCTATAACATCGAGACAAAAAAAAATCTAGACACTAAGATAGAGATAGACTATCTTATACGAAATCTCTCATTTGAGTGTAACTATATACTAAACCTTGATGGCAATAAAGCAAATCTTATTGGCTGGATAAGCATTGATAATCGTTCAGGAAAGTCTTACAACAACACAGAACTTCATCTCTTAGCTGGAGATGTAAACATCATACAAGCTCCACAAAGAACGCAAATGTATGCAAGAGACATGGCTATAAATACAAGTGTTGAGCACAACTCGCATGAAGGTTATCACTTTTATAGTGTGCCTTTTAAGGTAAATATTTCAGATCAAGAAAAAACTCAAATTAAGTTTTTAAGCAAAAATGATATCAATATCAAAAGACTCTATAAAGCAGAAGTCTCAAGCCCGCTAACTCTATACTCACAAGCAAATCATAGTGTAGCGCAAGTTATAGAGCTGCCAAAACTTGACACTCCTCTTCCAAGAGGGGTGGTTAGGTCTTACTCGCCATTAAAAAATAAAAAGATTTTTTTAGGTGAAAGTGCTATCTCACATACTCCAAAAGAGACAAGTGTTGAGCTTGCAATTGGCAATAGTTTTGACCTTGCTCTAAAAGAAGAGATTATCTCTCGTTCTGATACAAATGAGCAATACAATGCGACTATAAACTACACTTTAAAAAATTCATCTGATGAGAAAAAAACTATGGAAGTTTTAGTCCCATTTAACAAAAGCAGCTCAAGTGTGATAAAAACAAAAGAGAAATTTTCATATAAAAATGGCAATCAAGTATCTTTTAAAATAACCATAGATTCAAACAAAGAGAAGAGTTTTAGTGTTAACTTTATAAGCAAAAAGATAAATAAAGGATAATTTTTGGCAAAAAAATATGTGATACTCGATACTGAAACAACAGGTGTGGGTGAAAATGATAGAGTTATACAACTAGGGTATATGGTTCTAGGTGCAAAAAATATAGAAGTTCACAACGAGTTTTTCTCTAGCGAAGTGCCTATTGGCTTTGGAGCTATGGAGATTCATGGCATAACTCCAGATATGCTAGAGAACAAGCCAACTTGTGTTGATAGCCATGCTTATAAAAGACTTTGTGAGTTAAACTCTGATGAGAACTATCTCATCATCCATAACGCCGATTTTGATGTAGGGATGCTTCAAAAAGAGGGCTTTGTAAATAGGATGAAAATTATAGATACTCTAAGAGTAGCAAAACATGTTTTGCCTGACGAAGATGCACATCGACTTCAATATTTTAGGTATAAAATGGGGCTTTACAAAGATGAGCAACAAGAGGCTGATGGACTAGAAATTGTGGTAAAAGCTCACGATGCCATAGGCGATGTATTGGTTTTAAAACTCTTTTTATCAAAGCTAAAAGATATAGTAGCTTCTACATTTATAGGAGAAAATCCTGTTGAGAAGATGGTAGAACTTACCCAAACACCTATATTTGTAAGATCTTTTAGATTTGGAAAATACAAGGGAAAAACACTTCAAGAAGTTGCAAGTTCTGATGCTGGGTATCTAAGGTGGATGCTAAGTTCTATGGAAAACCTAGATGAAGATATGCGTTACTCCATCAGCAAAGTTTTAGAGGGCTAACCCATATCTAGGACCCCGAAGTTCTTCGGGACTTTAGGCTCTAATGTCCCACCAGCCTCGAAACATCGTGGAGAATGCCAAAGGACTTACCCCTTTGTTGTATGTACAAAAACTCCATTAAACTCCGTAGGTGGAGTCTCAATGTAGTGTTTACACCTCTGTATATATATATCATAAATCTTTAAGTTACTCTTAGCTTCAAGAAGATTTAACTCCTCAAATATTTCAAGAGCATCTTTAAAGTTCTGGGCTTTATATAGCTCTATTGCCTTATGGTAAGCCTCAAGTTCGGCTAAAAGTTCTTTCTTAGTAGAGTAAAAAAGTGGCTCACTAACCTCATCATCAAAATTGTGAACTTGCCAAACTTCTATCGGCTCACTTTTCCCTTTTACAGTTACTAAATCCAAAAATCTACATATATATTTTCCCTTTAGTTGGCTCTTTGTATGGCTTGAGATATTTAGTTTTGAGTTGTAAAACTTACATAGAGACTCTAACCTTGAGCCAACATTTATGGTGTCACCTATGACTGTATAATCTGAGCGTTTTTTTGAACCCATCTCTCCAACTATGGCTAAGCCTGTATTTAAACCGATGCCGATGTCAACTATTGGTATCTGTGCCTTATCTGCCATGTTTGAGACATTTATAAAGTCCAACTCAGTCCTGAGCTCTTCATTTAATCTCTTTAAGTGATGGAGCTGTCTAAGACTAGCTCTAACTGCCCTATCTGCATGATTTTCAACATCTAATGGTGCATTCCAATAAGCCATAATGGCATCGCCTATATACTTATCTATTGTTCCTTTTTCATCTATGATGATTTCGGTCATTGGCTCCATTATCTCATTCATAAACCTAATGAGTCTTTTTGCATCTCCCATTGCCTCAGAGATATTTGTAAAGCCTCTTATATCAGAGAAGAAGATTGTTATCTCTTTTTCTTGTCCCTCTAAGGCATCAGAATCGGCTTGTTTTAAAATATCTTCCATAACACTTGCACTTACTTTTGAAGCAAATTTCGCTTTTATCATCTCTTTATGGCGAGACTCAAAAAAGTAGTTCACACCTAAGGCTCCAACTAAAGATAGAAAGATACTAAAGAGTGGGAACAGGGCATTTAAGATAAAAAACTCACTAAATAAAAGGTAGTAGTTTAGATACATCAGAGCAAAAGATGAAGTAATGATGACTAATGTAAAGAGTAAAAGCGATAACCTAGAGTAGATAAAAATCACAATAAAAGCAATAACTATAATGCTAGCCAAATCAGCAATTTCTGCCCAAACTGGTCTTCTTAACATATCAGTATTTAAGAGATTATCTATCATGTTTGCATGTACCTCAACCCCAGCTATAACACTATCTAGTGGAGTTGATCGCAAATCCATAAGTCCATAAGCAGATGTCCCGATGAGAACAAATTTACCCTCAAC
>CAYWVG010000125.1:0-5356 GCA_964461645.1 uncultured Sulfurimonas sp. | reverse complement strand
TTAGTGTAACTTACATAGGTGCAGTTATAGTTCCTGTTCTTCCAGACTTTCATCCATCAGAGGTTCTTCACATACTCCGCCACTCTGAAGCAAAAGCAGCCTTTGTATCTCGTAAGTATCTAATTACACTAGAAGATAGAAGCAAGACTGATTTAGAGTTTGCTATAGAGCTAGATAGTCTTAAAATCATCGATGAGTCTATAAATAAAAGTTATCTTAATGAGCTTAGAACAAAAACTAAAGAGATGGCACAAAAATTTTCAAACACTACTTCAAAAGAGATAAAAGAGGATGATTTAGCAGCCATCATATACACATCAGGCACAACTGGTCACTCAAAAGGTGTAATGCTAAGCCACAAAAATATTGTAACAAATGCCCTCTCAACTCACTCCATCTTAGAAATAACAAAAGATGATGTTTTTTTATCCATACTTCCACTAGCTCATACCTATGAGTGTACGGTTGGTTTGATTGTTCCCATACTTCACGGCTCAAGTGTAGTATATATTGATAAAACACCAACTCCAAGCATTTTATTAAAGGCTTTTGAGATTGTAAAACCAACTATGATACTAAGTGTTCCACTAATCATAGAAAAGATTTACAAAAACAAAATTTTACCAAAGTTTACTAGCTCTCTTGTTATGAGAAACCTATATAAAATTGACTATATAAGAAAAAAACTAAACAAGATAGCCGGTAAAAAACTTCTAAAAACATTTGGTGGTAGGCTTAAATTTTTTGGCATAGGAGGAGCATCTTTGGCTCCTTATGTTGAAAAGTTTCTTATAGAAGCAGAATTTCCATACACTGTGGGCTACGGCTTAACTGAAACTGCACCTCTCTTAGCTGGTACAAACATAAAACTAGCTCCAAAGCTAAAGTCAACTGGTCCAGCTTTTTACGGAGTTACTCTTAAGATAAAAGATCCAGATCCCATCACTAAAGAGGGAGAAATCATAGCTTCATCTCCGAGTCTAATGCTAGGGTATTACAAAGACAAAGAACAAACTGATGAAGTTATGAAAGATGGTTGGTTTTTGACTGGAGATTTAGGTTATATAGATGAGGATGGTTATCTCTTTATCAGAGGAAGAAGCAAAAATGTCATCATTGGCTCTGATGGTAAAAATATCTACCCAGAACAACTAGAATCTATCATAAATCAAAATGAAGCTGTGCTTGAGTCGCTTGTATTAGAGCAAAACTCTAAACTTGTAGCTAGAGTTCACTTAGATTATGAGCTCTTAGATGAGAGATTTCATGCAGATAAGAACTCAGATGCTAAGGTCAAAGAAGAGGTAACAAAGTTTTTAGAAGAGTTGCGCCTTGAGATAAATAATCAAGTGTCTTCCTCATCTAGGATGACTAAGTTTATAGAACAGATTGAGCCTTTTGTAAAGACTCCCACTAAAAAAATAAAAAGATATCTTTATGTTGAGTAGAAAATCATGATGCAAAATATAGTAAAAATAACAATATGGATTATCGTAGCAATTCTTCTTATTTTATTGATAATTTACGGTGTCTCGACCTCAGATTTTACAAATCTAAAGAAGTATGAAAAAAATGAATATGGCATAAACGATATTAGAGAGAAGATGCAGACTCCATCAAAGAGAAAACAAGAAATAGCAAAAGAGAGATTTTATACAAACAGAGTTACGATAAAAAGCTCTACTATGGCAAATCTTGGTGATTTCACTGTAAATATTGCTGGAGATAAAAAACTCATACTAAATATATCGTTAAAGTATAAAGATAAAAATAAAGATAGTTGGTTAAGTTCAAGTGACATAAAAAATGAGATTTTAACTAAAGGCGATATCTTAAGAGATGCGGTTATTCATACTTTTTCAAACTCAAACAATGCAAGAGCCTCAAACGATAAGATGAAAGAAGAGTTGATGAAAAATATAAATACCTGTCTCTCCCAAGGAGAGATAGAAGATGTTTATTTTAATAGATTTTTAATCCATTAGGCTTAAAACTGTGCTTGAAGAAATGGAATAACTTGTTTTTTACGGCTAAGAACGCCATCAAGCCACACTTGTGAATCTTCAAGTTTACAGTTGAATGCTCTTTCTATTTTGCTACTATCATCACTAACAACTAGCATCTGTGAGCCCTCTTTCATGATATCAGTTAAAAGGATGATAACGCTATGAAGATTTCCTTCTTCTTTTAGTTTTTTCATATCTTCAAATAAGTCATTTTTCATTTTATCAAAAACACTCAAATCAACAACTTCAAGTTGCCCTATTCCTAGCTTATCACTTCCCATAACGAACTCTTTATAGTCACGAGTATTTAACTCTCTAGCGCTCGCTCCCTCAACTGCTGACTTTACTATAAACATCTCCATACCAAGAGCTTTATAGTCTTGTATACCAGCAATCTTTGCTAACTCTTTAACCGCTTTTGTATCTATTTTTGTACATGTTGGAGATTTAAAGATTACAGTATCACTAAGGATGGCACACATCATCATCCCAGCTATATCTTTTGGAATTTCAACACCATGATAATCATAAGCTTCTTTAATAACTGTGTTTGAACAACCAATAGGTCTAATCCAACACTCTAGTGGTGTAGAAGTTGTAATGTCTCCTAGTTTGTGGTGATCATAAATCCCTAAAATAGTAGCTTCCATAATGTCTTTTGGAGCTTGAGCTAAGTCTGAAAAATCAACCAAGTAAACACTCTCACCTGCATAAGAAGTCTTTAATTCTGGCACAGTTGCGCCAAACTTGTTTAGTATGAACTCTGTCTCAGGAGAGATTTCACCCTGACGAGTAGCTATACAATCTTCACCGAGTTTGTTTTTAAGATAAGTTAGAGAGATTGCTCCGACTATAGAGTCAGAATCTGGATTTGTATGTCCAAAAATATATGTTGACATTTATTGACCTTTAAATTTTTTTGTAATTATACTCATAGTTTTTAAAGCAAAACTTAGTCGATTACCTTATCAACTTGAGCTACTTTGTTGCCATCTTTGATGATTTTAACACGATCACCTACTGCAATATAGTCTGTTCCCTTAACTACAATAACAACCATTTCACCACTATCAAGTTCTACTGTTAGTTCAGCTCCATTTGCTTTTCCAACTTCTCCTCCTGCATAACCACCAACTAAACCGCCACCTAGCATCGCTAAAGTTGTTCCATGGCTTCTACCTATAGTTGAGCCTAAAACTGTACCTATTATAGCCCCTAAAAAAGTCCCTGTACCATTATCGCTAATGACGACAGGTCTCTGTGCTATAACTTCCCCTATATCAAATCTTTTGATTTGACTGTAGCTTTTTCCATCATACTCAGGACCTTTGTTTGTTGCACATCCTCCAAGGAGAAATGTACCCATCAGTGCTATATATAAAATTTTCATCATTTTTCCTTAATAAATGTACTCTACAACTTCGTCAAATTTAAGCCTTAACTGCTGTGACTGCTCATTTATTCTGTAGCCTAAAGGTAGAAGCATTGAGAGTCTAAATTTTGATTTATCAAGCTTCAATAGAGCCTCGACTGCATCTTTATCATAACCTTCTATAGGACAAGAGTCAACTCCCTTAACTGCCGCTGCACTCATCATGTTTGCAGCTGCAAAGGCTGTCTGTTTAGCAGTCCAAGCGTAGATATTCTCATCACTACTTAGTGTCTCTTTTAAATGATTTGTATAAAGATTGAGATAAAACTCTAACTTATCTTCTGGCATCTCTCGTCTTGCAAATCTTTTTTTTGGGATACCAGACTCTGGTTTTACACTTTCAATACCAGCCAAAATAACCACTAGATGCGAACAAGAAGTTATCTGAACTTGATCCCAACAATGTGGTCTTAGCTTTGCTTTTAGTTCTTCGTTTGTTATAACTAAAAACTTCCAAGCCTCCATACCAAAAGATGATGGCGCGCGTCTTGCAGCATCTAATATAAATTCCAAGTCTTTTTGTGATATCTTTTTTATCTCATCAAAAACCTTGCAAGCATGCCTAAATTCCAATACTTCTTCAAATGTTTTATCCATATTTTCTCCTATTTATGCTTGAGTTCTTTTATCAAATACTCAGCCGTGTAACTCTTGGTTTTTTTGTAGTTTTTAATCAGATCCTCTGGAGAACCCTCAGCGATAATAAGTCCACCGCCAGAACCTCCCTCTGGACCCATATCTATAATCCAGTCAGCATTCTTAATCATATCTAAATTGTGTTCTATAATCAAAACACTATTTCCAAGCTCTACAAAGTGATGTAAAACTTTAGTAAGTCTGTCAACATCTGCAAAGTGAAGCCCTGTTGTAGGTTCATCTAAGATGTAGAGTGTTTGTCCTGTATCTTTACGACTGAGCTCTTTACTTAGTTTGATCCTTTGAGCTTCTCCACCTGAGAGCGTTACTGCATTTTGCCCTAAAGTTATGTACCCAAGTCCTACATCTTTTAATGTTTTCATTTTCTGATGGATTTTTGGGATAGGTTTAAAAAACTCAAAAGCTTCATCAACACTCATATTTAACACATCAGAGATAGTTTTGCCTTTATAAAAAACCTCTAAAGTTTGTTGATTATATCTTGTACCATGACAAGTATCACACTTAACCATGATGTCTGGTAAAAAGTGCATCTCTATCTTTATCTCGCCCTCACCTTGACATTTCTCACATCTGCCACCTTTGACATTAAAGCTAAATCTTGAAGTTGTATAACCTCTTATTTGAGACTCTTTTGTTTGAGAAAATAGATTTCTTATCTCATCCATCACACCAGTATATGTTGCAGGATTTGACCTTGGAGTTCTACCTATTGGACTTTGATCAAGATAGATAACCTTATCAACATGCTCTAGCCCTATAATCTCTACACCTGCAACTTTATTAACTTTTCTAGCATGATTTAAAAGCTCTCTTGCTGTTGGAAGAAGAGTTTGAAGCATAAGTGAACTCTTTCCACTTCCACTAACACCTGTTATACAAACAAAGTTATTTAGTGGAATCTTTGCACTTAGATCTTTTATATTGTTAAGAGTTACATTTTTTATCTCTATAAATTTATCTTGAGGGCGTCTGTGGAAGTACTCTATCTTTTTTCTTCCATAGAGGTAGTCTGAAGTAAGTGTTTTAGCAGCTTTTAGTTTATCTAGCGTTCCACTAAAAACAACCTCTCCACCAAACTTTCCAGCACCAGGACCTATGTCAACTATGTAGTCAGCATTTATAATCGTCTCTTTATCATGTTCAACAACTATTACACTATTGCCTTTTTCTTGAAGACTTCTTAGTGTACGGATGAGCTTTTGAGTATCTCTCTCGTGAAGTCCAATACTTGGCTCATCAAGAACATATAAAACCCCTG
>CAYWVG010000124.1:0-5390 GCA_964461645.1 uncultured Sulfurimonas sp. | reverse complement strand
TTAGCTCTAACTCCTTAGAGATTAAGCTCTATCCGAAAAACACTCTTGTTCCTGATTTAGCAGTCTTTGATGCATGTTCAAGTGGTCAAATAGATGCTTTTCACTCAGGTCCCTACTATTGGAAAGGAAAAAATTCTACTTTTTCTCTCTTTAGTGGCATTCCCTTTGGTTTTAGCGCTGAAGAGATTAACTCTTGGATGCATCACGGCGATGGATTAAAACTTTGGAGAGAGCAATATGCAAAGTATAATCTCTACCCTTTTTTAGGCGGAAATACTAATGTTCAGATGGGCGGATGGTTTAGAAAACCCATCAATTCTTTAGCAGATATGCAGGGGTTAAAGATGAGGATGCCAGGACTCGCTGGAGAAGTCTATACTAAGCTTGGCGTAAACACTATACTACTTCCAGCTGGAGAGATTTATACTGCCTTAGAGAGAGGCGTGATAGATGCGACTGAGTGGGTTGGACCTGCACTTGATATTAAGATGGGTTTTTATAAAGTCGCACCTCACTACTACTCTGGTTGGCATGAACCAGGCTCTATCTTAGAACTTACCTTTAACAAACACTCTTGGAGCAAACTCTCTTATGAACATCAGATGATGATAGAAGTAGCTGCAAGCGAGCTAAATTCAAGTATGCTTTATGAGTTTCACTCAGAAAATATCAACGCCCTTGCAAAGCTAAAAGAGTTAAATATAAGCATCTACAACTATCCAGAGGATATTATAAAAGCTGCAAAGATAGCCCTAGAAGAAGTGATATTGGAGCAAAGTGCTAAGAGTGAGGACTTTAAAAGGGTTTATGCATCTGTTGAAAAACATCTAAAACTCTCACGCGAGTGGAGTGATGCCGGACTTCGCTATTTTCTAAATGAAAGATGAAGTATAATCCCGTCTCTAAAGCAAGAGGTACATAATTTGCTTCTTGTTTTTAAATTTAAAACACGGACTACATACTTTGAAAAAACTACTCTTTTTAACAAGCTTTTTAAACACCCTGCTCCTTGCTTCCTTTGATGGGACTATCATAGACAAATTGACACAAAAACCTATACAAAAAGCCATTATTAGTGACTCTAAAAAGAGCATATATTCGGATGAAAAAGGCTTTTTTTCACTCTCAAGTGATGAAAAAAAATATCATGTTAAGGCTTATGGATATAGACCTCATAGTTTTAACAAAGATATAAATCAAAGTGTTATTGAGCTAGAGTCCATAAAAATAAAAGCACTATATCTTACTTTTTGGGGTGCAAATATACACTCAAAAACGGTTGCAAGAGCCTTGAAAATTATAGATAAAACAGAGGTAAATACTCTTGTTGTGGATGTGAAAAATGAGTATGGTTCAACCAGCTTTAGGACTTCCTTTGCTCAGGCTAATAGTTATGGAGCAAGCAAAGATAGAACCATAGGTAACATCCAAGACTTTGTAAAACTTATGAAGTCAAGAAACATCTACCTTATAGCTAGAGTTGTAGTCTTTAAAGATGAACTCCAAGCGGTAAATAATGAAGATTATGCCATTAAAAGAGAAGATGGAGCTATCTGGAGAAACCATGATAAAATGGCTTGGGTTGACCCATTTGACAAGAGAAGCCATGATTATACTATCTCTATAGCTGAGGAAGCTGCTAAGGTTGGTTTTGATGAGATAAACTTTGACTATATACGTTTTCCTGCAAAGGCTAATCTTAAACTAAAAAAAGAGAGCACTGAAGAAAATCGTCTAAAAGCTATAGAGACATTTTTAAGTTCAGCTCAAAATAGACTTAGAAAATATGGAGTTTTTATCTCCGTTGATACTTATGGAAATATCTGTTGGGAGAGTGGTGACACTGGTATCGGTCAGAGTGTTGCTTCGCTTGCAAAGCATAGTGACTATATCTCTCCAATGCTCTATCCATCTGGTTTTGCTGGTGGAAATTTTGGTTTTAAACATCCATCAGAGCATCCTTATGAAGTTATTCATAGAAGTGTTACAAACATACACGAAACTATAGACCCAGTACGAATTAGACCGTGGTTGCAATACTTTAAAGATTATGCTCACAAAAAAAGACCTTACAATAAGTTTGAAGTCACAGAGCAAATAAGAGCAACAGATGACTCAAACACAAGTGGCTGGATGTTTTGGTCACCATCTAGTAAGTATCATAAGTGCTATTTTGAGGCATCCATAGAGTAGAGTCTTCTCTCTCTTATCTCTTTTCTCACCCTTAATGAGTCTGTATAGTAGGCATCAACTAGAGTGTGGAAGGCTTTTGAGTGGTTCATGTGAACTAAGTGGGCAAGTTCATGAACTACAACATAGTCAATCTGCTCTTTATGAAGTTTTAAAAGATTTGTATTTAGTGTTATAATTTTTAGAGAATTACAACTTCCCCATCTGCTTTTCATCTTTTTAAACTTTAGCTCTTTATATTTTAGATTCATTACTTTAGAGTAAAACTCAACTCTTTGAGTTAGATAGTCTTTTGCATACTCTTTATAAAAATTATCATAGCATCTAAGTATATTTTCTTTTGTTGGTTTTCTTAACCTGCAAAGTGAGTTGCGCAGCATCTCAGCTTCTTCTATATCTATACTACAAAGTTCTCCAAAAAATAGGACTTCGTCTTCTAGTTTTATCTCTATAGGCGGATTTTCTTCTTGCTTTTTAAGCTGTTTTCTTATCCAACTCTCTCTTTTTGTAAGCAGAGTTTCTATGTAAAATTTTGAAGTGCTAGAGGTTTTTAAAATCACTTTAGCATCTTTTGTAACACTTATATAGCTATTTTTAAGAGTTTTTTTATAAACATGAGTAATGCTTAAATCTTTAAAGCTTATCTCACTCGTACGCAATCGGATCCCTCGCCCCAGCTAACTCAAAACCACGAAGCCTTAATCTACAGCTATCGCAGACTCCGCAAGCTTTTGTCTCATTTTTGTAACAGCTCCAAGTTAGATGCAAAGGAACATTAAGATCTAGCGATGCTTGAACTATCTGCGCTTTTGATAGATGCACAAGCGGCATCTTTATCTCTATCTCTGTTGTATCTTTTGTTCCAAGATTTATAGACTTTTCCATACTTCTTATAAAGGAGTCCGTACAATCAGGATAACCGCTACCATCCTCTTCTACGACTCCGATGCTCATAACAGTAGCGCCCTCTTTTTCTGCAATGGCAGCTGCTATGCTTAAGAATATACCGTTTCTAAATGGAACATAAGTTGATGGAACTTCGTCTCCTAGTCCACCAATTGGCACTTCTATCTCTTTGTCAAGAAGAGCAGATGCTCCGATTTTAGAGAAAAAATCCAAATCAAGATTATATTTCTCATAAACCCCTAAGTCATTACATATCGCTTCAAAACACTCTAACTCTTTTTTTTGAGTTAGTTGAGAGTAGTTAAAATGAAGAGCAATTATCTCATAGCCCTCATCTCTCATCATATACGCGCTAAGAGTTGAATCCATTCCTCCGCTCATAATGCAGAGCGCTTTTTTATCTTTTGTTTTCATAAAAAGGATTTTAACATAAGTAAAAAATATTTTAATATAAAATCAAAGAATTTGTGTATATAATGAGCACATATAAGTTATAAAGGAGAGACAATGAATATATCATCAAATATGTCATCTACAGCAGCAGCTCCTGTAGAAGGAAAAGACCCTATGAAAAAGGCACTAGAGGTTCAAGAACAACAAGTTATGAAAGTTCTTGAGAGTGCGAGTGAGTTATCTAAAGAGATGACTTCTCAGAAAACTGGTATGGGCAAAAATTTAAACATTACTGGTTGACTTACAAAACAGGCAGTTTTCTTTGCCTGTTTTTGACAAAATATAAGCTGCGTTAGATATAATCCCATCCATGATTGAACTAGATAACAAAACAGCTCTAAATGTAAATGAAGAGTTTTTAAACACCATCGCTTCTGCCCTCACAAACAAAGAAATAGAACTTATTATCACAGACAAGCAAGAGATACAAAAGATAAACAAAGCACATAGGGGAATTGACTCTCCAACTGATGTTTTGAGTTTTCCATATGAAGAGATGCCAATGTGTCCATTAGGAAGCATAGTCATCTCAGCTCCTCATGTAATAGAGATATCAGAAGAGTTAGGACACTCTAGTGATGATGAACTAGCTCTACTTTTTATCCATGGCATCTTGCATCTTTTAGGATACGACCATGAGGTAGATAGTGGTGAGATGAGAAAAGAAGAGATTAAACTTATAGAAAAATTTAGGCTACCTAAGAGCTTAATAGTTAGAACACAAGGATAAATATGGATTTTTTAATTTTTTTAGTTGCAATGTCGGCGCTTATATATGGGGCTGATTTTGTTATAAAAGAGTCAGAGAGAATTGCACTGCATTTTAATATCTCTCACTTCGTTATTGGTGCCACACTTGTCGCTTTTGGAACTTCGCTTCCTGAGATGGCAGCATCTATGGTAGCTGCTTCACAGGGTAAGAGCGATATGGCAGTTGCGAATGTTGTTGGAAGTGTAATATTTAACATTATTCTAATTTTAGGAATAGTATTTTTTATTAGTAAAAGAATGTACCCTAAAAGGGATCTTTTCGCACTTGATAGCGCTTGGATTATAGTACCTTTAGTACTCTTTTTTATAATGGTTCAAGATGGGGTTATTGGAAGATTTGATGGGGTTTTATTCCTTCTTTTGATGGTATCTTACCTAGTATTTTTATTTAATGATTCTAAAGGTGATATAGAAGTAGATGAAGAGCTTTTAAAAGAGAAGTTTAAGTGGACTAAAACTATATTACTCCTCATTGTTGGTTTTGCTTTAACTATAGGTGGGGCTAACTTTGTAGTTGAGAGTGGTACAGATATAGCAAGAACTTTTGGCGTGAGCGAATGGATCATTGGCATCTTTTTAATCTCTTTGGGAACTTCTTTACCTGAGCTAGTAGTCTCAATAGTAGCCATTAAAAAGGGTAATGCAGAGATGAGTATTGGAAATATTATAGGTTCAAATGTTGCAAATTTCTCCATGGTTTTGGGTGCAGCTTCACTTATAAATCCATTAACAGTAGACCTTGTAGCTACAAAGTTTGACATGCTTATAATGGTAGCAGCGTCTATTGCACTTCTATTTATCTTAGCAAACAAACTCTACAACAAAACAGGATCAATAATCCTACTAATTATCCTAGCCCTCTTTATTCAAAACGCAGTTGTTTAACAACGAAGTTTCTTTAGAAAACGCAGTCGTGTAACGACAAATCACACCTCTCCTGAGGTGTTACTTATTATATCAACATTAAAAAGGGCGTAGAAAGAAAGAGAGTCTCTACTCCTCTATATACTTAAGTTCTAAGAGCTTGTTGTAGATTTTTGAGACTATCTCTCCAGCTGCAGCCCCACCAT
>CAYWVG010000123.1:0-5399 GCA_964461645.1 uncultured Sulfurimonas sp. | reverse complement strand
AGAGTATATCTTCTAAATTTCTACTTGAGTCTGCTACTAATATTACATAAACTTTAGTATTGTCAATTTTATATATTATTCTCCATCTTTTATGGATAATTTCCCTATATTTTAGAATGCCAATCTGTTGTAACTCAGGTACAACTCTTTTTCTTTCTGGAAAGAAATATAAAGCATTAGACTCTTTTTTTATTTCAGCAAATGTCTTCTTTGCTACTTCTAAACTATCAGTTTTAATATGCTCTATAATTAGTTCTAAATCAAACTCAGCATTTTTTGTCCAAAAAACTTCAAATTGCTTCACTAGATACTATCCAAATAGTTTTTGCTCTAAGCTGTCAAACATTTTTTCTTGTTCTACAACATTGTTATTTTCAATATCATTTTCACTTTGAACAATTAATTTTAGTAAACTTAAAGAATTTTGTAAATTTTCATAACTTTAAATATCATGAATAACAGCTTTTGCTTCACCATTTTGCGTTATTACTATTGTTCTTTGATTATCATTTACACTCTTTATGACATCAGCCGTTTTTGCTTTTAAATAACTAATAGGCTTTATATCTTGACTTAAATGCATCAAATCTACCTTTTAAATGTAAGATGATTTATTGTACCAAATTTAGACTTAATTTGGTATTAGATTGAGTGTTCATTTTTGAGATAAAACTAATAACCCTCTAAATTTCTAGATTTTTCATCTTAACCAATTACTACAAGAAAAGTGGAGATATTACCTCAGGGGTGTAATTTAAAGAAAAACCCTACTGAAGATGTAGGGCTTTGATAATGTCAAGCTAAGGTAAAATTAAGTTTTGTTCCCACTTTGGTGCCTGACCCCCATCATCGACAATAAGCAGCAGGTTGGCGAATAGAACCACCAGTATCACTCCCAAGTGCTGCAACAGCTAAACCAGCAGCAACAGCAGCAGCACTTCCGCCAGAGCTTCCACCTGGGACATGCTCTGAGCTGTGAGGATTTTGTGTTTTACCGTAAAAACTAGACTCCGTAGTTGAACCCATCGCAAACTCATCCATGTTTGTTCTACCAAAAGCAGATAAGCCAGCATCCAACATCTTCTCAATAACAGTTGCATTGTATGGAGCGATATAGCCTTGAAGTATGTTAGAACCAGATGTAACAGACCAATCTTTTACTTGGATATTGTCTTTTATAGCGATAGGCACGCCATCACCTAAATTGTTTACATCTATATAAGCATTAAGCTCAGGTTGCGCTTCTATCTTTGCTTTTAGTTCTTGCTTGAATTTAATAAGGTCATCTTTACTTAACTTTAGAGCTTCTTTTAATGTAATCACTAGTTTTCCTATCTTTATAAATTATTTGGTGCATTATAGCAAAATGAGTTTATCTTTTCTTTAGTAGTGTGCAAATCTCAATGATTTTAGCAGAAACATCAATAGCGGCATGACGAAAAGAATACCCTTAGAAGCTAAATTAAAACCTTTAGTACAACACTTTGATTCGTTACTACATTATATTACCATGAGGTGTAATTTTAATTTGAAGTGGTTTTTAAAATGGGATTTCATCTTGGCTAATATCTAAATATTTATGTTGTTGAGTAGGCTTTTTCATTTCAAATCTATCTTGATTGTCCAAAACCCAATTCCATCCAGCTTCAGTCAATTGATAACCAATATAGGTTCCATTGTTGCTGTAGATATCTTCATATTCTTGATGAGAAATTAAATTTTTCTTAGTGAGGCTTTGTAGCCCAAGAATAGCTGCCATTTTTGTAAAGCCACTATTTTCAATATCATTCTTAATAACATATGCAGAAATATAATCTGCTGGACTATCAAGATTTTCTGCAATTGCAACAATAGCTATTAGTTCATGTTGAGCCAGTCCTTCAATCTTAGCAATACTTTCAGAAGAAACCTTAGACAAGGCCTCTTTTTTTTGTAAAATTGCTTGCCCTCGTTTTTTTATACTTTCTTTTAATTTTTCAAAGTCTTGAGGAGACTCTGTTGAATATTCAATAATAGTTCTATGTTGAACATCAAAAGGAAACTTAGTTTTTCTATCTTTTGAGCAAATCATGATAACTGGTTTTTTAGCAGAAATGGCATAACCCAACTCATACCAAACATTAGGATTGTCTAATGTGATATCTGCAAGACAAATTAATGAGTTTTTAATTCCATCTTCGATGTCATTAATAGGTATACTTGAATTATAATCTTCATCAACTCTATAAGATTCAAGACCTAAACTTTCAATAGTTGGTTTAATAACATCTTGATATCTTTTATCAAACTGTCCACTATCAAAAGGTTGAATTATAAAGCATTTGTCCATATATTCTCTTTTCTTCATATCATTTATAATAATTATAGTTAATTTTATTTACTAAACTTTAATGTATTGTATAACTACACATTTGTGTGTGAGTACTTTAGTCGTCTAACTATTCAATTAAACACATTATACGTAAAGTAATCTTAATTAACATATTAACTGTATATTAGGTATGTGCTAAATACCATATGTTTTTATAAAAAAGATAAATTTGAATAACATTCTTAAAAATTAGTGTGTATATTTAATGTTATATGCATTCCATTCTTAGGAAAGATAAAATGAAGAAAATGAAGGAAGAAATATGAGTGTGAAAAAGCTATTAACCCTCTGGATTTCTAGACTTCTTCCCCATCTTAACAAACAAAATAGCAATAGCGATCCCTACAAATATCGCAGCTACAGTAACTGCGATAAAAGTAGCCGATACTGGTTCTGTGAAATTAGGCATTTACAACTCTTGCGCATCTCTGGCAGATCTCATCTTCACTTGCTGCTTGGTACTTCCAGCATCTCGGACATTTGTGAGCAGTTGCTTTTGCGATGCTAAATGAGTCGTCGCCAACTTTGAAGTTTCCTAGAGACTCTTTTGTTTCTTCATTTGAAACTTTTGAGACCACAAACCAGTCTTCTGCGTCAGTTCTATCCATGCCAAGAATCGCTTTTGAGTCACATGAGATTACTAACTCTAGAGTATTTTTTATGATTTTTTCTTTTTTTAGCGCATCTACTATAGTTGCAAAACTCTCTCTTGCTTTTACCATATACTCTTCATCAAATGAAGTCTCTATCTCTTTTATCTCTTCATAAACCATGTCAAAGATGCTCGCTGCATCTCCTTTTATGATAGCAGGAGCATTTTCAACTATCTCATCTGCTGTATATGTAAGTATCGGAGCTATAAGAAGAAGCATCGACTTTGTGATGATGGCCATCGCACTTTGAGATGCTTTTCTCTTTTTGTCACTTTTTGCATTACAGTATAGTGAGTCTTTTGTCATGTCTATGTACATTCCGCTTAACTCATTTACTATAAAGTTGTTTAGAAGACTCATGCCATGAACATAGTTGTACTCTGAAAATGACTTATGAGTGTTGCTAAAAACTTCTCTTGCAACGCTTAGTATCCATCTGTCAAGCTCTCCCATCTCAGAGTATGGGCTTAGAACTTCAAGGTCGTTGATGTTTGCAAGCATGATTCTAAAGGTATTTCTTAGTTTTCTATAGTTCTCAGAGTTTTGTTTTAAGATGCCATCAGAGATTTTAAGGTCACTTTGATAGTCGCTAGATGCTACCCAAAGACGAAGTATCTCACTTCCATACTCTTTTAAAACTTTCTCAGGAGCAACTACATTGCCCTTTGATTTTGACATCTTCTCACCTTTTTCATCAACCGTGAAACCGTGAGTAAGAACTCCCTTGTAAGGTGCTTGATGTTCAACCGCAGCACTTAAAAACATAGAAGACTGAAACCAACCACGATGCTGGTCACTTCCCTCTACATATAAGTCAGCTGGATACTCGCCAGCATCGTAGTTGCGAGACTTTAAAACACTATACCAAGTAGATCCACTATCAAACCAAACATCTAAAATGTCTGTAACTTTTTCAAGCTCATCTGCCTTGTAGCCGCTTCCTGGGTATAAAAGCTCTTCTATGCTCATCGAGTACCAAGCATCACTTCCTTGCATCTCAAATATCATAGCAACAAAGTTCAAAACCTTCTCATCAAAGATAACTTCACCAGTTTTTTTGACTCTAAAAAATGCGATAGGCACACCCCAATCTCTTTGGCGAGAGATACACCAGTCAGGGCGATTTGCTACCATTGACTCTAGTCTTTTTTTACCTGTTTTAGGATAAAAAAGAGTCTTTTCAACTTCACTAAGTGCGATCTCTCTTAGAGTTTTGTCTTGTGTCTTTGGCTTTTCATCTACAGAGATAAACCACTGCTTTGTTGCACGAAAGATAAGCGGAGTATGACTTCTCCAGCAGTGTGGATATGAGTGTTTAAACTTTGAGTTATAAAGTAGGGAATCACCTAAAAGCTCTAAGATTTTATCATCACACTTAAAGATGAGCTGACCTACAAACTCTTCTGGGTTTGGAAGAAGTTTTTCTTTTACTAGAGTCTCATCAAAACATCCAGTCTCATCAACTGGCATAAGAACTTCTAAGTCGTACTTTAGTCCAACTCTGTAGTCATCCTCGCCGTGTCCTGGAGCCGTGTGAACACAACCAGTTCCACTATCCATCATGACATGTTCGCCTAAAACTACTCTAGAAGTTCTACCGTTTAGTGGATTTATAGCTTTTTTGTTCTCTAAAGTTTTTGGGTCTATCTCTTTAGCTATTTCGCCTTTTACAACTCCTAACTCAAGTAGTGATTCGTGCAGATCTTTTGCCACAATAAAGCCATCAGTAGTTAGTGCGTATTTCTCTTCTGGGTTTAAAGAGATGCCCGTGTTTGATGGAAGAGTCCACGGCGTAGTTGTCCAGATGACAAGCGCAGCCTTGCCACTTAAGCCTGTCCCTGCTTTTGCCTCATCACTTAGCTCAAACGCCACATAGATAGAGTGAGACTCTTTGTCCTCATACTCAACTTCAGCCTCTGCAAGTGCAGTTCTCTCAGCCCATGACCAGTAAACTGGTTTGCTTCTCTCTATAAGAAGTCCAGCTTTTGCAACATTACAAAGAGTTCTGTAGATATTTGCTTCAAACTTAAAGTCCATAGTCACATAAGGGTTTTCCCAGTCAGCTAAGATGCCGAGTTTTTTAAACTCATCTCTTTGGATATCTACAAATTTACTAGCATGCTCGCGGCAAAGCTCTCTAACTTTAGATAGTTCTAAAAGCTCTTTTTTCTGCTTTCCGCCAAGTTTTTTCTCAACTTGTTGCTCGATTGGAAGACCGTGACAATCCCAGCCTGGAGTAAAACGCACAGCTTTACCAGCAAAATAGTTTTGTTTTACGATGATATCTTTTAAAACTTTGTTTAGTGCATGACCTATATGAGTGTTTCCGTTTGCATATGGAGGGCCATCGTGCAGAGTAAAGCTAGGTGCATCTT
>CAYWVG010000122.1:0-5419 GCA_964461645.1 uncultured Sulfurimonas sp. | reverse complement strand
GGGCAAAGATGCAAGAAGAGGGCACTCTTCTTAAAAATAGTGTTGATGAAGAAGCTATAGCTTCCATCATCTCTAGATGGACTAAAATTCCAGTAAACAAAATGCTCCAAGGTGATAAAGAGAAGATCTTAAATGTTGAAGAGGAGTTAAACCGAGATGTTGTAGGACAAGAAAAAGCTACACATGCGGTCGCTCGTGCCATTAAAAGAAACAAAGCTGGACTCTCAAGTGAGAACACTCCAATAGGTAGCTTTTTGTTTCTTGGTCCAACAGGAGTTGGTAAGACTCAAACTGCAAAATCACTTGCAAAGTTCTTGTTTGATAGCGAAGATGCACTCATTCGTATAGATATGAGTGAGTATATGGAAAAACACGCAGTCTCTCGTTTAGTGGGAGCAGCTCCAGGATATGTTGGTTATGAAGAGGGTGGACAACTTACAGAAGCAGTTAGAAGAAAGCCATATAGTGTAGTGCTTTTTGATGAGGTAGAGAAGGCTCATCCAGATGTATTTAACATGCTTTTACAAGTCTTAGATGATGGAAGGCTTACAGATAACAAAGGAGTTACAGTTGATTTTAGCAACACTATTATCATACTAACTTCAAATATTGCCAGCGATAAAATCATAAATAACCCATCATCATCAGAACTTGATGCTATGGTTATGAGTGAGCTAAAGCAAGCGTTTAAGCCAGAGTTTTTAAATAGACTTGATGATATTGTTATCTTTAACGCACTAGCAAAAGAACAAATCATGGGAATTGTGGATATCTTTTTTGAAGATATTCGTAAAAAAGTAGAGCAAAGAGATATAGAGTTGTATCTTAGTGATGAGGCAAAAGCTTATGTAGCAGAAGCTGGATTTGACCCAGTATATGGAGCTAGACCACTCAAGCGTGCTCTCTATGAAATCGTTGAAGACAGACTAGCAGAGCTGATACTTGAGGGTAAAGTTCATGAGGGATCAAAAGTTTATTTTGATATAAAAGATGGTGAGATAGATGTAAGAGTAGAGAACTTATAGTTATGAAATATATTGTAACTCTATTTGTATTTACACTTAGTCTTTTAGCTTGCACGGGTGACTGCATGAGCTGTCATCCAAAGTTAATACCAACGATACATGAAGATGAAAGACATAGACCAATGCTTACATGCATCAACTGCCACTCTGCTGAACCTAGTTCTATGGCTGAGTGTGGGGATGACTGCTTTTCATGTCATCCTATGTCAAAGATAAACAAACCAAATATTAGAGAACATGATGTGATTCAAGGCTGTAGAGATTGCCATGTTGGAAAAAATGAGAAACTCTTTGACGCAACAACACCATTTAATCAATCAAGTGGAGACTCTTTAAAAGATTTTTTAATCAAGTAGATAAGGAATATGTTTCTTTATCTCTTGAGGCTTACCAATATAATAACCCTGTGCAAAATCAACATTTAAGCTCTTTACAGTATCTAAAATCTCTTTAGAAGAGACAAACTCCGCAATGGTGTGAATCTTGAGTTTATGCGCTAATCCGACAATAGTTGAGACCATTATTTGAGAGTTTATATCTCTATCTATATTTGAGATAAGGGAAGAGTCTATTTTTATGTAGTCTATTGGCAAATTTAGGGCGTGCGAAAAGTTAGAATAACCAGCTCCAAAGTCATCTAAAGCTATTTTTATGCCATAAGAACGAACTCTCATACAAAAATCATAAACCCGTTTATAATCTTTAAACTCTTCTGTCTCAAGAAGCTCTATAGTTAAGTTGTGGTTGTATTCAAACCCATCAAACTTACTATAAAGCATCTCAAGGGTTCTGTCATTTTCTATATCTTCCATAGAAATGTTGATGGAACAGTGTATATCGTATTTTGAGATTGCCTCAAAGGTATTTTTTATAACAGCTTTTGTAATCTTGTAGTAGATACGGTTTTGTTTTGCAACATTAATAAACCTAAAAGGAGCGATAATGCTTCCATCTTTATCTCGTATCCTTACAAGAGATTCATATTTCGTTTCTTGTGATGCATCTTGTAGAGCTGAAATAGGTTGAAAGTAAGAGATAACATTGTCATTTTCTAGTGCAAAAGAGAGCTTTTCATGGCACTCCATATCTTCCTTATGAAGTTTTTCAAGCTCTTTATCATCGTTAAATATAGAGAGTCCTACGTTACGTTTTTTTGCATCCTTTAGAGCCATATCAGCATAAGCCATCATCTTTTTAGAACCGCTAAAAGCCAAGCCTGCACTCATCATGAAGTTAAATTTTTTATCTTCATAGATAAAACTCTCTCTTCTATAACTTTTTAAAACATCTTCTATTTTATTTATAAATAGTGTATTATTTAGTTTTATAGAGTCTTTTACAGCAATTACAAACTCATCTCCACCAATGTGATATAAAAAAGTACTGTTGCTCTTGATTTTGGAGCTTAAAAAATCGGCACTAAGTTTAAGTGCTATATTTCCTATATCTTCTCCATAAACATCATTGAATTTTTGAAATTTATCTATATTTAGAAGTGCCATCTGTTTAAATTCATAAGTGCTAGAATCCTCTAAAAGTCTGTTTCTATTTGGTAAACCGCTTAAGAAGTGTGTATAAGTATTTAACTCAAGTTCTGCAGTTTTCTCAGATATCTCTTTTTTTAAATCATTGCTATATTTCAAGAGTTTAGAGTGCAAATTTTTATGAAGTTTTTCGTTTTTTTTACCAAGTAATAGCCGTTTTTTTGTCTCTATATACCGAGCTAAAAGCCTATATAGAGCAAATAGTAAAATGCTAAGAGCAGTTATGGAGGTATAAAGCATATATTTTTGAGACTTTAAGTTTGTCTCTATATCGTTCTGAATATGTTCTTTTGAGTGAGTCAATTTTAGTAATTCATCTGTAAAATCTATACTTTGCACATTAAGAAAAAGTGAATAAGACAGGAGTAGTAAGCTTAAAAGCACGCTTGCAAGCAATTTTATATTAAAGTTCACTTATTCTCCATTGAGATATTTGCATATATTGTATTCGTACTTTTAATAGACAATTATAATGACATGATTGTTAAATTTGTGTTAAATGACCACAGAGTAAACCTTAATCGAGTTTTAAGTAACTTTTATGTAACATTGCGAACTTAATTTTAAAGAAGGATATGTCGTGAAAAGAACATACCAACCTCACAATACACCTAGAAAAAGATCTCATGGTTTTAGATATAGAATGGCTACAAAAAATGGTCGTAATATAATCAACCGTCGTCGTGCAAAAGGTCGTAAAAAATTGTCAGTTTAGGCGGTTTTAATACGTTAAAACAGCATAAAGAATTTCAGCACATATATAAAAAAGGCAAAAGTGTTCACACGATGAATCTTGTTCTTTTTTATCTCCCACAAGCAAATCTTCAGAGTGTTGGATTTACTGCTACTAAGAAAATTGGTAATGCAGTAAAAAGAAATAGAGCAAAGAGAAGACTTAGGTCTCTTTTTTGCGAGTACTCAGAATCTCTCAAAGATGCTACATATATATTCGTAGCGAAAATAGCTATCAATGAAGCAACTTATCAACAACTACAAAGTGACTTTAAAAAAGTTCTCCAAAAGTCTAAAAGTATTGAAGAACTAGATAAATGTTAAGAAAGATTTTACTTAAACTTTTATGGCTTTATCAGAAGTTTTTTACTCTCATTGGCTTTGGAAGTTGTAGATACTACCCATCTTGTAGTGAATATGCAAGAATTCATTTTGAAAATAATTCTATTTCAAGTGCTTTTTACCACACTTTGATTAGAATACTGCGTTGTAATCAACTATTTATTGGCGGCATAGAATATCCTTTGCTTAACAAGCTCATAACAAAGCCCAAAATACTTGATGTTGATTCTATAAAATATTGGCTGGTTCCAGATAAAAAAAACCGCTTTTATATAATAAAAAATTTTTCTTACAAAGGGTGAATGTGTTAGATAAAATGACACCAAATCAAAGACTAATGCTAGCAGTAGCAGCGTCTATAATCTTTTTCGTAGCTTACACAGCAATTTTTCCACCAGCGGAGCCACAACAAGAAGTGGCAAAAACACAACAAGGCGTTGAACTAAAACACCAAAACGTAGCACAAAACTCACAAGATGTAGTTGAACCAACGACTGGACACTCTATAACTAAAGAAGTTAGTACAGTAGCAGGCCGCTCAAACACTATCTCAACAATAACTCACAAAGATTTCATCTTAAAGATTGATACGCTTGGTCGTATAAGTTCAAAAGAACTTCTACAGAAAAAGTTTAAAAATAAAGAAGGCGCTAACGCAGAGTTAATTCCTGAAACAGGTATGAAACCACTCTATATAAGATTTTTAGATGAAGTGATAGACAACGAATCTAAAACAGTTGCATATCGTGCATCGATAGAGAAAGTTGCACTTGATGGTACTCCTCAAAAAATTATTTTGACTCAAAAATTATCATCACTTACAGTTACAAAAGAGCTTACATTTTATGCTGATGGGCACTACGATGCAAAAGTATCACTATCAGAAGATAAGAGGTATTTTATATATCTAGGGCAGAGACCACGAGTGACTGAGCAGATGATGACAGTCTCAGGTGCTATGGTCTATACGGATGATGAGATAGCTACGATTGTAGAAGATGGAGATGCTGAGGGTAGAAAAACTTTTAGCGGCGTTGAACTAATTTCTGCATTTGATCAATATGCAGCAACTATTATGTATGATTTTACAAAAGATACTATTGTAACTCTTGAGAGAGATAGAGAAGACAACCCTGTTATCTACTTTGATGCACTTCAAAACATGAGTTTTAGTGGATATGTTGGTCAAAAAGAGTACAAAGTACTAGAAGGAATCAAGCCAGTTTTAACAAATGCGATAGAGTACGGTTGGTTTACATTCGCTTCTAAGCCACTTTTTCAACTTCTATCATGGCTTCATGGAATCTTTGGTAACTGGGGCTGGTCTATTATAGCTCTTACTCTAATTATCAGAACTATTCTTTACCCTTTGACATACAAAGGTATGGTCTCCATGCAGAAGATTAAAGCGATTTCTCCTAAGATAAAAGAGCTTCAAGCAAAGTATAAAGGCGATCCACAACGTATGAACGCTGCAGTTATGGATATGTATAAAAAACACAATGCAAATCCGCTTGGTGGCTGTCTTCCTATGCTACTGCAAATCCCAGTATTTTTTGCAATCTACCGCGTACTTTTAAATGCGGTTGAACTTCAAGGTGCAGAGTGGATACTATGGGTAAATGATCTTTCATTAAAAGATCCGTATTTTATACTGCCTATTTTGATGGGTGCATCTATGTACTACCAACAAAGACTTACACCAAATAACTTTACAGATCCATTGCAAGAGAAAGTATTTAAGTATTTACCAGTTATCTTTACTCTGTTTTTCTT
>CAYWVG010000121.1:0-5511 GCA_964461645.1 uncultured Sulfurimonas sp. | reverse complement strand
AAGATTTTAACGAGGGTTTACTAGGGTTTTTAGATGCATCACCTACGCCTTTTCACGCTACACAAAATATGGCTGCGATGTTTAGCAATGCTGGGTTTAAAGAGCTTAAAGAGAGTTCAAAGTGGAACTTAAAAGAGGGTGAGAGGTATTATGTCACCAGAAATGACTCATCTATTATCGCTTTTACTTACCCAAAAGGTGAGAAAAACTATACAATGCTTGGCGCTCATACTGACTCGCCAAACTTTAGACTAAAGCCAAATCCTGTGCTAAAAGCTCATGGATCATCAAAGCTTATGGTTGAACCTTATGGTGGAATCCTTCTAAATCCTTGGTTTGATAGAGACCTCTCAATCGCTGGACGTATATCTTATCTTGACAAACAAGGTGAGATAAAAGATGCCCTAATAGACGTTAAAAAGGCAATTGCAATCATTCCATCTCTTGCTATTCATCTTGATGAGTTTGCAAACAAAGATAGAACCATCAACAAGCAGACTCACACCTCTGCAATATTAAGCTCAACAGAGGATTTTGACTATGATGAGTTTTTAAAGTCAGAGTTATTTAAAGCTGGAGTTGTAGATGTAAAGGATATTCTAGCAACAGAACTTAGTCTATATGATGTCCAAAAAGCCTCTTTAATTGGGCTAAATGATGACTATGTCTCTAGTGCAAGACTTGATAATCTTTTGAGTTGTTATGTTGGAATGCTTAGTATCTGTAGTATTGAAGATGATAGAGCTATGCTGTTTATTGCAAGTGACCATGAAGAGGTTGGAAGTGCATCTCTCTCAGGTGCGGCAGGTTCATTTTTAGAAGACAGCTTGCGAAGAATGTTTAGTGATTATGAAGAATTTTTACAGATGATAAGAGCTTCCATCATGATATCTTGTGATAATGCTCACGGTATCCATCCAAACTATCCAGAAAAACATGACCAAAATCATGCTCCTAGGATAAATAAAGGCGTGGTTATAAAGGTAAATACAAACCAAAGATACGCTTCAAACTCTACAAGCATTTCTAAGTTTAAAAGCGTTGCTTCAAGATTAAATGAGCCTACACAGTACTTTGTAGCAAGAAGCGATATGGGATGTGGTACAACTATAGGGCCCATCACTGCTACAAGATTAGGGCTAAAAACTCTTGATATTGGACTTCCAACTTATGCGATGCACTCCATCAGAGAATTAGCTGGAAGTGATGATGCACTCTCGCTTTATAAGATACTTTTAGAGTACAAATAAAGATGTCATCTAAAGATATGATAACTCCACAAGAGTTAAATCTTTTGATAGAGCAGACCTATAAGGTAGAGGGCGAATTCAATGAATTAAAAGCATCTTATATCCATCTGCAAAACACCATAGAGAGAGTTGTTGAGTTTTTACCAAATGCTATATGGATAATAAATGATGACCATAGTGTCTTTTTACAAAACTCAAAAGCTAGAGAACTATTAGAACTTCTAAAACTAATAAAGCTTAAAAATGATGACTATGAGGTAGCATTTAACTCAAGGTTTTATCTTATAAAAAGTTCGAGTTATAAAGATAAAACTATGATAAGTGCGACTGATATCACAGAGCAAAAAAGAAAAGAAAACCTAGCTACTATGGGGCAAATGGCTGCACACCTATCTCATGAGATACGAAATCCCATAGGCTCTATCTCGCTTTTAAGCTCAACTTTGAAAAAAAGAGTTAAACCTGAGAATGTAGCCATAGTAGAAGAGATACAAAAGTCAGTTTACCGCATAGATAGGATCATAAAAGCTACTTTGATGTTTTCTAAAGGTATAGAGATTAGCAGAAGAAAATTTTTGTGGAGCGAACTAAAGGACTCTATAGATATGTCTATAGGATATTATGGTTATTCAAAAGAGATTATTTTCATTTTTCCTCAAATTGATTTTGAGCTAAATGCAGATAAAGACCTACTAGAGATGCTCTTTTCTAACTTTGTAGCAAATGCAATTGATGCCATAGAAGCAGATGACAATGATGGCGGAGTTGTTGAACTATCTTATAAGATGGATGAGGCATATCACATATTTACAATACATGATAGTGGTGTTGATGTTGAAAATAAAAATGAGCTCTTTGAAGCTTTTAAAAGTACAAAGTTAAAAGGAAATGGGCTAGGGCTTGTTTTAAGTAGAGAGATTGCTGAGGCACATGGCGGAAGCGTTGAACTGTTAGATACAAAAAAGAAGTCATTTGAGATTAAGATAGCCCTATAGTATTGGAATAATTATTGCTTTAGTCGATATATTGGTAATATATTTGATTTGGAGGCAGAAGATTATGGATATAAAATATAAAAATATAACTCCTCTTTTAGAGTTTGTGAAAATTGATAGATTTTATGTTGTTTGTCATTTTAAGTGCAAAGTGACAAATAAAATAGTGATCTCAACAGTTCCATTTGAGCCTTATGATGGGAAGATTGAAATATCTTGGCAAGATATGTTACTTCGCCCTATAGAGTCATACAATAGATATTATCACACCCCAATTACAATCTATAATCATGACTGTAAAGATACAATTGTTCTTAAAGCTTTTGAAAAAGTTTCAAGATATTTTGAATGGAATGAGAATTATGGCAGTTATGTATATATAGAAAAAAAAGGTCTAGAATTTGAACGAAAAGCTAGTTGAAGTAGAGGGGACTACACTTCCCTTTTATACTTATGAAAAAGATGGTTTAGTGTTTTATAAGTTTGATGCATCAGGGTGTACTCCACCAGAACCTATGGTAAATACCATCAGAGGACTTAGCCTTTTAAAAACAACTACTCACAGGCTTGTAGGCATCTACTTTCATGAACCATTTCCACTATATGAGAGAATCCCAATAACTATACTTCATGATGTTAAAGAGCTTGAAAATGGAAACTTTGAGATAACTTTTTATAAAGAAAATTGATAATTTTTTTTTAAGTAGAGCTATGCAATAATAATAAATTGTAATATTTAAAAAGGAATTCAATGTTCGATAACTTCTCTATTAGTAAAAAGATTTACATCCCGCTCTTGATATCTATCTTATTTGGTTTTGTTGTAATACTTATAAATTACTACTACTCCATGCAAGATATGAAAGAAAATGTCTACAAAAATCAAGAAAAAACACTTCGTTCCTCATATAAAGAAGCTATAAATTCAAAAGAGAGCATAGGCTTAACAAATGCTATAAATATAGCTAAAAACTACGATGTTGTTCGCGCTTTAAAGTATAACGATAGAGAGATAGCTATCAAAGGACTCAATGTAATATCAAAAGAGTTTAAAGACTTTACTGATTATAAAAATATAAAGATTCATATACATGATGCAAAAATACATAGTTTTTTAAGAGCATGGAGCCCAGATAAATTTGGAGATGATTTAAGTTCATTTAGAAAAACTATAGTTGATGTGAAAAATAATAAAAAACCGATAGTAGCTATAGAACTAGGTAGAGCGGGGCTTATACTTAGAGGACTTGCTCCTATAGTTGAAGACAATACTTACTTAGGCTCAGTCGAGTTTATGCAAGGACTAAACTCTATAGTTGCTCAAATTAGAAATAGTGAGAACTATGAAATGGCAATAGTCATTAAAAATGACTATCTCTCAACTGCTACTGCACTAAAAGACGCTCCAAAAGTTTCAAACTATACTCTAGCAATAGATGAAAAAGTTATAGATAAACACTTCTTTAAAAGCTTAGTAAATACAGATTTGTCAAAAACAGCTACATTTGAGTTTGCAGATGATTACTTTGTAGTTAGTGAACCTATAAAAGACTTCTCCGATAATATAGTTGGATATGCAATAATTGGTAATAAACTCTCAAATGTCAATAGCGTTATAGATAAATCTGCTAGTTCATTGTTGAGGCAAGTTTATATCATGGCTTTTGTATTTTTCCTTATCTTAGTATTTTTGATGATTATTATAAAAGTAGCAGTAGTAAATCCTATAATAAATCTTGATAAAGTTGCTCAAGAATTAGCACAAGGTGATGCGGATCTATCTAAGAGACTTCCCGTGAAATCCAAAGATGAATTAGGAGAGGCAAGTAATAGTTTTAATGAGTTTTTAAATAAAGTTGAAAAATTATCAATAGAAGCTAAAAATGAGACACAAAGAGCTATAGAGTCTGAAAAGGCTGTTAAAGATAGTATGGATAAAAACAGACTAAACTTAGCACTATCAGATGAGATGATAAAAGGAGCGATAAATAACGCTCAAAACTTAAGTCATAGTATGCAAGAAAATGTTCAAAATGTAGAAAATGTAAATAAGCTAAATAGAGAAACAGAAGATGTTATATCTAAAGTTACACTCTCAACGGATGAAGTAATTAGCACTATTTCAAATATTACACAGATGATAAGTGAGTCAAGGCTCTCATCTGAGCAGTTAAACTCAAATGTCCAAGAGATATACAATGTTATATCACTTATCAAAGATATTTCAGACCAAACAAATCTTTTAGCACTTAATGCTGCTATAGAAGCAGCAAGAGCAGGGGAACACGGACGTGGTTTTGCTGTAGTTGCTGATGAAGTGCGCAAGCTTGCTGAGAGAACTCAAAAAGCTACAAGTGAAGTTGAAGCCAATATTAGTGTGTTGAAACAAAACTCAACAAGTATGGCTGAAAATAGCGAACTAATAGAAGAACATGCTCATTCATCACAAGAGAAACTAGACCTATTTAAAGAGACTCTAAGTGAACTTATAAAAAATTCTGAGCAGATTACAAAGGATAACACGAGTATAGGGCATGAACTATTTGTAAATATGGCAAAATTAGATCATATGGTTCTAAAAAACAACACTTACTCAGCAGCATTTGAGGGAAAAGCAGACGTTTATCAAGGCGACCACAATACTTGTAGGCTTGGTCAGTGGTACCAAGCAGAAGGTAAAAATAGTTTTGGAACAAGCCCTGAGTTTGCATCTTTACTAAAACCTCATGCTCAGATTCATAAAAACATTACTAGCATAACTAAGATGATTAAAGATGGGAATGTTGATTCTGATGAACTTGTAAAATATTTTAAAGAAAATGAATATATTTCTAAAGAGATGTTTGCTATACTTGACAACATAGTCGTACCGAGGTAGGTATAGGCCTTATAAAAACATTAGGACTTTAAAGAATGTTGAAGTATTTAGTTATTTTTGCAGTAATGATTTTATTTACTGCTTGTAGTGTCGAACCATTAAAGCCTATTAAGGTAGATGTTACAGCTCCTAGAGTTGATTATTTAGAAGATGTTAAACCTATATTAGACAGAAGATGTGTTATTTGTCACTCATGCTATAACTCTCCATGTCAACTAAAACTTAGCTCTTTTGAAGGACTTGATAGAGGTGCTTCAAAAGATAAAGTTTACTTAGCTGAGAGGTTAAGTGCACAAGACCCATCAAGACTGTTTATAGATGCAGAAAGTACTAAAGAGTGGAGAGAGAAGGGCTTTACTAGTGTAAGTGATAGTGATTCAGAAGATGG
>CAYWVG010000120.1:0-5518 GCA_964461645.1 uncultured Sulfurimonas sp. | reverse complement strand
GTGCAGCAGAAGCTGAGGGTGTAGCTCAAAAAGCTAGAATCGAAGCTCAAGGTATCGCTGATGCTGTAACTATCGAAGCTGATGCAAAAGCTAAGGCAAACATACTTATTGCAAAGTCACTTACTCCTAAGCTTTTAGAACTTGAGCAGTTAAAAGTTCAAGGTCAGTTTAATGAGGCTCTTAGAGTAAACACAGATGCAAAGATATTTTTAACACCTGGTGGTTCGACTCCTAATATCTGGGTTGATACAAAAGATGTTAAAAAAAGAACAACGGCTGAGTAATGAGTTTAGAAAAATCTCTCAGTAGAGTAGATTGGCAAAAGTGTGAACTTTTGCCAGTTATAGTCCAAGACGTTCAAAATAACGAAGTTTTGATGATGGCTTATATGAACAAAGAAGCCTTAGAACTATCTCTTAGTACCAAAATTGCTCACTACTTCTCAAGAAGCAAACAGCGCATCTGGAAAAAGGGCGAATCAAGCGGCCATATTCAAAAAATAGACTCTTTTTATATCGATTGTGACAATGACACACTTCTTATAAAAGTAGTTCAAGAGGGTGTGGCGTGTCATACTGGCAGAAGATCTTGTTTTTTTACGGAGCTTGAAACACTCCAAGCAAGCACAGAGGTAGAAGTTGATACTAAAGAGATGTATGGAGTTATAGATACACTCTACCATACGATTCAAGAACGAAAGAGTGCAGATGCTAGCACTTCATGGACAGCCGCTCTAATCTCTAAAGGTGACAATGCTATACTTAAAAAAGTCATAGAAGAAGCAGGTGAATTTTGTTTAGCTTATAAAGATGATGATGAAGCCGAGATGATATATGAAGCAGCGGATTTAACATACCATATGCTAGTAGCTCTTGGTGTTAAAAATATCTCTCCAGAGCGAATAAAACAAGAACTATCTCGAAGATTTGACATGAGTGGGATAGCAGAAAAAAATTCAAGAAGTAGCTAAGAGAGATGAAAACACAGATAACTACCTTTGTAAATGAGCTTATTGTTTATGACTTTATTCTATTTGGTAGTTCTTTCTTACTTTTTATTCTGTTAATCATATTAGGAATCTTACTAAGGCGAAAGACAGTAGTAGCTATTTTAATAGTACTCTTATCGTTTAGCATTCTTTTTTTAGCTCCAACAATAGGATATGTAAAGATGCATGAATATCTTTACAAGCACAGCACACAACTACTCAGTGAGAATAAACTCACCTTTAATAATGCTATTGTTGTAAAAGGCATTATTACTAATGAATCAAAAAGATTTTTTAAGAACTGTAGCATTAAAGCAAGTGCTATAAAAGTGAGCACAAATAGCTTTAAGAGCTATGTCTACTCATTTAAACCAATAGTTACCAGTAAAATTACAGAACAAAACATAGATATAGGGCATAGTAGAGAGTTTAAGATCATAGTAGAACCTTATAACTATGAAGGTGATTACAATATCACTATTGGAGCAAAATGCAATTAACAACTTTATTTAATTATTGGCACTATATAGCTTTACTGATTGTGATTTTTATTTTTGTAGGAGGAATCTTCTCCGCATATAAGCAAAAAGATAAAAAACTTGTCTTTCCCATCATCATATCAGCAGCTATCGTAAGTACATTCCTTGGAATTTTCTCAATACTTTTAGTAGATAAATACACTAAAAAAGTAGCTATCTTTAAAGTAGAAAATAAAAGACTGCTAAGTATTGAAAAGATCTCGTATAGCGGTATAGTTAAAAATGAAGGTAATCACGAGATAGGTGAGGTTATAGTTGAGATTAAACTTGTAAATAAGGGACATGTCTCAGGAAATGTAAAGGGTGGAAATTATTTTAAATCTAGTGGTTTTTTTGGTTTTTTTACTGGTGGTAGCGGACTTTCATATAGACCTCAAACCATTATTAAAGAGTTTGTAGTTGCAAAAAACTTAAAACCTGGGCAAGCTGAAGCTTTTAGAGTTTACTTTGATTGGCCACCATACTTTAGCAGTGTAGCAGATTTTATTACAGTCAAAGGTCACTAATACTTAAGCCCCAATGGTTTTAGCGCTTGGTTTATATTTCTAATTTGTGAATTTTTATCTCTGCACCAATCAGGCGCGAGTAGTGATGAGTCATTTATCCCAGCGGTAACTCTTTGAACTGATACATTTGACGGTTTCATCTGCAAGGCTTTTGCCAATACTTCAAGATACTCATCTTCACTTATGGGTCTGAATTTTCCCCTTAAAAAGTCATTTGCCAAAGATGTTTTTTTAACAACATACAGAGGATGATACTTTACAGAGTCAATCCCCCATTTATACGCTTCTTTAGCAGTAGAGAGCATCATCTCTTGTGTCTCATCTGGTAGTCCAAAGATAAGATGCCCACAAACATTTAAGCCTAACGCTTTAGACTTTTTTATCCACTCTCGGTTCATTTCGCTTGTATGTCCACGGTTGATTTTTTTAAGTGTTTCATCGTAGATGGATTGAATCCCAAACTCCACCCAAATCTCTTTGTCTTTATTTAGTTTTGCCAAGTACTCTAGGGTCTCATCGGTTATGCTATCAGAACGAGTTCCAATACTAAGCCCAACTACATTTTCAAACGAGAGAGCTTTATCATAAAGAGCTTTGAGTGTAAGAAATGGAGCATAAGTGTTTGTAAAAGATTGAAAGTAAACTATAAACTTCTCAGCCCCATACTCATCTTTTTGTCTCTTTGAAATGGCATCAAACTGAGTTTGGAGCTGTAGGAGTTGTTTATCTAGGTTTGGATTTTGAGTAGATGTTAGATTTAGATGAAAACCTTTAAGCTCTTGAGTCTCACCAGTGCTTGCACTAAAAGAGTCATTTTGACAAAAAGTGCAGCCACCTTTTGCAACTGTCCCATCAATGTTTGGGCAAGTAAAGCCAGATATATTTATGCCAACTTTGTAAACTTTACACCCGTATTTGGATTTTAAGTAGTTGCCAAAAGTATAGATTTGTTGCACTTGAGTTTCCCTTTGCATCACAAAGTCTTTAGTTAAGACTATCTCATATCAAAAGATATATTTGTGATTTTTAAACGATATATTTACCAGTAAAGCAGGCTGTACAGTAGTTGTCACCTTTAGAATTTACACTTCTTAGTAGTGATGCTTCATCTAAGTAAGCCAATGAATCGGCTCCAATAAACTTGCATATCTCATCTACACTCATATTTGCAGCTATAAGTTTATCTTTGTTTGGAGTATCTACACCATAATAACATGGATCAGTTGTCGGAGGAGAAGAGACGCGCATATGAACTTCGCTAGCCCCAGCTTCTTTTAACATTCTAACTATTCTTCTTGAAGTAGTTCCGCGAACGATTGAGTCATCAATTACAATGATTCTTTTACCCTTGATAATGTCTGTCATAGGAGAGAGCTTCATCTTTACTTTTAGATCTCGCATCTCTTGAGTTGGCTCTATAAAAGTTCGCCCTATATAATGGTTTCTCATAATTCCCATCTCATAAGGAATGCCACTCTCTTGAGAGTAGCCAATAGCAGCTGGAACGCCGCCATCAGGAACAGGAATAACTAGATCTGCTTCTACAGGTTTTATGTGTGCCAACTCTTTTCCCATAGCCTTTCTTGTTTTATAAACTGACTGACCAAAAACCATTGAATCTGGTCTTGAGAAATAAACATACTCAAATATACAGTGTTTTGGAGTTGGCTCAAAAACTTTTATACTTATAGGCTCTTTGTTCTCTTCAAAAATCAGAAGTTCACCTGGTTCTACATCTCTTATAAACTCAGCGCCAACAAGGTCAAAAGCACAGGTCTCAGATGCAACAATATAGCCACCATTTGGAAGACGACCAAGACTTAGTGGGCGAAAACCGTGGCGATCTCGCATTGCAAACATCTTTGTTCTACTTAAAAAGACAAGTGAGAATGCACCCTCGATTCTTTGAACAGCGTCTATAATTCTAGCTAGAAGTTTTCTCTTCTCACTCTTTGCTATGAGGTGAATAAGGTTCTCTGTATCCATAAAGGTTTGAAAAATCGCACCTTTATCTATAAGTCGGTTCCTGATTTCATCGGCATTTGTAAAGTTTCCGTTGTGAACTATTGCCATCTCACCTAAATCATATCTGGCAAATACTGGCTGAGCATCTAAGATAGAGTCGTTTCCAGCAGTAGAGTAGCGAGTGTGGCCAATAGCACTTGAACCACTAAGTGTTTTTAGTTTAGCTTCATCAAAAACGCGCATAACTAAACCGCGTTTTTTGATAGTGTAGAGCCTCTCTCCATCAGCAGAGCTTATTCCTGCTGCTTCTTGTCCACGATGTTGAAGTGCATGAAGCGCAAAGTAAGCCAATCTTGAAGCTTCTTTATGACCGTAAATACCTACAACTGCACATTTTTCATTAACATCTTCTCGCAAAATTTATTCCTTGTTCTTTTATTATGACGCTTTTCGAGCAAAGCCCTAAACAATAAGCTCACACTTTATCGATTTTGGAAGTATACTTGAATTGTCTTAAATTTTTTATAATACTTATAACTCTAAACAATCACTTATAGAGTAAAGACCTGGTTTTTTTCCAACTAACCATGATGCTGCTCTAATGGCACCTTTACTAAAAGTGTTTCTTGAGGTCGCAGTATGGTTTAGCTCTATAAACTCTCCCTCATTATAAAAACCAACAGTATGACGGCCTACAATGTCACCACCTCTTAGAGCCATAACTGAGATCTCATCTTTGCTTCGCTCACCAATGTTACCATCTCTTCCACTTACGCGAACGCTGTCTAAGTCGAGTCCGCGGGCAGATGCAGCTGATTCTCCTAGAGTAAGAGCCGTTCCGCTTGGTGCATCTTTTTTATGTTTGTGGTGCATCTCAGCTATCTCTATATCAAAACCCTCTAAGGCAGCTGATGCTTGATAAACAAGTTTATTTAAAAGTGCTACACCCAAAGACATATTTGTAGCATAAAGAACAGGCATATTTTCACTCGCTTGTTTAAGTAGATTTAGCTGATGCATACTTAACCCTGTTGTACCAATAACAAGAGGTGTAGGAGTCTCTATAGCAGCTTCAAGCAAAACTTCACAAGCTTCAGGAAGGGAGAAGTCTATAACGATATCACAAGCTTTTAAAAATGATTTTACATCTGTACTTACGAGTATCGATGGGTCTATAGAGAAATTTAACTTATTTCTAACAAATACTGAACTAAGGCTAATATCATCAGTTCTTTTTAAATCATCTATTACAAGTTGCCCAACTCTACCATTGGCCCCAAAAACTCCAACTCTTACCATACATTTTTCCTTTAATTTATTCCATAAATTTAAGGGAACCTTTTCCCCATTTAATTGTCACGCAAAACGAACAAGTCCGTTTTACTACGCTAATACCCCAAGGGGTACTCCGTCGTGCGCGCTGAGTTTCCTTCAGCAGGAAGCTCTCGGCACTTGTGCTTTTTTTAGCCTAGTTTTTCATCTACATAAGAGATAGCTTGAAGAGCTGCTACTGCACCATC
>CAYWVG010000119.1:0-5530 GCA_964461645.1 uncultured Sulfurimonas sp. | reverse complement strand
GGTCACGCACATTTTCGCCTATAACATTTAAGTAAGCAGTTGATTTTTGGACAAGCCCTAGGGTTCCAGCACGGTATTTTGAGTTAAACTTGTATAGATTTCCCTTTTTGGTAATATAGCCTTTTGTTAAAAAACTATTTATATGGGGCAGTTCGTCTGGGCTTATGTCTTGCTCACTCAGGCCTAGAGTGAGCTTGATTAGTAAAGATTTCAAAGCAGATTTATCTGATGTTTTCTAAGGCTTGTTCATAGCTTGGCATATCGAGCCCATATTTGCTTATCAACTCTTTTGCAGCTTCTACACTTGCGTCTGTTACTACTCCATCTATTGGGACAGTAGTACGAACAACATGTAAGATTTGCGCAGACCTTTTATCTTGTTCTTCTGCTTTGTCTGGATCTTGACAAAATGCTATTGTGTTTACAAGTCCCTCTTCAAATCTCCAGTGTTTAAATATAGTAGAGCTTACTTCTGGTGTATCAACTCCTGCGATTTTTCTCTCAGCAGCTTCAACGTCTTGTAGTTCATGTAGTGCCTCTCGAAAAGCTTCTACTTTTCCATCAGTAATGATTTGTTGAGAGATGAGAACCTTACCAATCTCTACAAGAAAAGCCGCAGGGGAGAGAACTCCAAGAAGTTTATTTTCTTTTCTTAAACACCATGCAGTTGTTAAGCCATGTTGTTTTTTAGATAGCGCCGAAAACATGTCGTTGTTGATATTGTATGGAGATAGATCTAGCGCAAAACTTTTTTTAACTATGCTCGCAAGTGCGAAACCTCTAACTGTTCCCATACCAAAAAGCCCTACGGCTTGAGATATTGCATTTATCTCTCTTGAAAAACCATATAGTGGAGAGTTCGCAGCCTTTAAGATATCAGCAGTAAGAAGAGGATCTTTTTCTAAAATTTTTACCATATCAGTAAAACTACTATCAGGATCTTGATAAACAGCTTCGATTTGTAATGCAGATTCTGGAAGTGGTGGTAATTGTTTGATTTTTTTTAGTATTTCATCATTCATAAATGCTCTCTTTGGGTGAAATTAAGTTATTATTACAATTATAACTTAATATTTACAATATACTGATATTATTTTTCTATTATATGAAAAAGGATAGACATGCAAAGAGACGCAATGCTTACTCAACTAGGATATGCACCAAACAGTGCTCTTTTGAGCCAACTTGAGAAGATTGAAAATAACACTGTAGGATATGACAAAATTCAGAAGCACATTATGGATCTCCATGATCATTTAAAGGTTGATGGTTCTTATGTAGCACTATCAAATTCAAATAATTATTTTAAGATAAAAGTTGAGGCTCCAAGCTCAGAATCGGCAATAGAAGCTCATAAGAAAATTGAGCATTTTAGTGAAAAGTTTAAAGTTAAAGTAAATAAACTTGACAACAAAGAAACTTACTATATTTTGGGTTTTGAGAGCTGAGCTTTGATAAATAAAAATAGGCTGTTTAATTATGACTAAAGAGCCTATGACTATAGAGAGTTATGACCTTTTAGTAGAAGAGTTTAAATATCTACTTGAAGTTGAAAAACCAGAAACTGCAAAAGAAAAACTCATAGCTGCCGCACAAGGTGATAGAAGTGAAAATGCTGACTATCATGCGGCAAAAGAAAAACTTCGTTTTATAGATAAAAGGCTTTTTTTTCTCGACTCCATGATACAAAAAGCGCAAATTATTGACCCATCCATGTTTAAGCATGACAAGGTTAGTTTTGGCAGTAGTGTTACTATTTATAACATTAAAACAAAACAAGAAGAGAGATATACCATTTGTGGTGTTTTAGAGAGTGAGCCAGAGCAAGGTCTTATCTCAATGAGCTCTCCACTAGCAAAAGCCATGCTAAATAACGAGACTGATGATGACTTTTATGTAAAACTTCCAAATGAAACAAAACACTATGAAATAGTAAGTATAGAGTACAAAGATATCTACTCCTTAAAGAAAAATAAGAGAACTAAAGATAAGTTTGGGTTTCATTAAAACTCTTATTAGAACTAATTAGATATAATCCCCCTATTAAAAATCAATTTTTAGGAATCTTCAGTGAGCCAACAACTACCAGACATAGAGACACAGCTTGCAAATCATAAACTTTCTCAAGATGATTATGCGCATATAAAAGAGATTTTAAAAAGAGAGCCAAACTTAGTAGAGCTTGGAATCTTCTCTGCGATGTGGAGTGAACACTGCTCTTACAAGTCTTCAAAAGTACATTTAAAAGGCTTTCCAACAGAAGCTCCATGGGTCATTCAAGGTCCAGGTGAAAATGCTGGAGTTATAGATATCGGTGGTGGATATGCTGCTGTATTTAAGATGGAATCACACAATCACCCAAGTTTTATAGAGCCATATCAAGGCGCTGCTACTGGTGTTGGTGGGATTATGCGAGATGTCTTTACTATGGGCGCTCGTCCTGTTGCATCTCTAAATGCACTAAGATTTGGAAATATTTTAGGTGATGATAAAACATCAGCTCATCAGAGATACTTAGTTCGTGGTGTAACTGCTGGAATTGGTGGTTATGGAAACTGTATGGGAGTCCCTACTATTGGTGGGGAAGTTAGCTTTGATGAGTGTTATAATGGCAATATCTTAGTAAACGCTTTTAACTTAGGTATCGCAAAATCTGATGAGATTTTTTATGGTCGTGCTGATGGCGTTGGTAATCCTGTAATCTATGTAGGTGCAAAGACTGGAAGAGATGGACTAGGCGGAGCTGTTATGAGTAGTGATAGCTTTACTGAGGAGTCAAAATCTCTTCGTCCAACTGTTCAAGTGGGAGATCCTTTTACTGAAAAACTTCTACTTGAAGCTTGTATGGAACTCTTTAAAACTGACCATGTTGTGGGCATCCAAGATATGGGTGCAGCTGGACTGACTTCTTCATCTTTTGAGATGGCAGGGCGAAGTGGCGCTGGTATGATTATGCATCTTGACCGTGTTCCAGCACGTGAAGAGGGGATGACTCCTTATGACTTTATGCTTAGTGAGTCCCAAGAGCGCATGCTTCTTTGTGCAAAAAAAGGTAGCGAGCAGGCAATTATAGATATTTTTGAAAAGTGGGACTTAGATGCTGCGGTTATCGGTGAAGTAACTGATACTGGAAATATGGAACTTTTTTGGCACGGAGAAAAAGTGGCAGAAGTCCCAGTCGATCCTGTAAGTGAAGAAGCACCAGAGTTAAACCGTCCTATGAGTCGCCCAACTTACTTAGATGCTCTAAAAGATGTTACTATAGATGACTTTGAAGAGGTCTCAAATCAAGATGCCTTTGAGAAGCTTACTAAGTCTATGGAAGTTGTAGATAAAGCGTGGATATATACTCAGTATGACTCGATGGTTCAAACAAACACTATCAAAAAGGGTGGTATGCTTGATGCCTCAGTCATACGTGTAAAAGAGAATGGCAAAGCCCTTGCTATGAGTGCTGATTGTAATGTTCGTTACTGCTATATAGACCCAAAAGCAGGTGCTGCAGCTGCAACTATAGAAGCAGGGCGTAATGTTGCTATGAGTGGAGCTAGACCTCTAGCTATAACAGATTGTCTGAACTTTGGTAACCCAGAAAACCCAGAAGTTATGTGGCAGTTTGCACAAGCTTGTTTAGGTATAAAAGAGGCTTGTCTTGAGCTAAACACTCCTGTTATTGGTGGAAATGTTTCTCTTTATAACGAGACAAATGGAGTATCTGTTTTTCCAACTCCATCAATTGCTACAGTTGGTGTAAATGATGACCAAAACAATGTTTTGATGTCAAGCTTTCAAGGTAAGGGCAATGCTCTTTACTTAGTGGGTGAGTCAAAGAGCGAATTTGGTGGCTCACTCTATATGAAAGAGCTTTTTAACAAAGTTGCAGGTGTGATGCCAACAATTGACTATAAAAAAGAGTTAGCACTTTGGGATTTGGTAATAGATGCAAACAAAAAACATCTACTAGAGTGTGCTAAAGATGCAAGTAGTGGTGGTGTTGCTATTGCACTTGCAAAAATGGCAGCTACTTCAGGCTTAGGATGTGATGTTGAGATGAGCGTGAGTGACACTAGAGATATCTTTGCAGAGTCTATGAGTAGAGCTATTATCGAAGTTACGCCTGAAAATTGTGAAGCTTTTGAAGCTATGCTTGATGAGTCACTCGCATGTGAGAAAATCGGAGTAGTTGGCGGAGATAGCATTAGAATAAATGATGTTTTAATGAGTTTAGAAGAGTTACAAGACAACTATTTTAATACCTTTAAAAAAGTTATAGAGAGAGTTTAGCAACTTTTTTAGGCCCTTAGCTTCGAGCGAGTTCGAAGCTAAGAGAAGTTAAAGCCAGATTGTCCCCAAACAAGTTCTTGGCTTTGTGTTGCTCTTTAGCAGTTCTTTAAGTATGAGAGCAACTCTGGGTCTAGCTCTTTTTTCTTCGATGTAACTTCTTCAATCGTTTTAAATTCAAAACCATTCTTTGCATAGCAAATCACATTCATTTTATTTCCATCAAGCAGCCCATCAATAGCGTGATTTACAAACTTGTAAGCCATAAGTCTATCATATGTGCTAGGGTTGCCGCCTCTTTGAATATGACCTAATACACTAACTCTTGACTCCATTCCAATCTCTTGCTCAAACCATTTTGAGATCTCTGATGAATCTTGTTTTATACCTTCTGAGACAATTGCTATAAAGTATCTTCTACCGTTTTTTATCTGTTTTTTAAACTCTTTTTCATATGTTTTTAAATCATACTCAACTTCAGGGATAAGGCACAACTCAGAACCAGATGTAAGGTGTGAGATAAGAGCTAAATAGCCACAATTTCTACCCATAGTCTCAATAATGAAAGCCCTTTTAAATGAGGATGCAGTATCTCTGATGGCATCAATAGATAGTTTTATCATATTAAGAGCAGTATCAACTCCCAAAGAGTAGTCAGTTCCATTGATATCATTATCAATAGTTGCAGGAATCCCACAAAACTTTATACCACTTTCTCTATAAAAAATATCAAGAGCTTTAAATGAACCATCACCGCCTAGAGCAACAAGCATATCAATTCCTCTAGCATCTAGGTTTTTCTTTGCAATGCCTCTATATTTTTTTTCACGAAATCTCGCGCTTCTTGCACTCCCTATTTTTGTGCCACCACGATTTATAATGCCTGCTACATCACAATAACTAGCCTCTTTTATGTTATCATCAATCAAACCTTCATACCCATCATGGACGAAATGTGGGATTAAACCTTTTTTGAAGGAATACTCTACAAATTGTTTTATCGCTGGATTCATTCCAGAGACATCTCCACCAGAACATAAAATAGCAATCTTTTTCATATAAACCTCTACAACATATTTTCTTTTTCAAACTTATGAAAGAGTATTTAAACCTTTCTTCAAGAGAGTTGAACTATGAGCTTATAGTTTCATAATATTGTTTTAGATAAAATTACGATAATGATATTACTATAAAATAAAAGGATAGTTTTGGCAAAGAGAGCATTAGTAAGTGTTAGTGATAAGAGTGG
>CAYWVG010000118.1:0-5616 GCA_964461645.1 uncultured Sulfurimonas sp. | reverse complement strand
CTATTTTTTGTGTAAACTCCATCGCTTTTTTTAAAACCGTAAAACTATCTTCTGAAAAGTCTATTGCGACAAGTGATCTAAATTGTTTCATAATGTGCATCCTATTTGAATTTTTCGCTTACTTTAACATAGAGTAGATTAACAAATGATAAGCAGCGAAATTTATTTGATAATCTCCATTTGTTACTCTATAATATCTTCATCATTTAGCTCATTAAACTCGCTATGCTCTATTGCATCTTCATTAAAATACTCTATCTTATCATCCGCAACATTTAAGTTTCTAAACTTCGCTATATGAAAGATGGCATCACCTTCTTGCACAAGTGGAATCTCTGATTTTCCAATGATAACCCCAGCAAAAGGTGATTTTACTTCCATAGTAGCATCGCTTAAAGGCTCATCTATATATGCTACAACTTCATCTTTAAGAACGGTATCTCCGAGTGCTTTTATAGTCCTTAGCATCCCGCTTTTGTTAGCCCTTGTCCATTGGCTATTTTTTGTAACTATTGGGAGTTTTTTTACTCTTTTAGATACTCTTGGGAGCATACCATTTGCCCTTAGGACATTTATTACTCCATGAACACCTATCCTGATGGAAGTCTCATCAAACCTTAAAGCTCCGCCTGCTTCATACAAAAGAATAGGTACGCCTTTTTCTTGTGCTACTGCTCTTAACGAGCCATCTCTTACTTCTGAGTGAAGTATTACAGGAGCTTGAAAAACTTTTGCTAAGTTAAATGTGTATTCATTGTTGATATTTGTTCTGATTTGAGGTAGATTTGACTTGTGGATAGATGCAGTATGAAGGTCAATGCCCAGATCACACTTTGAGACAATCTCATCAAAAAATATCTTTGCTACACGACTAGCAAGTGAGCCTTTAACACTCCCTGGGAAGCTTCTGTTTAAATCTCTTCTATCTGGCAAATATCTTGAGAGTGTCATAATGCCATAAACATTAACGATAGGTACTAGTATAAGTGTACCTCTTAATTTTTTAAGAATTTCTAACTTTCTTAATCTTCTGATTATCTCTACACCATTTAACTCATCTCCATGAATCGCCGCACTAACAAAGACAATAGGACCATCTCTTTTCCCTCTCATAACTCTTACTGGGAGCTGAGTTGGGGTGTTGTATAGTTTAGGCAAGTCAATATAAATAGTCGTATTTGTGCCTCTAGCTACTTCTACATTTCCCAAAATAAACTTATCTTTTTGCATCTAAACCTAAACCCCTATGCTATCTTTTTTAATCTTTCTTTTTTTACTAACTACATCAGATTTTGGAGTTACATTTGCACCAATATAATCCATGATTTTTCCAGCTATATCTATATTTGTAGACTTTTCAATCCCCTCTAGCCCAGGTGATGAATTTACTTCCATTACAAGTGGTCCACGAGCTGATGGAATCATATCTACTCCACAGATACCAAGACCCATGGCCCTAGCAGCAGCTAAAGCAGTCGACTTCTCTTTGCGGGTCAATTTGTGTGCTGTTGCGCTTCCACCCTGATGCAGGTTTGATCTAAAATCTCCCTCTGCACCTTGACGTTTCATAGCTCCAACAACTTCGCCACCTACTATCAACACACGGATATCCGCTCCACCCGCCTCTTCTATATACTCTTGAACAAGAAGATTTACATCCATTCCGTAAAAAGCATCAAGGACTGACTTTGCAGCTTTTTCACTATCTACTAAAACCACTCCAACACCTTGAGTTCCTTCTAGGATTTTAAGTATCAGGGGTGCGCCACCACTAAGTGCTATCACATCTTTTGCACTTGATTTGTTAGATGCAAAGACAGTTTTTGGCATATCTACATCTTTTCTTGAGAGAATCTGCAGACTTCTTAGTTTATCTCTACTTCTTGAGACTGCTAAACTACCTGATGTTGAGAAGACATCCATCATCTCAAAGTGTCTTATCATCGCAGTACCATAAAAAGTTCTACTCGCACCTATGCGAGGGATGATGGCGTCTGGTATAGGTAGTTGAGCCCCCAAATAGTTTATGTGAAGTTGCCCCTTCATAATCTCTATACTACATTTTAAATAATCTATAACTCTTACTTCCCAACCCTTTTGTCTTCCTGCTTCTACAAGTCTTTTTGTAGAGTAAAGATTTTTATTTCTTGATAGTATATAAACTCTCATATTTTTACCTTTTCATCTTTTTTTGCTATATATTCTTTTGACACATCTACTAAAAATTTTCCACTTAAAAACTTTCTACCTATGAGCATTGGGTACTTCATATCTGCTCTATCTGCTAAAGAAATAATTGTTTTGTATTTTTTACCAAAAAATTCCACACTCACTTTTATAGATGCTCTCTCTTGAAGTTTTCCATTTGAACTTCTTACTCTTTTTATAGAGTGAAGTGGCATAACTATTTTTTTATCGTGGTAAGCCTCATGCACTTCATCTTGCAAGGTAAAATGAACAAATCCCTTATCGTCAATCTCTATATCATCACAATGCAAGGCATTAGAATCCGCCCCTGTATCTATCTTTGCATCTAAATTGTAAAGCTCTAAATCTAAAATCGATATAAATTCTCTTCTACCAATAATCTTCATCTAAATCACCCATTGACCTCTAAAAATATTTTATAAAATCTTACTCTTAATTATCACTATTATATCCATATTGTTATAAATCTTAAACCTTTAGTACCCATATAATTTTTGTTATTTTAAGTGTATAATACCCTAGCTTGTATAACTATTTTGGAGAGATTTTGAAACATTTATTTACTTTCTTTTTAGCTTTTTTACTACTTTTTAGTTTCGCTTATGCCGAAGATTTTGATTATCTTGATAAAAAAAACAATACTTGGCTTCAAATATATAGCAACTCACTCAAAGCTAATAACTTAGAAGAAGAGATAAAAATACTTAAAAACGAAGTTCAAAGAGCTAGTGGCAAAAGAAAAGCTGAACTCACGCAACTTTTAACACTAAAAACTAGTAAAAGAAAGATACTAGATGAACTGCCTCAATCCTTTGATGGGATGCTTGAGAAGATTGGTGTAGCACCAGATACAAAAGAAGTAAACATCATCGAATACCTCTTTAAAAACAAAAACAGTAACTTCAATATACAAAATCAAAAACTTACCATTTTAGAAAAAGAGTACGAAGATGCTCAAGATTATCTAAGCAAAGAATTAATTATTACACAATCTCAAGAGAAAAAAGATGTAACCAAAGAAGAACATCTAATCAAGGCTATAGACTTTTTTGACAATGCAAAAGGCTTACTTGAGCATAAAAAAGAGGTTTTAAAACGCTCTAAAGAAGCTTATTTGTATGATCTTAAAAGTTATGAGATAACACAACTCCCACGACATGGTATCAATCTCGCTGTCATCATGGTTATTTTTATACTTTTTCATATATTAAAGTACTTTATTATCAAAAAAACTAAAGATGAAGATCAGCTCTTTAGGATAAAAAAAATCTTAAATATCTCTTTTTTTCTAATTCTCTTTTTAGTAGTCATAGCATTTAATATCAACAACATAATCTATGCCGCAACACTTATAGGCTTTATAGCAGCTGCCATCACTATCTCCATGAAAGAGTATCTTCAAAGTATAGTAGCGTGGATACATCTTTCTTTTGGTGGTTCTGTAAAGATTGGCGATAGAGTTTTGCTATATATGAATAACAATCCGATAATTGGTGAGATTATAGATATCTCTCCCCTTAAGATGACCATCTATGAGAGCATCAACAACACTACCTCCTTACAACTAAAAAGAGCTGGTAGAGTCGTTTTTGTACCAAACAATTACTTTGTAACTAACTATATTTATAACTATACACATGATAAAATGAAGACCATCTATGACCTCATAGAATTTAGAATTCCCTTCGCATCTGACACCGCAAAAGTTGAAGAGATTACAAACGATATAACTCTTGAAGTGACTGAGAGATATATGGAAGTAGCGTCAAAACAGTATGGTAATCTCAAAAAACGTTACGGGATGCGTTCCCGTGACTTTAGACCTCGTATTCATCTTATTCCAGACTCTATTGAGCCTTGTTTTATTCTCTATATCTGGTATGTAACTCCATACCATCAGATAATGGAATTCAAATCTCAACTCAGCCAAAAGATAGTCAAAAAACTTCATGAAGAGGGTATAGAGTTCTATGTTAAAAAATAATCTGATATTAGATATAAAAGATAGTATTGACAAACTACATTTAGAAGATTTAAAAAACGAAGTTCATCCATCACTCTTTGATGTAAATGATGAGTATGATCTTCTTATTGTACGACTTCCCATCGTTGAAGATGAGCTAAAGTTTAGTTCAGTTGGTTTTATCATTACTAATGAGCATAGCTTTTTGTACGATAGAAATAATGATGAACTAACGAAACTAGATGATAAGTTTATATCTACGCACAATATTTTAAACAATATCATAGACAAACTATTAAAAGCTTTTGAAAAATATCGAGACGAGATAGCCGACATAGAAGAAGATCTATATGACAATCAAAACATAAATAGTTTTATGAAAAAATGGTTGGAGCTAAAGAGAGATATTCTTCGCATTGAGAGGATTTTGATGCATACTGAATCAACCATGGATGAGATGATAAGTCATTATGAAAGCAGAGATGATTTTCCCATAAATAACTACATGAACCTCCACGAACACATAGATAGAACCCTTCGCTCAGCAACACTTCAGTACTCAAAACTAGACTATCTATATAGTTTTTACACAGCTCGCATAAATGACAAGATGAACCATCTAATCTACACACTAACCATCATCTCAGCCATCTTTTTACCACTAAACCTTATAGTTGGTTTTTTTGGTATCAACACAAGTGGGCTTCCATTTACTGATGGAACACAGGGCACTCTTGGCGTTATATCTATCATCATTGTGGTATCTCTCTTAAGTGTGATTATTATCAACTTTGTTAGAAAAGGAGGGAAATTTTTATGAAACAGTGGTTTACTAAACTTCATGATAAAATTGAAAAAAGTGACAAATCTATCGCGTCTTTAGAGGTGCTGTTTTACGATACTGCGCAGAGTATCTTAAATGAAAAAATCCTAAAAATAGAAGATATAGAGATAGAATTAACTGAGATAGAGTTCTATTTTTATGATAGTAAATCTCACAAAGATCCCTTTGTCCATCAAGATGATTTACTAAGAGATACTCATAACTATATCTATGTACATAAAAAAGCGTGGCAAAGAGGTGGGGCTGGCATCACCTTTGGAGATGGAGTATTTCTAGGCAGCATCCTAATGAGAGGCATAAAACATAAAAACTCATACTTTGCTGGAAGTGCTACGGTAAAAAAATACCTTGCTTCTCTCATAGATAGCAACATCACGCAACATGAGGAGCTTCAAGACTATTTTGACAAACACCAAAAAGACATCTCTTTAGTCTCATCTACTAAGAAGGATTTTAAAGTCTTTACTTCATATCGCATTGGACTAAATAGAGATAAGAGCAAAGAGTATGCAGATGCTAAGTATAGGTTTGTTAGAGAAGATTATCTAGATGCGCCAAAAGATGAGAATTTTAAAAGTTATGCTAATCTTAAAAATAGAAC